>CAJXTK010000057.1 GCA_913061115.1 uncultured Haliea sp.
CTACACCTCTCTATTCGTCGGCAGCGTCAGATGTGTATAAGAGACAGACCTAATCCTATGGAGCTCGCGTTGTTACTGGTAGATACGTTTGTTAAGTATCCCACCGCAGCATAATAAACCTGCGGGCGTTAGCCTGCTCCTAGAGAAGGCGGGGGCAATAGACGTCGACACGTGAGCTAGCGCCGATTCGCTGCGGAGCCCGATAAAATATGGCACGAAGTGACAACAAAGGCACTAGACCTGAGCAGTAATTAAAAAATTCCAAGGGATGCAATTATTCAGATGTACAAGATTTTAACCTAGTGCGATTAAACAAATTTATCAGTGAGTCGGGTTTGTGCTCGCGGCGTGAAGCCGATGAGCTAATTATCCAGCAGCGCGTTACCTTAAATGGTGAAATCGCGGTTACGGGTGCGAAATGGCTAGAGGGCATGAGCGTGCTGGTCGATGGCAACATCGTCAAACTGAAGCCAACCACAAAAAATAAGCGTAAGCATATTTATATCGTCCTTAACAAACCTGCTGGAATCACCTGCACGACGGATGAAGCGATAGCGGGAAACATAATAAATTTCGTAGACCATAAAGAGCGCATATTTCCTATCGGACGTCTGGACAAGAATTCAGAAGGTTTGATCCTGATGACGAGTAATGGCGATATCGTCAATCAAATTTTGCGTTCCGAGAATAATCACGAAAAAGAATATTTGGTTGGCGTAAATAAACCCGTCAACGACGTTTTTTTACGCGCTATGGCACGCGGAGTGCGCATCCACAGACAGGTGACCCTCCCTTGCAAGGTGTCGAAGCTCGCGAAATACGGTTTTAGAATCGTACTGACTCAAGGCCTGAATCGGCAAATTCGGCTGATGTCTGAAGTACTCGGCTATAAAGTCGTGCAATTAAGACGTACCCGAATTGTCAACGTGAAACTGGGCACACTAAAGCCCGGTGTCTGGCGTAATTTGTCAGACTCTGAACTGTCCGGTCTGCTACCCGATTTTACGGATTGGTGAATCCTCAGCTGACCCTTCGCTATGGTGGGCTCAAGCGCATGGGGCGGCTGTGTGAGCGGCGTAAAACTAGACGCGGATTTACTTGAGGATTAGTTTTCCCATCTTCCGCCTCGACAAATGGCCACTGTCATAAAGCCAAAGAATCGCTTCGGCCAGTGTGTCCTCACTGTCCGCAAAATGCAGTCCTAGCTCAGCCTCAATCTTGCTGCTGTCAGCATAGACCCATTGAGAGGCGTACGTCATACCTTCAGCAGTGAAAGGGAATTCCTTACCTGTTATCTTAATCACAGCATCAGCACAACGCCCCAACAGCCTCAGTATCTTCCCTGGAATGTGCACTGAGTGAAATTTTCTACCCGTCAGCCTGGAAACAATCTCGAGCATTTCTGTCCAGCTGTAATAGTGCCCACCCAGTACAAAGCGATCTGGCCCGTCGATACGCTCAAAGATAGCCACATGCGCGTTCGCAATATCTCGCACATTTACCAGCTGTACGCCGGTACTACTGGTAAAAGTGAACACGCCAACAAACAGTTTGATGCCAAAATGGGGTTCGGATAGACCCGGATCATGCGAGCCGACCACGCCGGTTGGATACGTGCTAATGACGGGCGCGCCCCGTGCTTGTAGTTCGCGCACATAGTGTTCGCACGCGATTTTGGTGCGAGCGTAGGGGCTTGTCGCCACACTTACCGGTGTATCTTCGGTTATCACCAGATCGCCTGCGTTAAATAGAGCACTGACGCTGGACACATAGATAATCTTTTGAATTCCTGCGGCAAGACAGCCATCAATGACGAGTTTAGTGCCACCCACATTGATCTCCCGCATTTCTTCAGCATGTTTGTCTGCTGTAGAAACCATCGCCGCCGAATGAATGACTGCGTCACAACCTTTAATCGCGCGGGCAACTGCGACCGGATCAGTCACATCACCGACTATGATCTCATCGACGTCAACATCTATAGCCTTAAACACACTCTCTGCTTTGGGCTCTGAGCGGGCGAGTACGCGAACATGATGTCCAGCGTGCTTCAATGCTTTCGCTGTATGCGACCCAACAAAACCCGTACCGCCGGTAACAAGAACGTTCATAATGTCCCCAACACAAGGAGTCTAGATTGATGGGCATGAAACCCACGCTTTCGAATTACCGACGACGTATTGATCAACACAGAAATTCGCTCGAATCGGAAGCAGCGAATCACTGATGCCGGCAAAAAAATCGCCGCTGCAATGGAGATTGTACCTGTCTACTGTGCGGGTTTTTCCGCGACAATTCTCCAGTTTAAATCTGCTATTTTTGCTTTCTCAGCCATAGTCCAAGATTCACCGCCGGTTTGAAGAAGATCAAGTGATTCTTCTACCCATGGCGGCATTATCCGAATCCTTTCAAGAAACCTGACGATTTTTCGTGCAACAAGGATCAAGTCACGTTTTTGCTCACAAATGGGCCACGCTTCGCTTTTTGACGGTGCGGAAAGAATAATGTTAAAACCAGCGCTTTCTAGCGCTGCGCAGACATCCGCCGGATACATCGACTGAGTTGCCGCCAACGTCGGCAGGTAAGACCGGTGCAGACTTACATGTTCTTCATTATTCCAATCAAAGTAGGGGGATAACAAATACTCAGAACATGAATATCGCGTACCGGGCTTCAATACGCGGAACATTTCTCTCGCATGGTCGTCTAGTTCTTCCTTTTTGAAAAAGGGCCAAACGGCTTGGACAGAATAACAACCATCAAAAATCCCTGACTCATACTCGAGTGGGTCGTGATGATTACCCACTTTGTAATGAAGGCGTTCGCTCATCTTGGTTTCTGCAGCCCAGTCGATTGCATTTTCGACTTGATCAGGATCGATGTTATAGCCCGACACTTGGCCGCCCGTCATTGAGGCAATGTAATGCGCGATTCTTCCTCTGCCGCAGCCCATGTCCAACAGATGCGACTCCTGAGGGTCCTGTAGCTCCATCTCCTTTAACATAGCTTGCTCGCATAACAACTGATTTCCATACAAGCCCTCCTTCTCGTCTAACTGTGGAGGAATGTAGAGCTTTTCCAAATCGAAAACCGACAGCATATTGTTCAAAACCTTGTAATAGGCTGCAATCGCTTTTGTCTCGTCTTCGGTAGTGGTCTCCTGTCCACCTTGCATGCGCTGCAGAAATTTATAAGCATTGACGCACGCATCCTTGTCCTCCTGCGGCAATGTCACCAGTCGCTTTATCCCTGTAAACGACGTCTTGATACGGTACCAGTTCGCCCTCAGGTTCGAGTTTTCACGTTGAAAATACTTCGGCATCAGTAGGGCCATCATTCACCTCAATTTCGTGCTTTGTTAATCCGCTATGGGCAGCGTTTGCGCCCAGGGTTTGACGTTATTGGTAATAGGGTTGGCATGATTGTCTTGTCAACTGGGTAGCCCGCCCTTTATTTCTTCAAGATTGACCATAACGTATTGATCTCTCTTGCATCAATGCGGTAACATATTAACAAGATATGCCAATGTGTAAAGTAAAATCATCGCTTTCACCCAAAAAAGGTTCCGAGATTGAGCAAGTCACTTTGGTCTGGCAACAGACCTAAAAATGATACCGAAGCGAAGAGCCGCGTCTGTAAAGCCGCTCTGGATTGCCTCAAGCGTCTGGGTCTTGAGAAGACCACCATGACTGATATAGCCAAAGAAGCCGGCATCTCCCGACCGACACTGTACAAATATTTTAGAAATAAAGACGAGGTCTTTTTCACCGCAATTGACATAGAGGCCCATGTCTTTGCCCAGGCAGTGGTTAAACACGCACGACAATTTGGCACGATAGAGGAGCGTATCGTCGAAACCATTATTTATGTTGTGGAGGAACTCCCCAAAGACCGTAACCTGTCATTTGTATTGAATCATGAGCTGGCGGGAACATTAAGAAATAGAGCTTTCTCGGATGAAGCAACCTTAGTCTTCTCAGAAATGACCGCATTGCCACTGATCGAAATTCGACCAGAGCTGGCTGATCAGGGCGTGGAGATATCAGAAATCATGGCACGTTTTGCAATTTCCATGATTCTCTTTCCGGGAAAATATTCAAACGACTACGATGGCTTACGTAGCTTGATAAAAACACGAATTTTACCTGGATTAATATAGAATCTTTGCTATCAGTCCTCAGGTTTCTACGACACGGCTTGCATGCCCACTGTAGTTTTGACTAATCAGCATCGGATTTATGATTGTGCAGAGAGCCTATGAACTACTCAGATGAATTTGAAGCGGCACTTGCTTTCGTTTTCATCGCCTCTCTTTTGTGGATTACCGCAAAATTGATGAAATTGAACGTTCCCCTTGTGTATGGCCGCCATGACAAGGGACAGTACCGCATCAAAATTCCTACTCGTCTATCGTGGATATTGATGGAGTCGCCCGCCTGTTTGGTTTTTAGCTATTTTATATTTACTGGACCTCTACCTGTGACGCCGCCGATAGTCGCACTGTTTATTATGTGGCAGATGCACTATTTCCATCGTGCGTTTATTTACCCGTTCCAGTTGCAGGTTCGCGCAGGGTCGTCTACCCCACTGCGCATGACGTTATTTGGCGCTATTCTTTGTACGGCTTGTGGCTATTTAAACGGAGAGTATATTTCAAAATACGCTATCCACTTACAATCGAACGATTGGTTTTATTCGCCGGCTTTCATCATTGGCACCATCATGTTTCTGACAGGCTACACACTCAACAAAGTCTCTGACCGCACGCTCACAAGATTGCGCAAACAAAACCCGAACGAATATAGCATTCCTTACGGTGGCGCCTACAGATGGGTCTCGTGCCCAAATTATCTCGGCGAGATTATTACCTGGTTTGGGTTTTGCTGTGCAGCGTGGTCAATTGCAGGACTTACATTTGCATTTATGACGGCATCTAATTTGATCTTCAGGGCGCTAGACAACCATCAGTGGTATCGCGAAAAATTTCCTGATTATCCAAAAGAACGAAAAGCGATTATTCCTTTTATTTTGTAATCGAGGGCCCGACCTCACCGCTATTTAGCCGCTGCCAGTTTATATTCACTGGCATCGGTAATGAAATCAGCGTGGCCATAGCTATCCAAAAGACTGGCAATCTTGTTGACTAAATTTTTGTCCAATAGACTCCGCAATCCCGGGATGCGCATGCCTAACGTGTAAAAGCCAGAACTGGCTATAATCACCAATATCGTGACCGCTGTGGCCAGTTTGTCTTCGAGACGATAGTGTATTCCTATCTTCTCGGCACGCGCGGTCTTACCATCGCAAAAATTCTGAATGAGGAAATATTTGGAAAAGCCTCGTTCCATCCAACTATGAATTCGACCTCGAACAGAAGGATCATCAAGTAGTGCTGCGTCCATTGTCCCTCGAACTAGCTCCCCGCATGTGTCGTCATCAAACTCCTCCCTCAACGACAGTGCCCGAGCCATTATAAGATCAACAATTTCTTGGGGTGTCTCACCCAGCAGGTCCTGCGGCAGGCCCAACAGAAAGCAACGGTAGCGTGCCATTTCCACGCGCTCGCGTTCGGCCGAGGTAAAGTGAGTGCGACCTTTTCCGAGCAGCTTGAATGACAGCAAAAAGATACCGATCAACCCCGCAGGCATCTGATCAACCTGAGGGATAGGAATGCCGTAGGTAGCGACATCCCATTCCCCACTCTGCATGATGTTGTAGCGAACCATAGAATGCATAAGTCGCACTTTGGCAGCCGCTTGAAACCCACGACCGAACCGGGCCATGGCGCCGGGCATCGCAGTTGCCGTAAAGAAGCTTGCTGTTTCAAGTACGCGTCTTGCTGATTTTGAGTCCGACAGTGTACCGGTCATAGTCATTGGCAAGGCCGTGTACTTATTCATGAAAGTGGCAATGAACGCACCCCGGATAGCAAAGGGCGAGATAGTGACGAGCGGGATACGTTCCTGTCGAGCGCCTTTTTCAACAAGGTCCATGTCGACCCAATCGGGTGTTGCTTCCATAGCGTGGATGAAGGTAACAAGTTCCTTGGGGGCATTGGAAACCGCTTCAATACCATTCTCGCAGGCGTCCTCTAGCATCGCGACTAGCGTGCGAAATCCATATTCGGGTATCAGCGCTGCATACGCATCGGCTACCCCATCACCCATCATTGTGTAGTTGCGAATGTTTTCAACCCGCTCGGGGTCAGACAGTGCGCGTTGGGCATAGGGCTTGTAGCGCGAGGGCAGGCTGTTCCCGAGATCCACGCCACTGACATAGCGCTCTGGCAGGATTGAGAAATCAACATCGCCATAAATTGCGGGAATCGCTTCTTTCTGCGCCAAAACACAGTCGCGATACATCGACACTTCACTAGACGCCATGAGCTTGTTCTCTCAGATTTGTATAAATACCGTGCCATGAAGCTATATCATTCGAACGGTTTGTCAATGTGTGGCCGCCTATTGGTGACGAGTTAGCCTTTGATAGATTATAATTCGCCACCCTAGGATGAGTTTTAGTTAGTTATTGCTAGTATTTTTCTTTCAATGACCGCAATTGGCGAGGCCTTAGGCCCATAGCGAAAAAAAGCTGTTACCATCCCCACCCTCAATACTCAGGTTGCCCATCATGGTTGGACGGATAAAATTCATGCAAAAGTGCGTTTGGCTCCCAGTGCTGCTGACTGTGGCAATCGCTCAGCTCCAAGCGTGTGGAAAAGACCAGCCAGTTGCCGCACCGAAGGGTGTTCCCGTTACTGTGCTAACGATTGTTCCAAAAGATACCCCCGTTACCCTAGAGTTCATAGCACAGACGCAAAGCTCTCAGGGTGTCAATATTCAGGCCCGAGTGTCGGGGTTCCTAGAGAAGCGCGTCTACACCGAAGGCTCAGAAGTCAAGAAGGGCGATGTTCTCTTTCAAATGGACAAAAAACCGTTCCAAGCGCAAGTGGATGCGGCTAAAGCGGCGTTACAGCGGTATGAGGCATCCGTCGGGGTAGCTCGGGCAAATCTCGCACGTACAAAGCCACTGGTTGAACAAAATGCACTATCACAGCGCGACCTTGATGACGCTCAGGGCCAGTTTGAAGAAGCCTCAGCGGCTGTTGCCGAGTCCAAGGCGCAGCTATACAGCGCTCAACTCAATCTTTCTTACACAACTATTACTTCACCTGTGGATGGCGTGAGCAGTTTGTCGGCGATAGCTGATGGCTCCTATCTCGATGCAGCAAACTCCCAACTGACGACGGTCTCAGTGATTTCGCCCATGTGGATTAATTTTAGCCTGTCTGAAAATATACTGGCACGCATCGTTGGGGAGGAGAAGAAGGGGGTACTAAAGGCACCTAAAGACAAAGAATACTCGGTGCATATAGTGTTAGTAGACGGGACTACCTTCCCACAACGCGGCCGTATCGACTTTACAGATCCGTCCTACAACGCGGACACCGGCACATTCCTGATTCGAGCCGCCGTTGATAACCCTGCTGGTGTTCTTCGACCGAACCAATATGTGCGTACTCAGCTTATCGGCGCAGTTAGACCCGACGCAATCCTCATACCACAGAGTGCTGTGCAGCAAAGCGCAAACGGCCACTTCGTCTGGCTCGTCGATAAGTCAAACAAAAGCAAGTTAAGATCTATAACAGTAGGCGAATGGAACGGGGCCGAGTGGTTTATTAATGAGGGACTTGCCAGCGGTGACCGAGTCGTCGTCGACGGTGCGATCCGTCTGACTCCGGATACGCTTGTCTCTATTACGGCGGCCGACGCGCCGCAAGATAAAGCTTCTCCCTCCGCAACATCAACTAAGTAGGTAGGGAGTCACCCAATATGTTTTCGCGATTCTTTATAGAACGCCCAATTTTTGCCGGTGTCGTGGCGATTGTCCTCTGTTTAGCCGGTTTAGTCTCCATGTCTGTTCTACCGGTGCAGCAATACCCGACGATCACCCCAGTTCAGATCAACGTTTCCGCCTCCTACCCCGGCGCCGACTCTCAGACGCTGGCGGATTCTGTCGCGGCTCCGATAGAAGCGCAGATCAATGGCGTCGACAATATGCTTTACATGACATCGACAAGCTCGGCCTCAGGCCGGCTTTCGTTGTCGATTTATTTCGAACTTGACACCGACCCCGACATCGCCCAGGTGCAGGTGCAGAACCGCGTCGCCCTCGCTGAGCCGCAGCTGCCGACCGCAGTGAGGCAGCAGGGTGTCTCTGTACAGAAGAAGTCGTCTTCTATCATGATGCTGATTGGTGTGTATTCGGACGATGAGCGTTATTCAAGTGATTACATCGCGAACTATGCAAACGTCTATATCCTCGATTCGCTCAAGAGGGTTCCAGGCGCCGGACAAGCACAAATTATGGGGGTACCGGATCAGGCAATGCGAATATGGATGGACCCCGACCGCATGGCCTCTCTGAAAATTACCACAACCGACATCAAGACCGCAGTCAGCAACCAAAACGCCCTATTTGGGGCAGGGCAAATCGGACAGCGACCAACGGATGGCCCGGTGCAACTTACGCTGCCGGTCGTGACGCAGTCTCCGTTCACAGACCCGGCGCAATATGAGGATATTATCCTGCGCGCAGACCCCGATACGAATGCCATCGTCCGGCTAGGCGACGTCGCTCGCGCCGAGATTGGACTGCAGCAGTATATTGTTGACTCAAAAATGAACGGCAAGGAGGCCACTTTTATTGCTGTCTACCTGCAGCCGGGGGCAAATGGACTCAAGGTCTCCAAGGGCGTGAGGGAGACATTAGACAAGCTGCAGCCAAGCTTTCCTGCAGGCTTGCAGTACGACATATCGCTCGACACGAATGACTTCGTCAAATTGTCTATTGAAGAGGTTATCTACACGTTGCTTGAAGCCATACTGCTTGTCGTGTTTGTGGTGTTCATGTTTCTGCAGAGCTTCCGTACGACCATCATCTGTATGATTGCGATCGTCGTAGCGCTGATCAGTACCTTCACGGGAATGTTAGCCCTTGGTTTTTCGATCAATCTAATTACACTTTTTGGATTAGTCCTCGCCATTGGAATGGTGGTGGATGACGCGATCGTAGTGGTTGAAAACGTCGAACGGAATATGCATGAGCACGATCTCCAACCGAAGGAGGCGACGATAAAGTCGATGCAGGAGATATCAACGTCTCTGGTTGCAATCGTATTGGTAATGGCCTCGGTGTTTATTCCTGCTGCATTTCTTCCAGGGACGACCGGTCAACTCTATAAACAGTTTGCTATCGTAATCGTAGTATCGGTATCAATTTCGGGCTTTCTGGCCCTTACTCTCACCCCTTCACTGGCCGCGCTGATTTTAAAAAAGAACCCACCGCCGAAACGTGGATTCTTTGCCTGGTTTAATCGAAAGGTAGACTCTACGACGGTTGGTTTTGGCCACGCTGTGGAATTTGTGATTAAGCGCTCGGGGATTGCACTGTGCCTGCTAGTGTTTTTCCTGTGGTCGATCTATCATTTATTCTCAATCATACCGACCGGGTTTGTCCCAAATGAGGATCAGGGATACGTAATGGCCGCGATTGTAATGCCCGAGGCATCCAGCATGGGTCGAACGCAGGCCGTCGCTGAGAAAGTGGATGCCGCATTCGAAAAAATTCCAGGCGTCGAAACACGCTCAATGATTACAGGCTACAGTCTACTAGACAGTGGCTTCAAGACTAATGCCGGAGCGTTCTTTGTAACACTGACAGACTTCAAGGAACGTTATTCATCAGCAGCAATGGCCAAAAAGGAAAATGCGCGCGCTGTACTAACGACGCTGCATGCAGAAACTGAAGACATACAAGAAGCAGTCATTATTCCGGTCGCACCGCCGGCCATTCCCGGCATAGGGTCCACGGGAGGAGTGGAGTTCTGGATTCAGGATATCGGTACAGGTGATTCGGCCCAGCTTGACAAAGTCACAAAAGACTATCTTGAACGCGCAAGCAAGCTCCCTGAATTCACTAGGGTAACGTCCACCTTCGATGCGAACACGCAGCAATTGCGCGTTAACGTTGATCGCGATAAGGCCGCATTGCTAAACGTAGCAATAGCAGATGTGTATGAAACAATTCAGGCACAGTTTGGATCGATAACCGCCAGCCAGTTCACTCAATTCAGTCGGGTCTGGTGGGTCGTCCTACAATCTGACGCTCAATATCGGCAAGAGCCTGATGACCTACTCCATTTGTATGCCCGCTCGAAGAGCGGCGACATGGTCCCCCTGTCTGCACTAGTCAGTCTTGATTGGGTAACCGGCCCTGATATGTTGCCGCACTTCAATGGCTTCCCTGCAAGTAAGGTTACCGCAACTGCGGCAACGGGTTATAGCTCAGGTCAAGTGATTACGGCAATGGAGGCACTGGCCGACGATGTGCTGCCCGATGGCTATACGTATGCCTGGTCAGGCTTGGCCTTTGAAGAGAAACAGTCGGGTAGCACCTCAATACTCGCCTTTGGATTTGGACTCATTATTGTGTTTTTAGTCCTCGCAGCACAGTATGAATCATGGACGCTACCCGGTGCAGTAATGTCCGCTGTGCCGTTTGGTGTTCTTGGTGCACTGCTGATGATTATGATGCGTGGCCTAGAGAATGATGTCTATTTTCAAATCGGTCTACTGGTACTTATTGGTCTGGGCGCCAAGAACGCGGTGTTACGCGTCTCCGCTGCCGTCGATTTCCGCAAGCAAGGCAAATCGATTATGGAAGCGACCATACTGGCCGGAGAACAACGTCTGCGCCCTATTATTATGACATCGCTCGCCTTTGCGGCGGGCTGTCTGCCAATGGCCTTAGCCATGGGAGCTGGCGCCAATGCGCGTCATTCTATTGGTACCGGTATTATCGGCGGCATGATAGGCGAAACGACGCTTGCAATGCTCTACGTACCGCTGCTTTTTTACCTCTTTGACCGTTTTGGCGAAGGCAAAAATAAGGACTCAGATGCTCCAGATGAGAGCGAGGCCTCAGAAGAAATTGTCGATCCGCAAGCATCACGAGACGGAGAATGACATGAATAGCCCTCTATCATGGTTGACTCGTTCTCTTGCCGCTGTGGTGAAAAAAACATGCCTATACTCCTGCATGTTGGCAGTTCCGGCCGCACTGATGGTGACTTCCGGTTGCACGCTGGCTCCAGACTACGAAAGACCCGACGTGGAAATACCGACGGAATTTCGTTATGAACCCATGGTGGTGAGTGAGACGGCAAATACTACATGGTGGACACAATTTGGCGACCCTGTGCTCGACGAACTGATCGCCACGGCGCTGGTTAACAACTACGATGTGAAGATCGCTGCGGCGAATGTTGAACAGGCGCTAGGCATCGTCACCCAGACACGTTCAGACCTGTATCCACAGATCGGTTATGGTGCAAGCGGCGAAAAGCGGCGCCTGGGCGATACAGAACTGTCTGGCACGTTTCCCAATGCCCCCAAGATTCCTAATAAACTGGAGACCTACCAGGCGTTCCTCTCCGCCAGTTGGGAACTGGATTTGTGGGGACGCATAAGAAGTCTGTCTGACGCGGCTCAGGCAAATATGCTGGCTACTGAGGAAGTTCGTCGTGGCGTCATTCTAACGCTGGTTTCCACGGTGGCAACGAGTTACATCAACCTACGTGGCCTCGATGAGCAACTGGCGGTAAGTCGGGCCACACTGGCGACTTATGCAGAGTCCGTGAGACTCTACAAGCTTCAGTTTAAGTATGGGCAGACGTCGCTAATGACCGTCGCACAGTCAGAATCTCAATATGAGACCGCTGCAACACAGATTCCACAGATCGAGTCACAGATCGTCCAACAAGAAAATGCGTTGTCGGTATTGCTTGGGGACAACCCGAGTGCAATTCCGCGCGGAAAATCGATCTCGGAATTAGTAAGCCCGACTGTCCCCGCTGGGCTGCCATCATTATTGCTCGAAAGACGGCCCGACCTGCTGCAGGCAGAGCAGGGATTGATCGGCGCCAATGCGCAAATAGGCGCAGCCAAAGCGCTCTATTTTCCAACGATCTCTCTTACCGGTGCCTTTGGCGATTCGAGTTCCAATCTGTCTGATTTATTTAAGGGATCAAGCCGCACATGGAACTATGCCGGCCAGATCGTCGGACCGATCTTCTCCTTCGGTGCGGTGAGCGGTCAGGTCGCGCAATCGGAAGCTGCGCAACGGGCAGCCCTAGCAAGTTATGAACTTGCAGTACAAAGCGCGTTTGCGGATGTTGATAATGCTTTGGTAGCGTATCTAAAAACAGGCGAACAGCTGGAAGCACAGCAACGCCTCGTATCGGCATTAACCGAGTACGAGCGGCTCGCTAAATTACAGTACGATGCGGGTTATGTCCCCTACTCCACTGTGCTGCAAGCGCAGCAAAACCTATTCCCTGCCGAGCTGGCACTTGCGGAATTACGTGCGGCTGTATTAGCAGCATCGGCCAATATCTATAAGGCAATGGGCGGCGGCTGGATCGACGAAGCGGACAAGCTGAGCGGAAGGGCTCCGACTGTCACTGCCGAGCCCCCTACCGTACCCCCTTTGTTCTAACCCCGCCGTCCCTACAACATTCATCACGCTAATACTGGGTGCAGTCCTCTCAAAAATGTGACAGGGTGTGAATAGATTCAATAGTGTCGGGCCAGTCGGAAATCGTAGCCAAATTGCTGCTTATATCATCCGGCAACGCTACCCGTAACAATAAATTCTGCGCCTGAACTTCGTCCTCCCAAAAAGCTACCGTATCACCATCAAAAAATGTCGTGCCGAAAGCCAACTTCCCTGCCGCCAGCTGCCGTGCCTTAGAGGCCAATGTAGTCGCAGCTGAATTGTGGCCAACGTTAGTTACGTAAATCGACAGGTAGCCATTATTTTCATCCACGAGCTCCAAAACTCTGCTCTGCATCGGGAAGTCTATCGTGGATGTTGTCATTAACTCCCAAAAACCACCCTCGCCGTTTGCCGTCTGTAAGCTTTTCCTGTCTCTATGGCCGTGCCCGGTGAGATGGAGAATCACGTTGTCCGAGCTCACCAATAAGTCCTTTACCATTTCAGCAGAGACTTTACTTTTATCGTCAAAGTCTTGCAGGCGGTGGTGCGAGACCACGATAACCAATTCATGCTGATCAGCAGCACTCACCAATTCCTCATGCAACCATGTAAATTGGTGCTCATCCATAGAACCCAAAGGGGTATTCTTTGCAGCATCCGTCGAGTCCAAGACAACCATCCTGATAGGTTTATCTGCAACGGGATAAACACTGTAATAGCTTTTTTGGGCTGCAATATCCTCTGGACTGTAACCATGGCCCGCCGGCGCACCTCCGGCTTCGTAAAGCGTTTGTAGCAACTCTGTCTCATTGAGTGGTATTCGGGCGGGATCTGGGGGTGTCGTAACACTGGCATCTAGAACGACCTGATGATCTGCCGTATCACCCGCCACATAGCCCCCCCAGATCTTGCTGAAATTGCTACCGGTAAACAGGTGGTCGCCCTGCGCAGCATCTCGCAGGGTATTGTCAATCAGCCCGAAACCGCCAACATGCAGGACATCGTGATTGCCGAGGGCGACGTACCACGGTGATTCAATCCCTATCGCAAGAAACGGATCATTGTAGTCATTCCCAGGGCCAGGGATTGGGTCATCATCAACGCCAGAGTCGGGATCAATAACGCCGCCATTCAGCGCCGTGATCATCCAGTCGAGTTCATTCTTTTGACTGGTGTCCGTCAGGTCGCCCGCGATAATAGCGAAATCAAACGGCCTGCTGCTCCTGTCGCTGATACGCCGTGCAGTGCGAATATTAGCCTCAAAAACTTGGGGCGTCAGTTGCCCGCCAGGCCGATACACATTGGCATAGCCGTCCATTCTTATGGGTGACTCTTCATCAATGATCTGCGGGTCTGCGATCACCAAAATATAAGCAAGACTTGATCGCTGGGCACCCTGCGCTGCAAAATTAGGCGCCAATTCCAAATGCTCTATCCAAGGCAGGCCGCTTTCCAATCTGGCGCCAAGACCGTTTCCTGCGTACTGCGGGTGTTGGTAGACCGTAAAGGTGCCATCATCCATCATCGCCCGAACCTCAGGCGAAGGCTCTTTGGGCACCCATACCTGTTGTAGCGACGTATAAGGCTTTTCAGTGAGCCCATATTCAGACGCGGATGAAGACAAGGAGTCAGAATCAGACGAGCTGCAACCGATCTGCAAGCTCACTGATGCTAATACTATATAGAACAATCGACCCATATTAATCGCCTTGCAACTTACAATACCGTCGTCAATCATGACATATCAGAGCACTAATAGACTCTCTTACACCGCATGGTAGCGAATCACTTCCTCACCTTTATCGATCTTTGGCCTGATTGTCCAAATTAGTAATATCAAAAGCAGGCACATATAACTGCGGGGCTTTTCCTCCATCGACGGGCAATACTACGCCGGTAATAAAAGAGGCGTCGTCGGAGGCGAGGAAACAGATAGCGTGGGCCACCTCTTCAGCTGTAGCGGCTCGCAGCATCGGGATTGCGTCAGTAATTATTTTCTTCACCGCGTCATTTTTCATGGTGGCCGCATTGAGCCCCGGCGTCTCAACGGCGCCGGGGGCAACCACATTTATACGTACGTTGTGGGGGGCCGCTTCCATAGCCGCGCATAGGCTAAATTGATTAAGTGCGGCCTTGGCTGCGCCATAAGCACCCGAAGCGATCCCTGCCCGAAGACTACTCACCGATGAGATATTGACGATCGAGCCACTACCCTGAAGAATCATAATCCTCAATGCCGCCTGCACACCAATAAAGACACTATCAACGCCAATGCCGAAATTCGATCGCCACTGATCCAAAGTCTGATCGACGACCATGCCCCCTATAACGGATGGCGCGTTGTTGACCAGTACATCCAGCCGACCATACTGTTGTGCCGTCTCATTAATGAGTCTGGCGAAAGCCTCGGTATCGCCAACATCCAATTCATGGCCAGTGAAGCTGCCGCTCAGCTTTTTCGAGGCTTCTTCCAGCTCGTCCAATTTGGGCTTACGGCGGGCGCAAGTCACGACATGAGCACCCTCTTCTACCAGCTGCAGTACTGTACTCCTGCCGATCCCCATACTGCCGCCTGTAACAATAGCGACCTTTCCTTTAAAGCGTGATCTAGTCATATTGGTTGTCCTATAGCCTCTGTTTTTTCCCTGAAAGTGCCAGCGTGGCGCTTCCCGATATATGCATGCCTAGACTATTTTCCCCTGTGAATGCAACTGTCACCAAATCGGCCGAAGGTTCTAGCGTCAGAGCAACGACCTCCCCCGTCATCACCATGACATCCCCGGGAAAGTTAGGCGCCCTCAAATCAAATTGAAGTTTTTCCAAGCGACTATTCGCACCAGCCCAGTCACCCAGATAGCGAGCAGCCAGTCCGCTGGTCGTCAGAATATTCATGAAAATGTCTGGCATTCCAGCAGCCTGTGCTATGCCCGCATTGTGATGCACAGGAGTAAAATCTTGTGTTGCTAGTGCTCCACCTACGATGAGCCTGTGGGTAATGGGGATAACAACCTTTGGTAATCGATCGCCCACGTGAAGGGCGGATATTTCTATATCTGTAGAGTCAGTCTGCTCACTAGACAGCCCTCTGATCAAGGGTGGCCCTGCCTCCATCTGCTTACTGTGGCGGTGTGTGTTCTCTTCAGCCTTTCCCTCAGCTGCCTGATACTGAAAGTAAGTAATCAGAGCATCTGCAAACGATTTTTCATCAACCGTTAAGTACTCGAGTTGTTCGGTCACAAAAAACCCTTCGCCAAGTGACGTCGATTTTTTATCACTGATCTTCACAATGCTAGTGTAATGTTTCGCGCGCTCACCAATCTGCAAGTAGCGATGAAAGCTGATGTCATAACTGACAGCAACGTTAGACGAATAGCCCATTGTGCTCATTTCATCAAAAACGTGATACGGGGGAGCATCGGTTGAATTCGGCGCATAGCGGTCGCTGATATCGCGCATCGTCCACATTTGCATCATTGCAGGAGGCGCGACCTGATCGGTTCCGGGTGAGTAGCGTGAGTTTTTATCGCCCATCGCTGAGCACCACTGCCAGATCTGCGTCGCGCTAACAGGGTTATGGCTCAAATAAGGGCCTTTACGCTGCCCTTTGAGACTTTCTAACTGCTGCTCTAACGATACCTTTTTATTGAACATACTCACAGCAACTTTATTAATGGAATACCACTATACACTGAGCCCGCGGCGCTCTAAATCTGTCCAGCATTCGAATTTATAAAAAGTGCTTCCAATCTAACATCAGAGTCGGCTACGAGCCTAACAACAATCCGACCTCAAGGTCACTCACATGAGGATAGCGGCCGCAAGGAGGTCTACTTTTCTATCGATAACTCGCGACATTGCTTTTATTTGGCTCAAAAAAAAGCCGCACCCGCTTGAGGCGCGGCTAACGAATCCGCAAGGACTCAGAAGAAGTTATACGCGACGGAAGCTGCCCAAGTGCGCGGCATATTGTAGCCGCCGCCGACAAACGGCCCAACTACATAGGTATCTGTCTCTTATACACATCTGACGCTGCCGACGAATAGAGAGGTGTAGAT
>CAJXTK010000058.1 GCA_913061115.1 uncultured Haliea sp.
TCGTGGGCTCGGAGATGTGTATAAGAGACAGGCACAAAGCGCTTGGGCGAAATTATCTGGAACAGAGCGCGGACGTATTTTGCGGCGTGCAGCCGACATTATTCGCGAGCGTAATTACGATTTATCTGTTTTGGAAACCTACGACACGGGAAAACCTTTATCTGAGACGCTCTGCGCTGACGCAACCAGTGCTGCAGATGCATTAGAGTATTTTGGGGGCTTAGCCGGATCCTTAACAGGGGAGCACATCCCCTTGGCCGATGGCAATTGGGCCTACACCCGCCGCGAAGCACTCGGCTTGTGTGTGGGCATTGGGGCGTGGAACTACCCGACGCAAATTGCTTGCTGGAAAGCAGCGCCCGCTCTCGCCTGCGGGAATGCCATGATATTCAAGCCCTCTGAAACCACACCACTGTGCGCGCTAAAGATCGCTGAAATTTTTGTGGAAGCGGGCCTTCCCGCCGGTCTCTACAATGTTGTACAAGGCTTAGGGGAAGTCGGTGCTGCCTTGGTTTCTGATCCTCGCATAGACAAGGTGTCATTAACGGGGTCGGTTCCTACAGGTCGTAAAGTCTATGCGGCAGCCGCGGCCGGGATGAAACATGTCACGATGGAATTGGGGGGTAAATCGCCACTCATTATCTTTGATGACGCAGATCTAGAAAACTGCGTGAGCGGAGCCATTTTGGCTAATTTCTATTCGACGGGACAAATCTGCTCAAATGGTACACGCGTATTTGTGCAGGCAGGAATTAAAGATGCCTTTTTAAAAAGACTCTGTGAGCGTCTTGATAACGCGGTTATTGGAGACCCGCAGGATGAGGCCACAAACTTTGGCCCTATGATAAGTCTACGCCAATTAGAGTCGGTGCTTGGTTTTATTAAGAAGGGCAAGGAAGAAGGCGCACGGCTTTTAACTGGAGGCAACCGCATCAGCGGTGGTGGTTTTTATTTACAGCCAACCGTCTTTACTGAGGTAACCGACGACATGTCCATTGCCCGCGAAGAAATATTCGGCCCGGTGATGTCCGTTTTAGACTTTACAGATGAAGCCGATGTTATCGCCCGAGCCAACGCGACAGAATTTGGTTTGGCCGCTGGCGTCTTTACAACAGATCTTAGCCGTGCCCATCGGGTCACTGACGAACTTCAGTCTGGAACCTGTTTTATAAACTCCTATAACGACGCTCCTGTTGAGGTGCCTTTTGGAGGTATGAAAATGTCTGGTGTTGGTCGCGAAAATTCTAAAGAGGCTATTTCGCATTACTCACAATTAAAGTCTGTTTTTGTACGAATGGGTGACATGGAGTCGCCTTTTTAGCGATTAGTCTATGTTCTCGCGGCCCAGTAGTAGCAAAAGGTGGTGGTACTAATGATGGCCGGGGCAATATTGTGCGCACTCTAGCCGCGCCTTTATGAGGCCGCTGCAAGAATTGACTTTTCAAACCTAATAGTAAGTAGTAGTCTAAGGTGACGCATTGACACAGCCCTTTTCTAACTGATGAAGAATGGAGATAACGTGACTACAATCAGGAAAACGCTTTTTGCTTTCGCCAGCATTCTGATATTTCTCTCAGGCATGCAAAGTACTTATGCCGTCGGGGGAAATCCAACGCCAGGGTTTAACCACCAAATACCTGAGCATATTATGACGCCTGATACGGTTGAAACGCGCATTGGCGAATTAAACTTTTATGACGGCATTCCAACAGACGAAACAATTGCCACAGTGTATGACAACCTAGATTTTTATCGTGGCATTGAAGTCTTTTTAAATTTTATTCCGGCAACCTCGATAGAAGGGGTGCGTTTAGGGATGAAAGAGCTGGGTGCGGATGACTATAATGAGGTCATCGTTTTTGATGACTTAATGGATTCAGCCCCATTATTTTTAACGGGCAATACTGATACCGTTTATGCATTATCCATGCTGGATTTAGAAAGAGATGGCGCAACCGTGGTTGAAATACCAGCCGGTGCAGGCCCCGGCACCGTTAATGATGCTTTCTTCCGTTTTGTCGTGGACATGGGCGCCCCAGGCCCTGACGCCATGAAAGGCGGCACTTACATTATCCTACCCCCCGATTATAAAGGCGACTTGCAGCCCACGTTAAATGGCATGGAAGACCGCGGCAAAGATACCCGCGCGAGCGTGATGATTGGCGGCAAAGAAACGAAAGCGTGGATTGCACAATCGACTAGCTATCATAACTGGTTAGTCCTGCGCGGTTTCTTACAAGACGGCAAACCTGAATATGCAGCTAACATGTGGCGTACGGGCTTAAAAATATACCCGTTAGAGGATGCAAGCGATCCGAAAAAAATGGTCTTCACTAACGGCAGCGGAATATTTTTTAATACCATCCATGCGAACGATTATGCCTTTTATGAAGAGTTGTGGCATGTCTTACAAAAAGAACCTATTTCATTCTTAGACCCAGAATTACGTGGCCAAGCCGCAGCGATAGGCATTCAAAAAGGCAAGCCTTTTGCACCTGACGCGCGCATGAAGGCAATCTTGGAAGATTCAGTTGCCGTAGGTAATGCAACAGCCCGCGCTATTTGGTTAAAGCCTCGCGATGAAAGTGCTTACTTCTTTGATGACAGGAAGTGGTACACCGGTTTTATTGGCAAGGATTACCAGTGGTTAAAGGATGGAGGAATGGGTGGGCGTAATTTAGACGCGCGGACCTTGTTCTTTTATTCTGCTACGGTAAACACGCCAGCGATGGCCCTTGAAATTCCAGGTGTTGGCTCTAACTATGCCTTTGCTACTGAAGATGGAAGCGGAGCATTTTTAGATGGCAGTAAACGCTATAAAGTAAACATTCCTGCGGATGCACCGGCTAAAGACTTTTGGTCATTTGTTGTGTACGACCCACAAACTCGCTCAGAATTACAAATACCTGGTGGGACAGATTATCCCAGTAAAAACAACAAACGTGACGAGCTAGTTTATAACAAAGACGGCAGTGTTGATTTGTATTTCGGTCCTACAGCGCCAGAAGGTGCGTTAATAGCAAACTGGACAGAGACAGTGCCGAACAAAGCATGGTTTGCCTTACTGCGCCTGTATGGGCCACTGCAGCCGTGGTTTGATCGAACATGGAAACCAAGTGATCTTGAACTGATAAATTAGTTTAGTACAGGCATTTAGCTGTGCGTCCTATTGGGCATTAGCTTGATTGCGCTAAGAGTGGGTGCATTTTGGGACAAACGCATAAATGCCTGATCGACTTTGCGATAGCCCTGATGTCGGTACTGTAAGCAGTAGACGTCCCGTTCAGTCACTGCTTAATTAACGGTCGCTTTGCTACTGACTGTTGCGACTGAAGGTGACAAATGTCGAGACATGCTTTGGTCCTGGCTGGACCAGATGGCAATGAATGAGATCCTCGGTGAGGGCGCGACAGTACCAGAATCCGTTTTCTTCGGTTTCCACCAAAAAGAACACACCGTCATGCGGGTTGAAGGATCCGATCAGGTGTTCGGAATCATGGTCGCTGGCTGTATCGAGATCGTGGCCGCCAGGCCCCGACAGGAGTGCCCAACTTGCGGTTCCAGTGACGGTGCCTTCATCCGAGAATTCGAGCACGAGCCTCTTCTTATTCGTGTTCTGCCCACGTGAATTCAAGGTGATACTGTTCGAGGCCCAGGTGCCACTGAGAACTGATGGATTTGAAAAATGTATCCCCGGTGGTTTTGTGACGCAGGCGCCAAGCAGGCAGACAATAATTCCGAGAGGGAGAAGCATATATTTATTATTCATATGGCTCATTACTCGTTGAGGGGCGGCTATAGTCGCCAGGGAACGGGGTCTCTGTCAAGACTCTATACTCTACATCAAGTAGAACGCGAGATAGGAAAATATTATCTAATAGCACTTTTTTTATGCATATATGAGCCAATATAAAGCGGACTTTTTTGACACTTATCGAATGTCAAAATAGGGCTTATCTCCAGCGATAGTAACCCGCTCCATTGCACGTACCGCTGGGAAATAGTCCGATACAGCAAAATGCTGGCAGGCGCGATTGTCCCAGAAGGCAATTGAGTCCGCCTGCCACTGAAAACGACACTGAACTTCGGGATCCCAAGCAGACTTGTACAGTGTATCCAGCAGACGTCGACTCTCTTCGGTTTCCATGCCCTTAATATGACTAGTGAATGCGCCGTTTACATACACCACGGGCTCCTTCGTCTCTGGATGGGTACGCACCACTGGATGCTCCACGGGTGGATAAAGTTCATGTAACTCTTCGGGTTTTTTATTCAGACGACTGGCAAAAACCCGTGCTATATCATGGACAGCGACACAGTCATGGATTTTCTCTTTCGTGACATCGGGCAAACGATTATAAGCCAGAGTCATATTCGCAAACAGAGTGTCGCCGCCCACGGAAGGAATCTCGTGGGCGCGCAATACCGAACCCAGAGAAGGTTTCATCCGCCAGGTGACGTCGGAGTGCCAAAAATTTTCAGCCCCGCGCGACTTAGGACCATGCTCGATGCGAAGCACTTCGGGGTTGGACTGACCCTTCGGCGTTGCCGGGTGAATTTCCAGCTCACCAAAACTGCGTGCAAAGCCGATGTGTTGTTCACTCGTTATATTTTGATTGCGAAAAAAAATGACTTTGTATCGCAGTAATGCGGCACGAATATCGCTCACTAACTCTGGAGACAACTGACCAAGATCTACATCCAGAATCTGTGCGCCGATAGCGGGGGTTAGCGGCTCAATTTTAATGGCAAAACTCCTATTCCGTTATCTTTCGAGACAATAACTATGAGCAATTAGCCGAGAAAATCAAGTGCCACTGCTGCTGCCTCTTCATCACAGTGTTGTACCGCCATCGACGGCGATGATTTGACCCGTAATAAAGGCACCGGCCGGACTGGCCAGCATGAGTGCAACACCCATAATATCGGGATCTGTACCCCATCGGTGTAACGGTATCGCTTTGATCTCGGCTTCGTAGGCAGCTTTATCATTACTGGCGTACTCTGTCATGCGTGTATGAAAGCGGCCGGGCGCAATGGCATTTACACGAATATTCTGCTCAGCCAGAGCCACGCTAAGGTTACGTGTCATCTGATGGATCGCAGCTTTACTGGGCGCGTAACTGAACGTATCCGTGCGCCCCATAATGCCGGCAATGGAGCCAATGTTGATCACACTCGCCGTGGTAGCAGCTGTAGCATTTTGGCTGAGCAAGGGAAGCATTGCCTGGGTGAGAAAGAAAGGCGTTTTGACGTTAAGATCCATAACCTTATCCCAGCCCTGTTCTGGAAATTCACCCAAGGGAGCTAGCCAGCCCACGCCCGCATTATTAACCAACACATCGATATGGGTCTCCTTTTCCTCAAGCACTGATACCAGCCGCGTAATTTCTTCCATATTGCTGATGTCGCCGGGCAGGGCAATACACTCTCCAGTCTCTGACATTTCTGACAGCTGGGCGGCGGCCTGCTCACATGCTTGTGCTTTGCGCGCAGTAATATAAATACGTTTCGCCCCAGCGGCGAAAAATGCCTGCGCGATTGCATAGCCTAGGCCTCGAGAGCCACCGGTAATGACGCAGATCTTGTCGCGCATTGAGAATAGTTGATCGATCATGGATGCTCCTAATATGTGTTTGTTGACTGGTCACGATTATGACGTGAATTTCTGCGCTATGTTGGCACGATTTACATGTTGGTATCAAAATGTATTCGTTAGATTTTCCATGCCCAGGGGGAACGCCTGCAGATAATCCGACTCTGATTGGCGCCTCTACCGCATAAATGGGCATCGAATCCCAGCCCCACCCTGAATAGGTAAAGATATGTAAAAACAGTATCTCTCGGCCGGAAGTCGGGTGACAAGGGTTCCAAGGGTTGTCACACTCATACCTGACCTTTTGGGTGAGACCGCTCCATGAGCGCCACGGTACTAATTATTGACGATGATAAGGAGCTCTGCTCGTTACTGTGCGATTTTCTCCTGCTCGAAGGGTTCGTGCCTAGCGCTATCCATGACGGCGATGAAGCCGTGATCCACTGTCAAGATCACAGCTACGATGCCATCATACTCGACATTATGTTGCCTGGCCTTCAGGGGCTTGATGTACTGCGGCAGATGCGGCAATACACTACCACGCCAGTACTGATGCTCACCGCTCGGGGCGAGGATACTGATCGTATATTGGGCCTGGAACTGGGCGCCGATGACTATCTGCCCAAGCCCTGTAACCCGCGAGAGCTCGCAGCGAGGCTGCGTGCGATTCTGCGACGCTCGCACCCAGCCGTTGACGCCAAGCTCAAACACACCCTTGAGGTGGGGCGGACCCGTATCAACGCGTCAAACCGCAACGCTTCATTTGACGGCCTCGACCTGCAACTCACCAGCACCGAATTTAACCTTCTGCTAGTGCTGTTGAATTGCGCGGGCACGGTCGTAAGCAAGGAAACGCTGAGCCAGCAGGCATTGGGACGGTCGCTCTCAGCCTACGACCGCAGTGTTGACGTCCATATTAGTAAAATTCGTAAAAAACTCGCAACCTGCGGCGGAGATGACCTAATTGTCAGTGTAAGAGGCAGCGGTTACCAGTTCAGGGCTAGTGCGGGAGACGTCTAAAAATGAATCTGTGGGGCAGTCTATTCATTAAGCTTTTCATTGCCTTCTGGCTTGTCACGATCGCGATCCTGGGAAGCTGGCAGCTGACATCGGACTATTTCGAATCACAGCCACCCGGCCCGAAATTCTCTGATCGTGACCCTTCCGCTCCGCCCCACCGGTTTATATTACGTACTATCTATAATCTCGAGAATATTAGCCTAAAGGCGTTGCCGAAACAGATCATCAAAATACAACGAAAGCATGACATTCAGATCTATCTTTTGACCCGGACGGGCGACGACATTCTAGGACGTAAAGTTCCCAAAAAGGTATCAGAAATTTCAGACGAATTACGTTCTGTGACAGGCAGTTCCCTAGCCAGAAAATCAAAAGGCGGCCTCTTAGCGATCCCCATATATCGCAAAGAACAAGGCCCGCTGACTGCGGTCTTTAAATTTCCGCAACATCGCAGACTTATCGTAAATGCTTTAACGACTAGCCTGTGGCTTCGCATCACTCTAGCCGTGTTAATTAGTGGCGTAATCTGTTTCGGTCTTTCGAGGCTAATGACCAATCGACTTAAGGCTTTGCAGTTGGCATCACGGCGACTAGCCACCGGCGCTCTGGACACTCGACTACAGGCCCGCGATCGTGGTGGCGACGAAACTGATGAGTTAGCCCGTGACTTCAACAGTATGGCGGAACAACTACAGGAAATAATCGAGGCACAAAAACGCTTGCTAGGCGACGTATCCCACGAGCTGCGATCACCCTTGGCGCGACTGCGTGTCGCACTTGCGCTAGCGCAAGAAAAACCAGAGCAACGACCCCAGTATTTGTCTCGGATCGAGCAAGAAACAGAACGTCTCGAAGAACTTATCAGTCAGCTACTTTCCAGTCAGGCGCAGGACGTCACCTTGGACACCCGGATAGACCTTGTAGCACTTTTGAAACAGCTGTGCACAGATGCAAATTTCGAAGCACAAGGCGCAGGTAAACATTTCGTCTTCACGGCCGATACCGCACGGGCAGATGTCGATAGCTGCAGGGATCTACTGCACAAGATTTTTGATAACATTCTGCGTAACGCCCTGCATCACACAGTAGAGAACTCTGAGGTGAGTGTGTCCGTTGTTTCAATCGACGGCGACTACCAGATAACCGTAGAGGACCAGGGTCCAGGCGTGCCCGAGAATGACCTTAATAACGTATTTAACGAATTTTATCGTGTCGACTCTGCCCGCTCGCGCGAGTCCGGCGGCCATGGTCTAGGCCTTGCCATCGCAAAACGTGCACTACTGCTGCACGGCGGTGAAGTGACGGCAAACAATACGGGTACAGGGTTGAAAATAACCGTCCGTCTTCCCTTACCCGGAAAAAGGGTGCAGTGAGAACAAAATATCACTCAGCAGTAACGGCAACTGCCTGTTAACAGGCCAGTCATAGATAAACGCTGAGCTTATTTTTAGCCCTTAAGTTGTTTTAGCGCACGCTCTTTCGCCACTACAAACAATTCGGCATTTCCATGCGACCAGTGCACCACCAGCTCTGACTTGCAGATTTTCCAGTCACCGCCGCTTTCAATATAGTGATTATTATATTCGCCCACCACCGTTATCACGTCGTCGTCTGCAATAGCGGGAACTTCCCTATTTGAAAATATGACATGATCGGAAGAAAGGTAGGCGCGGCAACTTACCTCAGTATCTGAAATGTAACACCGGTGATTAGTAATCATATGCTGCGTGATATCAAAACCATTAATCACACTTTGTAGATGCCTCACCCAGTCATCAGCTTGGCGTGGCACTGCAGCATCACCAGTAGCCGCACTGAGATCTCCGTAATCGATCAACACTTCATCAGCAAAACAATCACGCACCATTGGCCAATCTTTCGTATCCAAGCCCTGCGCATACTGGTTGTAACTATCGATCAGAGCGTTTCTGGTCAAAAGGTTTTTCTCTATACTCGACATTTTTAGACCCTCCCTTTTAATGCGGTACCACCCCTTCGGTGATAGTTGTTGTGTTATCAACCACCATAGCTGCACCGTTTACAGCGACTGACTCATCTGAGGCAAGGAACAGCACCATATTTGCCACATCAACAGGCTCGCCAACCCAGACATTCTCCATGGCTTTAGCCGCTTCGGGATCGTTTTCTCTTACAATCTCTTTCATACCCTCCAGCATGGGAGTGCGCATATTTCCCGGGTGAACAGAATTACAGCGGACCCCGTATCCATGCTGTGCACTGAGAACAGCAACAGACTTCGTCATTCCTCGTATGGCACTCTTAGAAGCGGCATAGGCAAAAATCATCGGGCCGCCCTGAATACTGGCCGTTGAACACATATTGATAATGGATCCGCCGCCCGCCACCTTCATTACACGCAGCGCATGTTTACAGCCAAAAAAAGTGCCATCGGTACCCACTGCGTTGATCTGACGCCATATCTCCTCGGTGGTATCCTCTATGCTAGCAAGGCGCACAATACCGGCGCAGTTAAGAAGAATATCGAGACGTCCAACGTCGGCAATGACCTTGTCAATGAGCGCGATCCAGTTTGCCTCACGCGTGACATCCAAATGCTCAAAGCGAGCACCGGGAATTTCGTCGGCGACAGCCTGTCCCTGTTCAAGGTTGATGTCGGCGAGAACCACCCGGGCCCCCTCTTCCGCAAGGCGACGGGCGGATGCTAACCCCAACCCTGAGGCAGCTCCGGTAATGATCGCGACTTTATCCGTTACTCGACCCATAAAAAGACTGTCTCCCTCGATTAAAAATACCCGCGCCGGTCAGAATCAGACATCGCGCGCTTGCAATAATTTAGCAGCATGATAACTTATCATAAAACAAACAGCACATACTGTTTATTATAAATACGCTTTGGAGACTTAACCCATGAGCAGCGAAAATGTCGAAAATTATGACGACGTCACTATGTACGGCCTTACGGCAGAAAAACAGGAACATTTGCTGCTAACACAAAATGAGCTGACCTTTATCTGGACGAACAAAGACGGCCACGGAATGGGCGTCACCATGAGTTTTATCTGGCGTAACAACCGCATCTGGTGCACGGCCACCGAGCAACGTGCTCGCATGAAAGCCCTCGCCCGCGATCCGCGCTGCTCGGTGGTTATTTCGAGCGCTGGGATCAACGACGATGTGAGCCAGTCCATCACCTTTAAGGGCCACGCTGTCCTGCATACAGATCAAAAAATAAAGGACTGGTTCTATCCGGACTTCGCCCGACACGCCAACAGCCCGGCACCAACGCCCGAGGCTTTTGTCGCGTTTCTGGATACCCCGGCCCGTATTATTATAGAAGTGGTGCCACAGAAGACCATTACCTTTGATGGCGGAGTGATGCGCGACACCACCAGTGAAGCGCTCAAATAGCGCGCCTCCTTGATTGATTGCAAGAACAACAGCGCCTCCGCGCTAAAGGGGCATACTCAACCTGAGGTGACCTCCACGGATATCGAGCTCATCCGCTTGACGATAAATCAGCTGAAATTCCAACGTCAGCTCATTTTCGAACACTAGGTCGACACCCGCCATGGTATTGACTGTTGTTTCGCCGATGTCGACATTCATTTCCAAAGGAGCAACGCCCGCTGGAGCACCAGCAAGACTGGCCACAACCCGCGCATCCTCATCTTGGAAATAATATTGCACACCAAGACTTCCGTAGTAGCGCAACACCTGCCCGCCGGAAAACTTGATGTCCATACCACCGCGAACAGATGGCTGTACCCAACCATGAGTCTGGCTGTTGTCATCCACGTGAAGGTCCAGTGGCCCAGAGCCGGTTTCTTGGACGCTGTCTGCATCGATGCGACTGAACCCGAGATCTATTGCCGGCCGCAGATAGGCGCTCTCGAAATCATAGTCATAACCAAGACGAAGTATCCCTCCCCACACGGACATATCGCGGTTTGCTGAACTCACCGTAACATCAGTGACACTCACACTACGTGACGTGTTTGCAGAACCCCAACCGTAACTCAAAACACCGGTAATACTCGCCTCGTTGGCACGATATCTAGCGGACACACCCGCCTGAGTCGTGTCGCCGTTTGAGTTCCAGTTTTTATTGTTACCGTTGCCGTCCACGTCCTCGTAAGAGGCCGCGAAGCCAAATGTCAAAGTGTCAGAAAATGTCTGCTCCACACCCATAGCGAAACGCGACGTATCAAACTCAGCGTTCTGAAAATTACTATTATCACTGTAGTCTGATTTCTTACGGTCCGCCTCAACCCAAGCACAACGGCCTTTTTCATCAGCGTTAAATGCACCGCCGTCCTGTTGACAACCCGTCAACCGTTCGCCAAACACCTGACTGCTGCGTACCAATTGAGCCTGCTGCTGTGCATAAAACTCTGGCGACAGTGCCACCAGATCGTCGCCATAGACCTCCTCGTTTGTCTGGTACAACAGCGTGACGACCGTGTCTGCCAATTCAGGTGAACTCCCGCCATTCTGTATCGCGTTGATGTAGTCCCCAACACTGGTCTGGTTCCCATCAAGGCCTGCGATTGAAAAGTCGACAGCATAGTTTAACTTTGCAGCGGTATCGTTTGAATAATCAAGCTGGTAGTCAATGACAAGCGAATCATGTGTGATCAAGATCAAACCCGCATCTTCAACGCCAAGCTCCCCACCAAATAGCACCTGAGAAAAATCGCCCGCTGGCACCTGCTCAGCATTCAGAAGGTCGACGTACACTTTGCCATCGAGTTTAGCTTTACCGGTGGCCAATACCTGATCAATGTCTCCCGTTGCAAAATCTAATTCGGCGAAGGTTTCTCCCGACGCCGCCTGCTCGAAGCTGCCGGTTAACTGGCTGCTCTGAATACTTGATGAATTCCCTAGCAGATCAGCGTCCATGGCTACCGCACCGCCAGGAATCAACGCGCCTCTGTTCACTAGCCAACTGTCTGTGCCACCGACAGAGAGCGCTGGGCCAGGCACTAAGCTCGCACCAGGTTGATTCAAAAATTGATTGACGCCAGCGCCTAGGTCGAACTCGCCGTAAGATATACCAAAATTTTCAACCCTGTCGTTGCCCGTGCTAGAGGCGACGATATTCCCGCTGAGGCCATCTGCCGTTATGGTCAGGCCGCGCAGGTCTACAATGTTATCTAGACCACCCTCAATCAATACAGCAGTACCTCCTGTGCCGACATAAAGTTCCTGACCTGCTTGGTTCCTAACAATGATGTTGCCGACGCTACCGGGACTAACACTTCTGGCGGTCACTGCGGTGGAATTAGCGCCAACGATGCGTATGTCACCCTTCAACGCTATGGTCACATCGCCCGACCGCGAATCACCGATGCTTTCAGCGACGACGCCATTGCTTCCCTCGCCTATCATTAATAGATCAGCGTCCAAGGTCAACGCCACACTACCCGCAATGCCATCCATAGATGAAGAAGGCGGTGGCGCCGCTTGCGCTGTTGCTCCTCTGACGGCAAGGGGCAAGCCGATAGACTGCCTCGTGGCAGCGCCAACAACTCTAGCGGCACTAACACTTCTAGCACTGACCCCGGTGGAGCTCTCGCCAAGAACAGTTAGGTCACCCTTCAACTCAATGGTCACATCACCTGCTTGCGAGCTACCTATACTTTGAGCTAGCACTAGCAAAGATCCATCACCGTCACTACTTAGCGTGCTGGCCTGCAGACTCACGTTACCCGCGGTTCTCTCACTGAGTGATGTCAAACCAATACCACGGCTGTCTTTTCCCGTCAGTAGCACACTATCTGCAAGTGTGGCCTGAATATCACCCGAAGACTGACCACCAGTAGAGCGCAGCATTGCCGCTTGTGCGCCTACTCCACTGACCGCCAGGGGGCCACCAACAAACAAATCAATAGCGCCGGCGTTAGATGCAGCATCGCTCACCAATTTCACACCCGTGCTAGCGTCGCCAACAGAAACAACCTCTCCTGTGATGCTCGCGCCGACAGCGCCGGCGCTGCCCGCAGAAGAGACACTCGACAGATCAACGCCCCCACTGTTTACACCGTCATTGCGCATGTCACCCGCAGCGGCCAACACAACACTTCCTGCTGACACTGCACCTGAAGTGCTCGCCACCAAACCCTTGGCTTCAGACCCAGATGTGGCCACATCACCTCCCACCTTTAAGCTAATGTTGCCGGCGTTGCCGCTACCACTTGTCGTAATGAGTTGCAGCCCCTGGCTACCCGCACCCTGCGTCGTAACACTGCCGTCAATTTCTGCATTAACTTGGCCAGACACGATCTCACCAACAGACCGCAGACGCAGACCGGTTGCTGAAGCGGCATTTACCATCACAGAGCCGCCGACAACTGCGGAGACTTCACCCGCCGTGCCGGATGTACTCGTGCTGAGCAGGTCAATAGCGATACTGCTGTTTCCTGTCGCCTTCACATCAGATACTACCGAGACGACCACGTCGCCAGACCGATCGATCGCAGCGCTCTCGAGCTGAAGACCCGTTGATTTTTCACCTGTTACGTGCAGTGCGTCACCGATCGAGACAGTAATATCCGCGCTAGTACTTGCACCTGTCAGTTTGGCATTGATGCCGATTGCTTCTTTACCTGAAACCAAAAGCCAACTACCGATTTCAAATTCAGCATCCTCGACCGCAGCGTCTCCAACAGCACTCGCTTCGACACCGGTGGCACCAGCGCCGGTGACTTCCAAGTAACCGGCAATTTTAGCAGGTGCTACCTGCGCCGGAATATTCAAGCCGATAGAGCGCGTACCGCTGGCAATGACATTTCCACCAATGGTGATCGAGGTATCACCAGATAATATTGCATCGCTGCGTGTTCTACCGAGGATGCCGGTGCTGTCATCGCCTGATGCAATGACAGTACCAAGCACATCAAACTCGACAGCACTCGCTATCTGCGCAGGCATATCCAAGCCGATAGAGCGCGTGCCACTGGCAATAATGTACTCACCAATCTCGATCGAGATGCTACCGCTGCGGGTGATACCGATGATGCCGGTGCTGTCGTCCCCTGCTGCAATAATACTCTTCGCAGTAATACCGATATCACCCGAACCATCGGGACCTTCCGACTGAGCGAACAAGGCAATACCACTGCTACCGCCGGCCTGAGCACTGCCATCGAGAACGATATTGATGTCGCCAGATGTGCCAGCACCGCCGGCAGACCCCTTGAAGATGTCATTTATTATGCCGCCGCCGCCACCCAAGCTCTGTATTGCCAGGCCGTAGGCACCATCACCATTTGCCGACACATTACCAGTTTGTTTATATGTGATGTCACCGCCTTTGCCGACGTTAGCGACATTCTTCACCACCGATACCTGATCTACATTAGCGGAAGACAACATCAGGCCGCCGCCACCACCGATAGATTGGACGACCGCTCCGTGGGATAAGGCGCCCTGGGTCACTATATCGCCAGTGCCACTCAAAGTGATCGCGCCACCGTCACCTGTCGAGTTAACTTTACCCCCCATGCTGACTAAAAAATCACTCATTCCGACAGCCCCGAGTTGACCGCCACCAGCACCGATGCTCTGGACGACCAGACCGGCCGAGTAATCTCCCAGCGTACTAATTGTGCCAGACGACATAGTCAGGTCCACAGCACCACCGTCGCCGGTTGCACTGCTTCCGCCGAGCTGGGCAGTGAGTTGAAGGCTGTCGGCCGGTTGTGTCGGTGCTGCAATGATCGCGGCGCTCCCGCCACCGCCACCGATAGACTGCGCTAGAAAACCAACTGAATTCACCCCTGAGGTACTGATTGAAGATGTCTTTGCAATCGTCACAGATCCGCCATCACCGGAGGACCCAACAGAACCGCCCAGCCTGATAGTAGTGTCACCAGACACAGTGCCTGCAGAGTTTTTACTCACAACACCCAGGTAACCACCGCCTGCGCCAACAGATTGAGCAACGACACCCATTGCATTTTCACCCGTCGTAACAATACCGCCGGCATTGCTAACGCTCACAGCTGAACCACTGCCACTCGCTCCGCTGACACCGCCATTACCGGCACCTAAAACAAGTTCAGAGGAAAGGACTGTAGACCCCGATAACACATTTTGCACCAGGCTAGCACCGCCACCACCGCCCAGTGATTGCGCAAAAATACCCGCCGCATTGCCGCCATTCGTTTTGATGATCGCATTATTTGAAGCCGTAACTTGTTGCCCATTACCACTTACGCCACCATTTGCACCGAGATAGTTATTCAACAACGTTAAACCACCACTAGAAGGTGCACTGTTAAACACCTGAGCGTTACCACCACCACCACCGACCGACTGAGCAAAGATGGCTTGTGCGTTTGCACCTCCTGTTTGAACGTCGGCGCCATTACTTATCAGAACTACACCTCCATCACGAGCCGCCCCCCCAGTTGCAGCGTCCGTGGCGCCTAATGCTGAAACAAACGATGCCGTATTGCTGGTACTATCACTATTATCAAAGCCGGTCGCAGAGCCACCATTACCGCCACCACCACCAACCGATTGCGCAAAAATGCCTTGAGAATTATTACCCGCTGTCAAAATAGTCGCAGCGGTAGACGGGGCATCTACCGCCGCAGAGGCTGCCGTGTTGTAACCTGCAATCGTAGTATCGACCGTTACTGCACCACCGACACCGCCCACACCTCCCGCTCCACCGAGTATCAAAGTCGCAGAGACGCTACCGCCAGCAGTGGTTGTGCTGCTAGAAGCGCCACCATTACCACCACCACCACCAACCGATTGCGCAAAGATAGCCGCTGAGTTATCGCCCGCAGAACTTAGATCGCCAATGGCATTGACCGTGACAATATCACCCGCGCCACCACCGGCCCCACTTCCACCTAAAGTCAGGTTAGCGTTATAGTCGCCCCCGGTTGAGGCCACATTACTATCACCACCATTACCACCACCGCCACCCACCGACTGCGCAAAGATAGCAGAGGCGTTAGAGGTAGGACGAGTAGATTGATCAACGCCAGTAGTGACATCGCCAGCCGCAACGACTGCCACAGCAGCTCCATCACCCGCTGAGCCACCACTACCGCCCAAGCCTAGCGTGGCAGTATATGTGCTATCCGTAGAACCATCATCACTGTCACTACTGCTATTACTGGCGCCACCATCATCACTGTCACTACTGCTATTACTGGCGCCACCATTACCACCGCCACCACCGACCGATTGCGCAAGGATACCCATCGAATGAGCGCCAGATGTTTGAATAACGGAGCCTAATGCTGTTGTAACATCAACCTGGAGTCCATCACCTCCAGTGCCGCCCGTAGCACCTAAAGCAAGGCTGGCCGACCCACTGCTACTGCCCGTTGAACTTGTGTTGCTATTGCTAGTAGCACCATTACCACCACCGCCACCAATCGATTGTGCAAGGATACCCACAGCACTGTTACCGCTTGTCTGCAACAAAACAGCATTAGACGTTACCGCAACAGCGCCACCAGTAGAACCAGCGCCGCCAGCGCCGCCTAGGGCAAGCGTAGCGCTATAGTCACCGCCACTAGAACTGCTAGTACTCGCACCGCCGTTACCGCCAGAGCCGCCAATCGACTGCGCAAAAACAGCCGCCGAATTATCGCCTGAGGTCCCGATCTGACTACTATTAGTAACAGTAACGCTATCGCCAATAGCGCCTTCGCCTGCAGCACCCCCTAGCGTTAAGGATAGGGTCACCGGATCGGTCGCATCTTCATCACTGTCACTACTGCTAGTCGCAGAGCCACCATTACCGCCACCACCACCAACCGATTGCGCAAAAATGCCTT
>CAJXTK010000059.1 GCA_913061115.1 uncultured Haliea sp.
ACGAGATCATGCCTAGTCTCGTGGGCTCGGAGATGTGTATAAGAGACAGTTGCAACATCCTCCGATGAACATATCCAGACCAGAGAGCTGTTATGCCGGATAGCTCAGAGTGTATAAACAGTGGTGAGCATGTGTTGCAGAAGGAAACAGATTAACGAGTTTTAACAGGTGAGAAGCTCATGCAACAAAAAAAGTTGGGTCAGTTATTTGATGTTAGTCGTTATACATTAGGCGGCGGGGGTATTGGGCAAGTCTGGGGTTCAACGTCTCAGGGCGAGGCGATAAAGACTGTTAATGCCGCGTATGAAGCAGGTATCAATCTGTTTGATATGGCGCCCTTGTATGGTAACGGTGAGGCAGAAAAAGTGATGGGCCTGGCTTTTCCTGATGGGTACCCGGACGCTGTTCTATTGACCACTAAATGCCTGTTAGGCGCTGCAAGCGGCGTAGATATTGAAGGCATATTATCGAGTTCCCTGCAGCAAAGTTTGGCGTTGCTAAAACGAGACTATATCGATTTTTTTATATTGCATAGTTATGTTGTTCCTGATGATTGGCAGACGAAAATTCCGCACACAGTGTTATCAAAAATTGCAGTTACCTCGTCGACCTTCAATCACTATGTCATTCCGGCCTTTGAAAAGCTTAAGCAGAGCGGGCGAATTAGGGCTTGGGGTGTGACGGCTGCCAGTACGCAGGTAACCAATTTGGATATTATCAGTGCGCAAAGACGCCCTGATGTTGTTCAATGTGTGAGTAATTTGTTGGATTCAGCGGGCGGCATGGCCATTGCCGCAGAAAAACCCGACCCTCGGGCAGTCATTCAGCATGCAAGGGAGCACTCAGTTGGCGTCATGGGTATTAGAGCGGTTGCGGCAGGCTCGCTAACCAGCGTCATTGACAGACCCGTCGCGGCGAATTCAGCAGAACAGATTGATTTTGAGCGCGCCGCACCGTTTCGCTTAATCGCTGCTGAGATGGGGATCTCTCCGGCGCAACTTGCGCATCAATACGCCTTGTCGATGCCGGGGGTTGAGACGTTGGTTTTAGGCGTCAAAAATCGCGAGGAGCTGGCAGAGTGCTTGGCAGCAGAAGCGGCGCCCGATTTAGAACTGTCTCTGATGCAGCGAATTGATGCGGCTGTTCGCGACTAAATAGACGCAGCTTTAGGAGATTTTTCCATTTCTGTTTAAGTCAGAATGCACGGGTCTCACCAATATCAAGAATCCATGCCGCGTCGCTACCCAGTTCAGAGTTTTTCGCCGCCTCGTTGAAACGCTGCGGCGGCTCTGCCAGCGGCTCATCAGACAGGTCAAACGTGCCGAAATGAATCGCTACAGCGATGCTGGCACGCAAATCGATGGCGGCACGCAGCGCTTCTTCTGGGTTCATATGTGAACCACGCATCATTGCCCTGGGTTCGTACGCCCCGATAGGCACAGCCACTAGGTCGAATGGCCCAAGCGCCTCTCCAATCATTTTAAAGCCATCGAAATAGCCGGTATCTCCCGCAAAGTAAAAACGTTGTTTCGCACCAATCACCGCCCACGATGACCAAAGGGCCTTGCGGTCATCTGTAAGACTGCGTTTGCTCCAGTGTTGTGCGGGAAGACAGTGGATAGTGACGCCTTTGTAAGCATGCGTTTGGCCCCAGTCAAGCTCTTCCACATTCGCGATCCCTTGTTGCTGCAAGAGTGCACCATTACCTAACGGAACATAGAACACCGTTGCGGGATTGCGTTCTGCCAGCGATCTCAGGGTAGGTAGGTCAAGATGGTCATAGTGGTTGTGGGAGATAAGCACAAAATCGATCGGTGGTAGGTCATCCATCGCCAGTCCGGGTGCGACAAAACGACTTGGACCTATAAGTGGCACCGGACTCGGCCGATTTGACCAGGTTGGGTCGGTGAGGAAGGAAACCTGCTCCATCTGCACGAGGAGGCTAGCGTGTCCTATCCAGGTGACAGTAGGGATGCCGTGGCCGGCGTTTTCTCTTAGGAATACTCCGTCGTTGGCAATTCGGTTAGGTCTCCCCCCGCCATCTCTGAAATACGTGCCGAAGCGACGCAACATAAATGGCAAACGTACCGCAAGTGAACCGTGCCCTATATCGCCGGCAGAGTTAGTAAAACGTCCGTCAGCAGCTGTTGGCGCACCGGAGAAAACATCGTCGGCTGGTTCGCCAACACTCATGGTAGAGAAAGCGATGAGAACAAATAATAATCTGCCAAGATATTGCCGCACTGATGAGCCTCAAGGTTGTAGATATCAGTCATATAGTATAACGGGAGATGAGGCCGCGCATGCTGCTGGTTGACAATATCCATGTCTGCCTACCGACCGTGTTGATAGTTGCAAGGTTAATCCTTGAGCATCCAGAGGGAGAATGCACCGTTCAATCTAAAATGTGAGCGAACATTGTCACACGACAGAAATTAGCATAGTTATTGTCTATAGTGTCTATTAATTTTGATCATTTTACACAATTCTAATATGATTATAAGCTGCCGCTAGGGAAGAGCTGATGGCACATTTTTAAGCCGCTATTAGTTTAAAAACGCGCACGATATCAAGATAAGTGAGTGAGAAATTATTATGAGCAACGAAAGCAAGTGCCCGGTTCTGCATGGCCCCAATAGAGCGGCAGCAACGGGTAGTACCGCCAACCAGCATTGGTGGCCAAATCAATTAAATCTGAAGATTTTGAACCAGAATGCAGCCCAAGCGCGACCACTTGAGGCATCTTTTAGCTATGCAGCAGCGTTTAACAGTCTCGACTTGAAAGCCTTGAAAAAAGACCTGACCGAGTTGATGACCGATAGTCAGGATTGGTGGCCCGCTGATTTTGGTCACTATGGCGGTCTCTTTGTTCGTATGGCCTGGCACAGCGCTGGTACATACCGCACTTATGACGGTCGCGGAGGAGCATCCACGGGTTCACAGCGCTTTGCACCACTCAATAGCTGGCCCGACAATGGCAATCTCGACAAAGCACGTCGTCTTCTTTGGCCAATCAAGCAGAAGTACGGCAACAAGATCTCATGGGCTGACCTGATGATTTTAACGGGCAATGTCGCCATGGAGTCTATGGGCTTCAAAACCTTTGGATTCGGCGGAGGACGCGAAGATGTTTTCGAGCCTGAAGAAGACATTTACTGGGGTCCGGAAACCGAGTGGCTCGATGACAAGCGGTATACGGGTGAGCGCGATCTGGAGGCGCCGCTTGGAGCAGTTCAGATGGGCCTAATCTATGTGAATCCGGAGGGACCCAATGGGAACCCGGATCCACTGAAATCTGCCTATGACATCCGCGATACGTTTAAGCGTATGGCGATGAATGATTATGAAACGGTAGCGCTTGTAGCGGGAGGCCACACATTCGGTAAAGGCCACGGCGCCGGTCCGGAGGACAAAGTGGGCGCTGCGCCTGAAGGCGCTCGTATGGAGGATATGGGCTTGGGTTGGATTAACAGCTATGGGACAGGTAAAGGTGGCGATACAACTACAGCCGGTTTTGAAGGCGCTTGGACTGTAAGCCCCACGCAATGGGATATGGGTTATTTTGACGTTCTACTGGGTTATGAGTGGGAACAAACGACGAGTGGAGCCGGTCATGTGCAGTGGACGCCAACTGCGGCTTCTCACGCAGATCAGCCGCCAGCAGCGCATGACCCATCAAATACTGAGCCGCTGATGATGACAACGGCTGACATGGCGCTGAAAATGGACCCTGAGTATGCCAAGATTTCCAAGCACTTTCATGGCAATCCTGTGGAGTTTGCAGACGCCTATGCTCGCGCATGGTACAAGCTCACCCACCGCGACATGGGACCCATTTCGCGTTACCTCGGGGAAGAAGTTCCAGGCGAAGAGTTGATCTGGCAAGACCCAATTACGGCGCATTCTGGCCCCGTAATCAGTGATGCAGAAATCGCAGACCTGAAAATAACGATTCTCGCTTCTGGCCTTACGGTCGCGCAGCTCGTCAACACGGCGTGGGCTTCTGCCTCTACCTTCCGCGGGTCAGATAAGCGCGGTGGAGCCAACGGCGCCCGTATTCGGCTCGCACCGCAAAAAGACTGGGGCATTAATACCTCGTCTGGTGTAGGTGCGGTGATCACAACGCTCGAAGATATTCAGGCCGCCTTCAATGCCAACGGCACACAGGTTCCACTCGCTGATCTCATTGTGCTCGGTGGTGCAGCGGCAGTTGAAGAAGCCAGCGGCGCAAGCGTTCCTTTCACCCCGGGCCGCGGTGATGCTACTCAGGCGCTGACAGACGTTGAATCTTTTGAAGTACTCGAGCCCACGTTTGATGGGTTTCGTAACTACAAAAAGACCAATGACACGCGTTCAACTGAAGCACTGCTCGTGGACAAGGCATCCCTGCTGACGTTGACGGCTCCAGAGATGACAGTGATCGTCGGTGGGCTGCGCGTCCTTGGAGCGAATGCAGGTGGTTCCGCGAAGGGTGTATTCACCAGCAACGTTGGAACGTTGAGCAATGATTTCTTCGTCAATCTGCTCGATATGGGTATTGCATGGTCATCAATCGATGCATCTGAGGAAATATTTGAAGGTAAAGATCGTAAAAGTGGCACAGTAAAGTTTACAGGGACGCGGGCTGATTTGGTTTTTGGCTCAAATTCGATTCTACGTTCTATTGCTGAAATTTATGCCTCAAGCGACTCGAAACATCGCTTTGTGGCGGACTTTATTGCAGCGTGGACAAAAGTGATGAACCTCGACAGGTTTTAATTGGCTGTAGCCCGAACTATGCCTTGAATATTGGACGTGCAGTACCGCTTCTGCAGGTCCGCTGGGGAGATGGGGAGGATGTAGAGCCTCCTCTATGATTTAGAAATATTATGCCATGAATCAGCCCTATCCTCAGCCACAAGCTCGTGATGTTTAGCTAAGATTCTGGTTCAATAGGCTGTTAGTATGCCCTGTGATTAAAAATTATCGAGCGTAAAGAATGAACCAAGTTGATCTGAGCAAGCCGGAAAATCGCAATTTCCCAGCGATATTGCGCAAACAGTCGATAGAAAATGGTTCCGGTGAATTTCTTGTGACGGATCAGCGACGGTTAACCTTCGCAGAAGTCGACGCACTGACGGACCAATTAGCAGGCGGCTTGCGCAGTATAGGTGTTGAGCCGAATGACCGTGTCGCATTAATGCTCAGCAATGATGTAGAAATGGTGCTGCTAGCACTCGCGATAAACAAACTCGGGGCGATGTGGACGCCAATCAATGCTGAGTACAAAGGCGAGTGGCTATTAGATAATCTACTGCGCTGCCGCTACAAAGTGCTAGTGGTCGATGATGCACTACAAAACTGTGTTGCAGCGGTGCAAAACAAACTGGAGAATGAAACTATTGTATTGGTGGGCGACATCAACCAATCCACGCTAAATAACCCCATAGACTATGAAAGTCTGCGGACTTCAGCGGCGCTAACAGTTAGGCCATCTGATATCGGCTACGGTGATACGTGCTCAATTTTGTGGACTTCCGGCACCACGGGGAAATCAAAAGGTGTGATGCAAAGTTATAATTGCTGGGTTCGCGCGATCGTGTATGGTGCGAGTAAACAGTACAATTCCCGTGCTGGAGATGTTATCTATAATACACTACCGCTCTACCATTCAGCCGCCTGGATAACCGGCATCTACCGCGCGCTGCTGGAAGGTATACCCTGCGTGATTGAGCAGAAATTTTCTGTGACAACGTTTTGGGATCGTATTAGTCAATTTAAAGCGACACAAACGTTTGTGTTAGGCGCGATGGGCGTTTTTTTACTCAATGCGCCAGAGAAAGCGGATGACGCAAAGAATACGCTGCATACAGCGGGCGTCGTGCCTCTGTCAGCAGAACAAAGGCAACGGTTTGAAGAGCGCTTTGGAGTCAAGATTACGCGTGGCGGCTTAGGTCAAAGTGAGTGCTTATTAGTATGCAACCAGTTGGAAGAGCGAGATGATATCCCCTTGCATGCCTTAGGCTTCTCGGTCCGTGACAGCGAAGTTTGCCTTATGGATGATGACGGTATGACCGTGCTTGGTGAAGAAGTCGGTGAGATTTGTGTTAAACCCTTAGAGCCTTACGTGGTATTTAACGGATATTTTGATGACCCCAAAGCCACGCATGAAGCTTTTTTCGGCGACTGGTATCGTACCGGTGACTTGGGGCGGCGAGACGGTAATACGGGTGCATTATTTTTTGTTGACCGAAAGAAAGATGCCATTCGATATGCGGGTAGAAACATTTCAACCATGGAGGTCGAGAGCGTCGTTATTCGGCACCCCGATGTCAGAGAGGTCGCTGCGTTTGGCATCGCATTGGCAGAGGTTGAGAGTGAACATGAGCTAAAACTGAATGTGGTGTTACAAGACGGCACACATTTGACGCATGAAGATTTGGCAGGTTTTATTAATGAGAACGCCCCGCATTATTTCGTACCAAGATACATGGAGTTTGTTGACTCATTGCCCATGACCCCGACAAATAAAGTACAAAAATTTAAGCTAAGAGAGGCCGGCATTGGGCCCTCAACCTGGGATTTGAAAACGTCTACATATCAGGTAAAGCGTTAGTTTTCTGCGCCTAACAGCAAGCCACTGGTAGGCACGCCCGTTCCCGCAGTCACGACAACATGCTTTACATTTTCGACTTGATTAACCGACTCGCCGCGAATCTGTCGGACACCTTCAGCAACGCCATTCATGCCATGTATATAAGCCTCACCCAGCTGACCGCCATGCGTATTGATCGGTAAGTTCCCGCCCATAAGATGTTCGCCACCGAGGACAAAATCTTTGGCCTCACCGCGTCCACAAAACCCGTACTCTTCCAACTGCATTAGCACATAGGGAGTGAAGTGGTCGTAAATAACCGCTGTCTGAATGTCATTTGGGCCAACCCCAGCTTGCCGATACAGCTGTTCGGCGACTAATGCACACTCCGTTAGGCGCGTCATATCATCGCGGTAATACGAGGTCATCGACTGTTGGTCGTCGCAAGAGCCCTGTGCCGCCCCGCGGATATACGCAGGCTTTTGCTTTAAACCTTTAGCGCGCTCAGCGGATACAACGAGACAAGCGACCGCGCCGTCAGACTCCTGGCAGCAGTCGAGCAAACGCAGTGGCTCGCAAATCCAGCGGCTATTTTGATGATCCTCTAGCGTAATCGGCTTTTGATAGAACCAGGCATTTGGGTTGGTCGCGGCCATGGCGCGCCCACCTACAGACACGCGGCCTAAGTCTAAGGTGGTTGCGCCATACTTGTCTAAATAAGCAGCGGCGGCCATTGCCACCCAAGACGCAGGTGTTATCAGTCCATGCGGACTATGCCAGCCAAATGCCGCAGTTTCGTGTGTGGTGTCAGCGCCACGATCAGCGACGCCTGTGCCAAACCGATACTCCGAGCGTTCGTTCATGGCTCGATAAACCAATACACACTCGCAAATACCGGTTGAAATAGCCATCGCTGCTTGCAACAGAGGTCCACAGGCGGCGCCGCCGCCGTAGTCGATACGAGAAAACATTTTAAGCGCTTTACCACCGATCAGACGGTGCACTTCCATTTCCGGGTTATTGTCCATCGTATAGGTGCTAATGCCGTCCACTTCAGCAGGCGCGATACCCGCATCTGCGCATGCGGCCAAAACGGCTTCGACCGCCAAACGCATTTCACTTCGCCCCGAGTGTTTTGAAAACTCCGTTGCACCAATGCCTACAATAGCCGTCTTACCACTAATCGTTCTATCGCTCATACTATGCCTTCTTTGCAAGCCACATCGAACTGATGTCGAAACTACATCTCAAAATAATGTGGCAAAATTGTTCCTATCATTTTACGCTGAGATGATTACAGCGGTCTTTAACGCCTACTTAATTAAGACTGGCTCAAATAGCGCCAACGTTACTTCGTCATCACATCGGGTGATCGTTAGCTTCACTTTTTCGCCAATGCGTACTTGCTCAGGTGTGCTATTAATGAAGCCAGCAATAATTCGAGTGCCTTCTTCAAGCTGAACTAAGACGATAGGATGGCCTGCTTCAAACGGCGGCTGAATCGGGTGATGCATTCGCACAAAACTATGAATTTCACCGCGGCCGCATGATTCGATCGCATCTAAGTCAAATGATTGGCAGTGCTTGCAACACGCGCCGGGCGGGTGTTGCAGCTGGTCGCAGTTTTGGCAGTGCTGTATCAGGAGTTTGCCGCCTTTCAGCCCATCCCAAAAAAACTGGGTATCCTTGTTGACTCCAATTCTCGGGCGTAGTGCTTGTACCATATGATTTTCTCTTTCGGTTAATTGTGTGTCACTCCAATGCCTGCAAGGCATCGACAACCTCACACAGATGCAATACTTATGTGAGTGCTGTGTGACTTGGCCGTAGGTCAGTGCTGCTGTTCAGTCCTCGATGCAAAATCAGCGCAGCAGCACAACGACGTTCCCTTTCACATGATCCCCAATAGCATTTTTACCCGTGACATTTAACTCAACAGACTGATCTGTGTCGTTTTTACCAACAACTTCACCGCTCATCACCATTGCGTCACCCGGGTAGTTTGGTGCACCTAGTCTAATCGATACCTTCTTTAAAATGCCAGACGGACCCGCCCAATCCGTAACATAGCGACCGACAAAACCGTTAGTGGTTAATATATTCATGAAGATGTTAGGTGACCCTAGGTCGCGCGCAGTATCTTGATCGTGATGGACATTCTGATAATCACGCGATGCAATAGCCGCACCCGTAATCAACTTTGCAGTAATGTCGATGCATAATTCCGGCAGTCGATCACCCACTTGAACACTAGTAAATTTGATATCCTTCATACCCTAATTCCTATGTCACTGTTATGCGCCAAAAGTTGCATCGAGTAGGCCTAAAGCGGCACGGCAGGAGTGTATTTGAGAATGCGGAAACGCATAGTGCCGACGACCTCATCGTGCTGATTTCTATATTCAGTGAGCTGGGTAACAAAATAACCCACGCCTAGCGCAGTCGTTTTGCGCCCAGAAACAGATTCAATAGTTGAGCGGCTATTTATGTCATCGCCTTCACAAATCGGCAGCATGTACTCTTGTTCACAGTCCGTAGCGACCACCGCCAAGTAACCATATTCTTTAAGGTAAGGCATGGCTGGATTTTGCTCGCGCATATCAGAGCCGGGCGGGTGCTGGGCGCCAAATCCTGTCATAGTCCATGCTTGCATCATCGTTGGGGGGGCTATTACGGCGCCCGCTGGCGCACCCATAGGCGCAGCCACAGCAGGATCGCTATACACGGGATTTTTGTCCCCCATCGCTTCGCACCAGTGCCGAATCATTGCACGATTAACGCTGTCCCAGGCTAAAAAAGGGCCCGCTTTGGCGCCCACGCATGATCGCAATTTTTCTTCGAGAACCGAAATTTCATAGAGTTCCGCTTCGCTAAGAGATTCCACTGGTTTGCTCAACTTTTTTCTCCGAACAATTCACTTGCGCCATCCGCCATGATTTCTGCGTGGCCACCACGCAATGTTTGCTACTGCGGGTTGTTAAATTTTTACGCATTCAATGTATAGGGTCGTAAAAGGGTAGGGTCAAAGCCTAAAAAATATATCAGGACAACTGCCGGCCTGCAACAGGGTTACCCTGTTTGCATCATAATGAGGCCGCCACTGGGAGTCTCTGAGTTCGGGCTCGAGTAGGCGCGCAAAATCGTGAGGGGTAGGCTTTACGGGCCTCATGATTCGCGGTAACGCTGGTTTGTCGTAAAAGTCGGCACCTTTGAGCTGTAACAGGAGATTATATAGACGAAGACAATCGGAATGTCGATATTTTTGACATGTGTCCTAACGCTAACGATCTGCATCACCACGGCTAGCGCCGCCGATGCTCCCGAAAGTGGTGTTATGACGCAATCGATGCAAACAGCGATCACACCAGCCAAGGCACTGGAAATGCTCAAAGAGGGTAGCGAGCGCCTTGTTTCTGGATCTTCAGCAGGAGTGAATTATCTGGCGCAGGTTAAGAAGACCGCTGCAGGACAATATCCGTTCCCTGCCGTGGTGACGCGTGTTGATTCTCGAACTCAGCCCGAAATTATATTGGATCAAGGCATTGGAGATCTGTTTGTGGCGCGTGTGGCGGGTAATTTCGTCAAGGGGGACCTTCTCGGTAGCCTGGAGTTCGCAACTAAAGTGTCAGGCGCTCGGATAATTTTGGTCATGGGTCATACAAAGTGCGGTGCCATCAAAGGGGCCAGTGATGATGTGGCGCTAGGATTGTTGACAGCTACACTGGCGAATCTCAACCCGGCAGTAACGGCGGCATCAAAGGGAGACTACTCGCCAAAGGATTCAACGAATGCTAAGTTCGTTCAGGCAGTGGCTGATATGAATGTCAAATTGACTATGCAGAAGCTGCGTGACAGGGGCCTAGTGCTGCGCGCTATGATCGATAAGGGTGAGATAGCGCTAGTCGGTGCGATGTACGATATAACCACTGGTAAGACTACTTTTTACGAGTAAGCGGTAGGCTCAGAATGCGGTAGTGCAGCCAGGACAGCAATCATGTTGCTCTGGCATTTTCATCAGTTACTGACTAGTTCTGATGTGCAGTTGGGGCATTTTGTGGCGGTGAGAGCGACAGCACTGACACAGTAAGGACAGTCCTTTGTTGTCGCTTCTTTTTCTGGCTCTTCAGCCTGTAATTTGTTGATGCTTTTAATTAGCAGGAACACGGCGAAGGCGACAATAAGGAAACTGATTACCGCGTTGATAAACACCCCGTAACCGATAGTAACGGCGCCCGCTTCCTGCGCAATTGCCAGAGTGGCGTAGGGGCCTGCGGTAGCGCCTTCCTTCAATATGACAAAGAAATCCGAAAAATCGACACCCCCAAGCATTAGGCCGATCGGTGGCATTATGATGTCGGCGACGAGACTCTTGATGATAGTTCCGAAGGCACCTCCGATGATGATGCCTACGGCCATATCAACGACATTGCCCCGCATCGCGAATGTTTTGAATTCCTGTAGCATAATGAAACCCCCTATATTGTCTAAATAAGAATTATACAGTCAAGTTAGAATGTCAATCTTGCCGCCACTTTTGACCTCTGTACTTCAAGACTCGTTTTTCTGCCTGCGCCTCGCGACGCTCACTAGCCCTAACGGTGCAGCTCCAAATATCTATGCTGCGGCGAGGAGGGGGACTATCGATGTATTGACAATATTCGCGTCGAGCACTTGCCCAAGTACATCTGAGTCAATCGCAGAGGCTCCATTCTTCGATGTTCCTGCAACAGTCGACGCGTCAACAGTTATATCAGCGTCCACTACGTTGCCGCTTGTTTCTGCAAGAGCGCTCCCAAACTCGGCGTCTCCTGTCGTGGCATTGATCACAGAGGGGTACAACTCCAAGGGCGATAAATGCGAATGTCGTTACAATCTTGAGGAGGTGCTTTGCTGCTTCGATGTTCATTTTATGTTTATCGGTGTTGGTGCATGCACTTTGTCTTTTATTCGGAGGACATGTAAAGCAATAGTTATGTCGTCTTGTTTTGAGCAACAAGTAGCTTTTACGACTTTTAACTCGCAAATTAGGGCGCAAAGTTGTGTCACAAATGTGAAGTTTGGTCGGTAAATTAGTGCTTGGCCAGCAGACTAGTCTAAATTATTCATCTAAGAAGAGCCTCTTTTTTCAGCTTTCCCTCGAGGTTCAGGCAGGAAGGGTCTAAAAAGGTTATCCTAGATGTTCCTAAAATAATTTTATTAGTAATAAATACAATAAGATACTGGACAATCGTGACAATTCACGGGAGTATTGGGTTCTAACTTAGATCAAGCGCGTCGTAGATGTTTGGCATTACCATTTGAATTAGTGTCACGTGGGGAAATAAAGTGAAAAATCTTATCGCCACTGCGCTTATGCTTCTTTCGTTGCTGGGCGGTAGTGTGGCGCAGGCACAGACTCTTAAGGGTTCTCCGACGTCAATTGAGAACCAATACCGCGCTGCTCATGCCTACGGGTATACCTTTGCAAAGAATTCAGGTTCGGTCCGAGGACTAGTCAACAGTGGCCGACTGGTCAAAGTGAATGCAGATAACCAGTTGGCGTTACATGACGTCTCATTCCCTTATGTGGTTCCTGGGGCAAAAGTATTTTTGGATCGTCTCAGTGCGCAATATCACAGAGCCTGTGGCGAGAAGCTCACTGTAACCAGTTTGCTGAGGCCTAAGGATCGCCAGCCAGCCAACTCAGCTGCAAAATCTGTGCATCCAGCGGGCATGGCAATTGATTTGAGAGTGCCAAGGGAGCGGAAGTGTCATTCTTGGCTCGAAAAAACTCTGCTTGCCCTAGAGAAAGATCGCGTTATTGATGTTACTCGCGAACGACGTCCTCCCCATTACCATGTTGCCGTATTTGTCGAACGCTATGAAATCAGGTTGGCAGAGATGTCTAGATCGCTGCAAGGTGGAGCGAATGCTCAGGGCTATGTAGTCCGCCGGGGTGACACGCTATCGGGTATCTCTATCCGTACCGGCGTCCGTGTGGCGCAGCTGCGTGCGGTAAATGGGTTAAGCTCAAATCTGATTAAGATTGGCCAGAAGCTACAGTTACGGGATACAAGCTCAGTGGCGAGTAATGTCGGCAGGCCAGATAGTCTCGCGAGCAACGAAATGACGTATCGCGTTAATCGTGGTGATACGCTTTGGGATATTGCTATTCGCTACGGCACCAGTGTTCAACATTTGCGCCGGACAAACGGTCGGATCAATGATTTTCTCAAGATCGGCCAAGTGCTGAAAATTTCTAAGGGCTAGAAATAGTGCTTTCACCGTCGTTAGACTAGAAATCGGCCGCTATGACAATGGAAAAATCGCAGTCTTACGCCCCGGTGGAAATTATCAGGCGGGAGTCGGGACTTATTGTAGGCCTGATCACGCTGGTCATATTCCTAGTGCTGGGGGGCGGATGGCTTTCCCAACTGTCGGGTTGGACTACCCCGTTGTTATTGTTCGGTTGGCTGTTTCCGGTCATGCTGTGGTTGTCGTTTGGCGTTGTTCACCATGCCGACTGTTTGGCGGTCAAACTAGGCGAACCCTACGGCACGCTTATTCTGACGCTTTCGGTGATTAGTATCGAGGTAGTCATGATCTCGGCCGTTATGCTTAACGGGGATCAGAACCCGGGGCTGGGCAGGGACATGATGTTCGCTGTTTTAATGATAGCCCTCAATGGACTCGTCGGACTCTCGTTACTGTTTGGCGGGCTTCCTCATGTGGAGCAGGCTCATAACCTGCAGGGCGCCAATACCTTTCTCGTGGTATTGATACCACTGGCCGTCCTCAGCCTGATTCTTCCCAACTTTACGGTATCCAGTGCGCTGGGCACATACTCCGTTGCGCAAATGGTGTTTGCCCTAGCCGCATCGGCGGGGCTCTATGGCGCTTTCTTGATCATGCAGACGCTTCGTCACCGAGGGTTCTTTGTTGGCCCGGGAGAGTCAGCTGAGGATGTCCACGATCATGGTGACATTGTAGTAAGGTCGGTCGGTTTCCATGTCGTGTTTCTTCTCGCCAACATGCTGCCCATTGTTCTACTGTCCAAGAGTATGGCAAAAATTATTGACTACCAGGTGATGGCGTTTAGCGCGCCAGTCGCACTTGGAGGCGTTATCATCGCACTTCTTGTGCTGGCGCCAGAGGGGTTGGCAGCGCTTAAATCGGCGGTTGATAATCGACTGCAGCGCTCAATTAACATTTGCCTTGGCTCAGCCGTTGCTACCATCGGTTTGACTGTGCCGGTCATCATGATGATTAGCCTGACAACGGGCAACAAAGTTATTCTCGGGCTAGACCCTGTCGACAGCGTATTGCTTTTGACCACAATTCTGGTGTCGGTGGTGACGTTCTCTAGCGAGAAGACAAATGTTATTCACGGCGTTGTCCATCTGGTCCTCTTTGTCGCCTATATAACTATGTTGTTTGATTGATTCAGCGTTTAAGGTATTGTGCGGATCCTGCAACCGCTCAGTCTGGCTTGGCACAGCAAGGTGCTTGCCTCCGCGCCAATGAGGGGGTTTGCGGTAAATACGACGAACGACCAACAGGAATCGTCCTCTAGGTAAAACACAGAATCGAGGGAAGTATTGTATGCCTGCATTACGGTTTAATCATATGGAATTGACATTTCCGCCCGGCGCGCTTGAGCGTGACCGAGATGCCATTGTTGCTTTTTACAGTGAGGTGTTCGGCTTTAACGCGATAGACGTACCTTTATTCGATGCCGCGGGTTTGCTGCTGGCGACAGACGATGAGGTCAGTCAGTTCCTGCTGTTGATGGAGCAGGAAAAATATCTTCAGTCGCCGGGCTACGATCATCTAGGCTTCTTGTATGAAAGCCGTGCAGAGGTTGATGAACTGTTGGCAAAATGCAAACAGTGGCAGAAAAAAGACGATCGTGTACGCCTAAAAGAGTATGAAGACCTTGTTATTGCGCCCACCACCACGCATGCATTCTATGTGCAATATCTCCTGCCCATCTGGTTCGACATACAGGTAGTGGAGTATGAAGCAGGTACCGAGCCAAAGAAAACCTGGGTCTATCGCTAGGCGCACCATCATTTCTTAGCGCGCAGCGTCCAGTATTATCTTGCGAGTACTAACAATGAAATACTCCGCGTTCGGTACGGATTGTTGATACGGCTGAGTGGGCCAGCGTCGGATTGTTCAGTATTATGATCCTATGAATTTTAAACGACTACAGGCTGTCCAAGAATGCGTATTGCCATAATAGGATCAGGGCCCGCGGGTATTGCTGCGGGTCGTGAACTGCTGCAACAAGGTTTTTCAGACTTTACAATTTTTGATGTATTGGATGCTCCCGGAGGGACTTGGCGTCTACATTCCTACCCCGGGCTGGCCTGTGACGTTTGGGCCCACTCCTACTCCTTTTCGTATGCGCCTAATCCCGACTGGAGTGCGAGCTTTGTGGGCTTTGCTGAGATACAGGCGTATCTCGCTAAATGTGCCACAGAGTTTGGTCTTGATCCGCATATGCAGTTCAACACCCGCATTGTTCGGGCAGAATATAAGGAGCCTGGCCAATGGCAATTGGAGTCGGAGGCGGGTCCGCTCGGTTTTTTTGATATTCTCATCAATGCAATGGGCAATCAGCACACACCCCTCTATCCCAGCGTTGAAGGCATCGACAGTTTTAAGGGTGAGAGCTGGCATGCAACACGCTGGAATCACGATGTGGATCTGAAAGGCAAGCGCGTGGTTGTTGTGGGGTCTGCCGCCAGCGCGGTGCAGATTGTGCCGGAAATAGCGAAAGAGGCAGGCCAACTGACCGTATTACAGCGCTCCGCTAACTGGATTATGCCTCGAGGGCGCAAGGAGTATAGCGCTGGACAGCGTTGGCGGTTTCGGCATTTCCCGACTCTGATCAAGCTGACTCGGTGGGTGCAGAGTCTCCTTATGGGGCAAGTAGAGTATGCAGTGACGAATGGTCATAAGCGCATGGGCCAGTTTGAAGGCATGGTAGAAAAATTTATCAATCGCGCTATTGACGACCCCGCACTGCGCAAGGTGTTGACGCCAGATACACGCTACGGTTGCAAGCGAGGCCTGGTATCGGATGACTTCTATCCCGCACTGAATCGAGACAATGTCGAGCTAGTAGCGGACGGCGTTGCTCAGGTAACGCCGTCGGGCGTCGTGACCAGTGGCGGCCGAGAAATCGATGCGGATGTGATTATCTACTGTACCGGCTATAGAATTTTGGATTATGACCGCTTCGATGTGATTGGACTCAATGGCGCAAACTTGGGTGGTGTGATGGGGGATGAACCGCGAGCGCACAAGGGAATTTCTGTGCCAGACTTCCCTAATTTCTTTTTCGCAGTCGGTCCAAACGGCCTCGTGCTAAACGTGTCTTATTTCATCACTGCTGAGCGCAATGTTGAAACAATTGTAGGGCTGCTGTCAGATCTGCGCAGTGCGGGTAAACAATCCCTTGATATAAAAAGGGAGGAGTTTCAGAGCTACAATAACACTATGGATGAAAAGTTCGCTAAATTCAGCTGGGGATCGCCCGACTGCAACAGCTACTATACGAATGACTCAGGGCATGCCTCTTTTCTTTTTGCTGGAAATTTCAAGGAGTATAAGCGCTTACATGAGGCGACAGGGTTACAGGAATACAACGTCGCCTGACCCAAAAATAAGGCGTGGTAATACACGTCAGGGTCTTGGTTCATTTTCGTCATACTGTTTCGGTACCGCCAAGCTTCTCTCACATCTCAGACATTTGTTGCTGACGCTCACAGCGCTACCAAATGCGCACGCGACTCTCTGGGGGTAAATACAT
>CAJXTK010000060.1 GCA_913061115.1 uncultured Haliea sp.
AGATCATGCCTAGTCTCGTGGGCTCGGAGATGTGTATAAGAGACAGGTGGATGTGCTGAGTAATGGTCGCGCGGCGCTACTAGAGGCGAACCGTGCCCTTGGACTGGCTCTCGCCGATGATGAAATAGACTACTTATTGGATTCGTTCATTGCTCTGGGGCGAAATCCCAGCGACGTTGAGTTAATGATGTTCGCGCAGGCCAATTCGGAACATTGTCGCCACAAAATATTTAACGCCGATTGGACCATCGACGGCACGCCACAGCCACATTCACTGTTCGGTATGATTCGCAATACCAATGCGTGTGGCGGTGAGAATGTGCTCTCGGCGTATTCTGATAATGCGGCTGTGGTGGCGGGGCCCGTTGCGGGACGGTTTTATCCAGACCCACAATCCTGTGAATACAGTGCTTCTCAGGAGAGTATTCACCTGTTAATGAAAGTTGAGACCCACAATCATCCGACGGCCATCGCGCCGTTCTCGGGGGCGGGGACAGGTGCTGGTGGCGAGATTCGCGACGAGGGTGCGGTCGGTCGCGGTTCCAAGCCAAAAGTCGGCCTGATGGGTTTTTCGGTGTCTAATCTCAATATTCCCGGTTTTGAACAGCCATGGGAGGTTGAGTATGGCAAGCCCGGTCGAATCGTCAGTGCTTTAGATATTATGTTAGAGGGGCCCATTGGCGCCGCGGCGTTCAATAATGAGTTTGGCCGCCCCAATATTTGCGGCTACTTCCGCAGCTTTGAATTGACAGCGCCGGGAGCCAGCGCACCGGAAAAACGCGGATACCACAAACCCATCATGATTGCCGGTGGCTATGGCAATGTCCGTCAGGAGCATGTGGAGAAAGGAGAATATCGAGCGGGGGCCAAGTTGATTGCGCTGGGCGGCCCCGCAATGCTGATCGGTCTGGGCGGGGGTGCCGCTTCATCCATGTCTAGCGGACAAAGCCACGCAGATCTTGATTTTGCTTCTGTGCAACGGCAAAACCCGGAGATGGAGCGCCGTTGTCAGGAGGTTATCGACCGTTGCTGGCAGTTGGGCGAGAACAACCCCATTGCCTTTATTCATGATGTGGGCGCCGGTGGATTGTCCAATGCCTTTCCCGAACTGGTGAAGGACGGTGGCCGTGGCGGGCGCTTTGAGTTGCGTGCTGTGCCAAATGATGAACCGGGCATGTCGCCGCTAGAGATTTGGTGTAACGAATCTCAGGAGCGTTATGTGATGGCCGTGGAGCCAGAAAATCTGGCGCGTTTTGAAGCGATTTGCGAGCGCGAACGCTGTCCTTTCGCCGTCGTCGGCGAAGCAACGGAAGCACTGCATTTGCAACTTACCGATAGTCAATTCGGGAATGTGCCGGTGGATATGTCCATGTCTGTATTGTTTGGCAAGCCGCCGCGCATGACTCGTGAGATTCGTCGGCAGACTATTGAACACGATGCACTGCATCTGGATATTTCGGTGCAAGAGGCGGTGGAACGTGTTTTGCAGGTGCCCAGTGTCGCGAGCAAGAATTTTTTAATTACCATTGGTGACCGTTCTGTGACGGGTATGGTGGCTCGCGACCAGATGGTCGGTCCCTGGCAGGTCCCTGTGGCGGATTGCGCGGTGACAACGGTATCCTATGATTCATTTGCTGGAGAAGCCATGGCCATGGGCGAGCGCACTCCGCTAGCACTGATAAGCGGCCCTGCCTCCGGGCGTATGGCGGTTGCCGAAGCAATCACCAATATTTGCGCGGCGGCGATTGGGGATATTCGAGATATTAAGTTGTCGGCCAACTGGATGTGTGCCGCAGGATACGGTGCTGAGGACGAGATCTTATTTGACACAGTGCAGGCAGTCGGTATGGAATTTTGCCCCGAGCTGGGAATTACTATTCCGGTGGGTAAGGACTCTATGTCTATGCGCACCACCTGGAAGGAAGGGGGCGAGAATAAATCCGTAACCGCGCCCATGTCACTGATCGTGTCTGCATTCTCGCCGGTGATCGATGCGCGTCTCTCAGTGACCCCGCAGCTGAACCTTGAGGCTGATGCGCTTCTTGTGCTGTTGGATCTTGGTCGCGGAGCCAATCGAATGGGGGCTTCTGCCCTGGCTCAGGCCTGCGGGCAGACGGGCGATACAGTGCCGGATATAGACAGCGCAGCGGACCTCAAGGCATTTTTCACGCTGGTGCAGCGCTACTTGGCCAAGGGCCAAATGATGGCCTATCACGACCGCTCTGATGGCGGCTTGTTGACGACATTGTTGGAGATGGCGTTTGCCGGTCGCTGTGGTTTGGAGATAGAGCTGTCAGAGCTGCCCGGTGGTGCGCTGGAAAAATTGTTTAATGAGGAAGCCGGAGCGGTACTGCAAATCGCTACATCGCAGCTGCATGATTTCCAAAAACTGGCGGCAGAATTGGGTCTGGACGATTGCCTGCACGTGATCGGGAAGGCGGTTATAGGTGATGCGATTAGTGTGGTAGATGGCGCGCAGGTTTTTCTGGATAGCCGGGCGCGTTTGCAGCAGCTTTGGGCGCGTACGAGCTATGAGTTACAGGCCCTACGCGATAATCCCGAGTGTGCTTTAGAAGAGTATCAGCGGCACACCGCGGAAGACTCTGGGCTGTCAGTGGGCTTGAGTTTTGATGTCAATGAGGACATCAGCGCCCCTTACATCACAACCGGAGTTCGTCCGCGTATAGCGGTCTTGCGAGAGCAGGGTGTCAATGGGCATGTTGAAATGGCAGCCGCTTTTCACCGAGCAGGCTTTGCGCCATTCGATGTGCATATGAGTGACCTTCTCAGTGGGCGCGTCGACCTGAAGCAGTTTAAGGGCCTGGTGGCCTGCGGTGGCTTCTCATACGGTGATGTATTGGGTGCCGGTGAAGGCTGGGCGAAGAGCATTTTGTTTAATGAGTCGGTGCGCGCTGGGTTCAGTACCTTTTTTGAACGTGAAGATACCTTCACTCTCGGTGTCTGCAACGGTTGTCAGATGGTCTCTGCGCTTAAGGAATTGATTCCCGGTGCTGCACTGTGGCCACGCTTTGTGCGTAATCGCTCTGAACAATTTGAGGCGCGGCTGGCGTTGGTTCGAGTCGAGTCCAGTCCTTCGATTTTGTTGTCGGATATGGCAGGCTCGCACCTGCCCATCGCAGTGGCGCATGGAGAGGGTCGTGCTCAGTTTGCTAGTGCCCAGTCGCAGAGGCATTGTGAAGCCAGTGGTGCTGTGGTGTTGCGTTATATTGAAAACGACCTTGCGCTGGCACATCGGTATCCCGCTAATCCTAACGGGTCTCCAGCGGGCATCACGGGTCTAACCAGTGAGGATGGCCGTGCCACGATCATGATGCCGCATCCAGAACGGGTTTATCGCACGATCCAGCATTCCTGGACACCTCCTAAGTGGGGCGAGGATGGGGGCTGGTTGCGGATGTTCCGTAACGCCCGCCGCTGGCTGGGATGAGCGTGATGCCGAAACGCCCCTTGTGGCCGCGGCCTGTTAATTTATAATGGGCCACTTTTTTACGTGGGGGCGCATTGAGCGCCCGAATTTTTTTCAGTTAGAGCGACACTATGCTAAATAAGTACCCACTGTGGAAATACCTCCTCGTGCTGTCTACGTTGCTCCTCGGCCTGTTCTATGCGGCGCCCAACTTGTATGCGCCGGACCCGGCACTGCAGATTGCCGGACAAAGCAGTTCACAGCAGATTGACGACAAAACCTTGCGTCGAGCATTAAATGCGCTGGATGAGGCGGGGATCGCCTATTTTGGGCAAACTATTGATGCTAGCGGTCGTCAGGCTCTGTTGCGCTTAGAGGATGCAGATCAGCAATTGGTGGCACAGGCCAGAGTCTCGCGCGCCTTGGGGGATGGGTTTATCGTGGCGCTCAACCTGGCTCCAACAACGCCAGACTGGCTTAGTGATTATGGCGGGCAGCCGATGAAATTGGGGCTGGATCTCAGTGGTGGCGTGCATTTCAAGCTCGAAGTGGATGTTGACGCAGCGGTAGAGCGCCGTATGGAGTACTTCGTCAATGACACTAAGCGGGCGTTGCGAGAGGATCGTATTCGTGGGCTTGTCAGGCTCAATTCTCAGGAGAAATTAGAAGCACGCTTTCAAACCGAGGCATTGCGCGAGCAAGCGCGGGAGATTATTGCGCAGAACAGCCCGGAGCTGGAGATCGAACGTGTCGAGGAGGGCGATAGTTGGAATCTGTTAGCGGCGATGTCCCCGCAGGCCCGCGACGAAATTGAGAGTTACGCTGTCAGCCAGAATCTGACCACGTTGCGCAACCGGGTTAACGAATTGGGAGTGTCGGAGCCGCTGGTGCAGCGTCAGGGCAAGAACCGCATTGTGGTTGAGCTGCCGGGAATTCAGGACACAGCAGAGGCCAAACGTATTTTGGGCAAGGTGGCTAACCTCGAGTTTAGGTTGGTGGCTAATAGGGATGCCGCTCAGTCCGATAAACAGCGTTTTGAATACCGCAGTGCTGACCGCAGCGGCTCGAGTGAGTGGTTAGAGCGCGATGTCATTATCACCGGGGAACGGGTTTCAACCGCGCAGGCCAGCTTTGACCAGAACGGGCAACCCAACGTGCAGATCAGCCTGGACAGTGAGGGGGGCACATTGATGTCTCGAGCCACCCGCAACAATATTAAGCGTCGCATGGGCGTGTTGTTCATCGAGCGTAAGTATCGTACTCGCTATGAAGTCGATGAGGAGGGCGCCGAAGTCATTGTGAAGGTCCCCTACGATGAAAGAAAGATACTCACGGCTCCGGTTATCCAGTCAGCCCTGGGTGCGCAGTTTCAGATCACCGGTCTCGACAATCCACTGGAATCTTCGGAGTTGGCGCTGATGCTGCGTGCCGGTGCGCTAGCAGCGCCCATCACATTTGTCGAGGAGCGCACCGTTGGGCCGTCTTTGGGTGCAGAAAATATCCGTCTTGGCGTACGGTCCGTCTACTATGGTTTGACGCTGGTGCTGCTGTTTATGGTGCTGTACTACAGAGTTTTTGGCGTTGTGGCGGTGATTGCGTTGACCTCTAATTTGATTTTATTGGTGGCAGTGATGTCGATGCTGGGGGCCACGCTGACGCTTCCGGGTATCGCGGGTATTGTGCTAACGGTGGGTATGGCGGTGGATGCCAATGTGTTGATCTTTGCCCGAATCCGGGAGGAGCTAGTCAATGGACTGTCACCACAGATGGCGATCCACTCGGGCTTTGGGCGTGCATTCACCACTATTCTTGATGCCAACCTTACGACCCTGATTGTTGCGGTCATCCTCTATGCCGTGGGTACTGGGCCGATTAAGGGCTTTGCAGTGACGTTGTCGGTCGGTATTTTGACCTCTATGTTCACGGCAATACTGGGGACGCGCGCTCTCATTAATCTTGTCTATGGCGGGCGCCGTGTGCGGAAATTATCGATCGGGGGCAGTCAGTCATGAAAGTGATTAATTTTATGGGCCAGCGTAAGCTGGCGGTATTATTTTCAGGATTGCTGCTGCTGGTATCCATTGTTTCTCTGGCGACGAAGCAGCTTAACTGGGGATTGGACTTTACCGGCGGTACATTGGTAGAGATTCATTACAGCGCGACTGCAGATCTTAATGCGATTCGCAGCACCCTGGAGACTCAGGGCTATGCCGGCTCTAGCGTTATGAGTTTCGGTAGCGATCAAGATGTGTTGATCCGTTTGCCACAGGGCTATTCTGACGCGGAGGGTACGGCGCTGTTGAGCTTGCTCCAGGAGACCTTTGTCGGCGATGTGGAGCTTCGTCGTATGGAGTTCGTCGGTCCGCAGGTAGGCGACGAGCTGCGCGAGCAGGGAGGTCTGGCCATGCTGCTGGCAATAGGCTTAGTGACACTCTATGTTGCGTTTCGTTTCCAGTTAAAGTTCGCTCTCGGCGCGGTCGCGGCTCTGTTGCATGACGTGATTATTACGTTGGGCTTTTTCTCTTTGACTGGCATGGAGTTTAATCTCACGGTGCTGGCCGCGATATTGGCGGTGGTGGGTTACTCCATTAATGACACGATTGTTGTCTTTGACCGCATTCGAGAAAATTTTCGTAAGCTCCGTCGTGCGGGGCCCGTTGAAGTGGTGGATATCTCCATTAGTGAAACGCTGGCACGAACGCTGGTAACATCGGGTACAACGTTGATGGTCGTGCTCGCGCTCGCTATTTTTGGTGGTGAAATGATTTTCGGTTTTGCCGTCGCTCTAATAGTAGGTATTTTGATAGGTACGTACTCGTCGATCTATGTGGCTTCTGCCTGGACGCTGATGATGGGAGTGACGAAGGAAGATCTCATGCTCCCTGTCAAGGAAGGCGCTGAGCAGGATGACCTTACACCCTAACTTAGTTCTCAGGAAAGACACATGGAACCGATGATTAAAATTGCGCTTCGCGCTGCTCGTAAAGCCGGTGAAAACATCGTGCGAGCGTCTGATGAGCTCCATCGCTTTGAAGTAAAAGCCAAAGGGGTTAACAACTTCGTGACGGAGGTTGATCTCAACGCCGAGCAGGAAATTATTTACCAACTGCAGAAGGCGTACCCCGATCACGCTATTTTGGGTGAAGAGAGTGGCTTTATCGGAAGTGAGGATGCGGAGTATCGATGGATCATCGACCCGCTTGATGGCACCACCAACTTTGTTCGCGGCATTCCTCACTATGCTGTTTCAATAGCCTGTATGTATCGGGGAAAACTTGAGCACGCCGTGATTGTTGATCCGGTTCGGCAAGAGGAGTTCACCGCATCGAGAGGACGTGGCGCGCAGCTTAATGGTCACCGAATTCGTGTCAGCGACCTTGCGAATCTGGAAGGCGCTTTGTTGGGGACGGGTATTCCATTCAAGAATCACTGCGATGACAAGCTGGAAGCTTACAGTAAATCGATTGAAGTTCTCGCGTCTCAGTGTGCCGGTATCCGCCGCGCTGGTGCCGCATCACTGGATTTGGCTTATGTTGCTGCAGGTCGTCTGGACGCATTCTGGGAGATCGGTCTATCGTCTTGGGATATGGCGGCCGGGGTACTGCTGGTGCGCGAGGCAGGTGGGCTGGTGGCGGACATTGACGCATCTGATAATTACTTGAATTCTGGCAATATTGTGTGCGGAAATCCTAAGTGTTTTAAAGCAGTATTGCAGGTTGTTAAGCCCCTGTTGTCTTGAGTTTTGGCTCCTTGGTGGCCGTTGATCGTTGGTAAATTCGATTAATTCCCCTGCGATTTTCTGCTAAACTTCTCATTCCTGTCGTAGCCCCGAAATAGCCAATGAACACGGACAATATTCGCATTGTATTGGTCAATACCAGTCATCCTGGCAACATCGGGGGAGTGGCGCGCGCGATGAAAAATATGGGGTTGACGCGATTGTATCTGGTAGCTCCTCGGGACTATCCGAATGAGCAAGCGGAGTGGCGTGCGGTTTCAGCCAAAGATATTCTCGACACGGCCATTATTGTGCCGACTCTCGAAGATGCGATTACAGATTGTCAGTTTGTGGTGGGCACCAGTGCGCGAGAGCGACGAATACCGTGGCCCCTTCTGGATGCTCGCCAGTGTGCTGGGCGCATGGCGCAGGCATCATCGCAAGAACAGGTTGCCGTGCTGTTCGGTCGTGAAGATCGCGGTTTGACCAATGAAGAACTGAGAGTGTGCAATCTGCATCTCAATATTCCGACGTCAGGCGCATACAGCTCGCTGAATCTGGCGATGGCCGTGCAAATTGTTGCCTACGAGCTACATATGCTGAGATCCTCCGTGGAATTACCCGTAAATGAGCTAGAACAGTGGGATAGCCCGTTTGCTTCGCAGGGGAATATGGAGCACTTTTATCAACATCTCGAAGAAACACTTATCGATGTGGAGTTTTTGGACCCGACGGCACCGCGCCAGCTAATGTCTCGTCTGCGCCGTCTGTACACCCGGGTGAGATTAGATGAGATGGAGCTTAATATTCTGCGGGGAGTCCTTAGCGAGACTCAAAAGTGGGTAAAACGCGCGCGCAAGCGGTCTTAATCGAGCCGCTTTACCCGACAAAAATAGTCGGACTAATAGTTGACCGATTTGGTAGGTTATTGCATACTTCTTCCATGCCGATGCGCGAGGGTAGAGGATGCGACTGACAACAAAAGGGCGATATGCGGTAACTGCAATGCTTGATCTTGCATTACACAGCAGCGATCAGCCTGTTAGCTTGGCCGATATTTCGGGGCGACAAGATATATCGTTGTCTTATTTGGAGCAGCTGTTCTCCAAGTTGCGGCGCAACAGTCTAGTGAGCAGCGTGCGTGGCCCTGGCGGTGGGTACCGCTTAAGCCGAGGCGGCCACGACATTTTCGTGGCACAGATTATCGACGCGGTAAACGACACGGTTGATGCCACAGGGTGTGGCGGCGCAGCTGACTGCCAGCAGGGCGAGGTATGTTTAACCCACTATCTGTGGTGCGACCTAAGCGATCAAATTCACGGCTTCCTGAGCGAGATCAGCTTGTCTAGCCTGCTCGAGAAAAGGGAAGTGCAGACTATTGCGGCGCGGCAGGATGCGCGCAGTCATAAGAGTCACAGCTTACCTGTGACAGAAATCAAGGGTGACACATTACTCTTGACCGAAATTTAGGCAGGCGCTGAACGCGCAACAGTTTACGGAGCAAAAGCAGTATGGAAAAACCGATTTACTTTGATTATCTGGCAACGACCCCAGTTGATCCTCGAGTGGTAGAAAAGATGGTCCATTGCCTGTCTATCGAAGGCAATTTTGGCAATCCTGCATCGCGCTCGCACCTTTACGGCTGGAAGGCGGAAGAGGCGGTGGAAAACGGCCGTCGTCAAGTCGCCGACCTGATCAAAGCAGACCCCAGGGAAATTGTTTGGACCTCAGGTGCTACCGAGTCAGATAACCTTGCAATTAAGGGTGCGGCTCACTTCTATGTGAAGAGGGGGAAACATATTGTTACATCCAAAATTGAACATAAGGCTGTTCTTGATACCTGTCGGCAGCTAGAGCGAGAAGGCTTTGAGGTTACTTACCTCGATCCAGGTAGCAATGGTCTGATTACGCCCGAAGCGGTGAGAGCGGCATTGCGTGAAGACACCGTTTTAGTCACGATCATGCACGCTAATAACGAGATTGGCACTGTCAACGATATAGCCGGGATTGGTGAGGTGACGCGTGCTGCTGGTGTATTGTTTCATGTTGATGCAGCCCAGAGTGCGGGAAAAGTCGTCATTGACATGGAGAATATGAAGGTTGACCTACTTTCGATGTCTGCCCACAAGATGTATGGACCGAAGGGTATTGGCGTTTTGTATGTGCGACGTAAGCCCCGGGTCCGACTCGAGGCGCAGATGCACGGCGGCGGACACGAGCGTGGTATGCGTTCGGGCACACTGCCTACCCATCAGATTGTTGGTATGGGTGAGGCCGCTCATGTTGCTCAAGAGGGCATGGAGCTCGAAGCAGTGCGACTGAAGGCGCTGCGTCGTCGCTTTTGGGACGGCATCAAGGATATCGAGGAAGTGCATATTAATGGTGATGGTGTGCACCGTTTGCCGGGCGCGTTGAATGTCAGTATTGCGTTTGTAGAAGGTGAATCTCTGATTATGTCGCTCAAAGATTTGGCCGTTTCAAGCGGCTCAGCGTGCACATCTGCAAGTCTGGAGCCGTCTTATGTATTGCGGGCACTTGGGCTCAGCGATGAATTGGCGCACAGCTCGCTACGTTTCAGTTTTGGTCGTTTCACCACTGATGACGATGTGGATGCGGCAGTAGCACAATTGCGCACCGCGGTAGAAAAGCTTCGAGACTTATCCCCTTTATGGGACATGTTTAAGGATGGTGTAGACTTGGACAGCATAGAGTGGGCTGCCCACTAATTCCAATTGGAGGAACAAGACAATGGCATACAGTGACAAGGTATTAGACCACTATGAAAACCCCCGCAATGTCGGGAAACTCGATGCGGATGATGAAAGCGTGGGTACCGGAATGGTGGGTGCTCCAGCCTGTGGAGACGTTATGCGTTTGCAGATTAAAGTTAACGCTGACGGCATCATCGAGGATGCTAAGTTTAAGACCTACGGTTGCGGCTCGGCGATCGCCTCGAGTTCCCTGCTCACAGAGTGGGTGAAAGGTAAAAACCTTGATGAGGCAGAGCAGATTCGCAATACGGAAATCGCCGAGGAGCTGGCGTTGCCGCCGGTCAAGATCCACTGTTCTGTATTGGCTGAAGATGCTATCAAAGCAGCAGTCAAGGACCTCCGGGAAAAGCGGAGCCGTTAGTATGGGTGTTAGCATTACAGAATCTGCAGCGAAGCACGTTGCAGGGCAACTGGTGTCCCGAGGCAATGGGCTGGGTATTCGTCTGGGGGTAAGGACGTCCGGCTGTTCTGGTATGGCATACGTGCTTGAGTTTGTTGACGAAGTGCAGGTAGAAGACCAGGTGTTTGAGGACCATGGTGTGAAGGTGTTTATCGATCCCAAGAGTATGGTTTATTTAGACGGTACGGAGCTAGATTTCGTGCGCGAGGGGTTGAACGAAGGTCTGCAGTTTCGCAATCCCAACGTCTCCGCTGAGTGCGGCTGCGGCGAGAGTTTCACCGTTTAAGTTAGCCGATGTGATACTCTGGTATGTCTTTACCTGAATTCCAAAAAAATTATTTCCAGTTGTTCGATCTGCCAGAGGACTTTGCGCTGGATCAGGTGCAACTGGGAAAACGCTATCGACAGTTGCAGAAAGAGTTGCATCCTGATCGTTACGCTAGCGGCTCCGCTCATGAGCAGCGACTGGCGGTTCAGTATTCTGCCCTGATCAATGAAGCCTACGCCACACTGCGTAAAGCTCTTCCTTGTGCGCTTTACCTGCTTGAGTTGGCGGGTATGAGCAAGGAAGACATTTCGGGTCAGCAGATTGATGGCGGTTTTTTAATGGCGCAGATGGACTTGCGTGAGAAGTTGATGTTGTTGGGTGAGCTGGTCGATCCGGAGATCGCACTGGAGCACCTGGTAACTGAAATTGGTGTAGACGTCAATCAATTGCATGAACAGTTTTCTTGTGCGTACGCTGTGGGCGAACTATCCGCTGCTGCTAGCGCCTGCGTTAAATTGCAATATCTGGAAAAACTGCTGCTGGAAGCTGAGCAGATGGAGTCCAAATTGATAGACAGTCAGACTTAACAGGATCAATCATGGCGCTACTAAACATCGCCGAGCCGGGACAGTCCCCTCTTCCGCACCAGATAAAGCGGGCAATTGGTATTGACCTCGGTACGACGAACTCCCTAGTTGCTACTGTGCGGGCCGGTAGCGCAGCTATTCTGCCTGACGAGAAAGGCGTGATGATGCTGCCTTCGGTGGTTAATTATACCGATGCACAGATGCCACTTGTGGGCGCCGGTGCATTGGCTTTGGCGGCCCAACACCCCGCCGACACCCTTATGTCGGTAAAGCGCTTTATGGGACGTGGGAGTCGTGATGCGATTGGAGACGCGCAGCGTTCTCATTATCGTCTCGCTGAGGGCGAAGAAGGTCTGGTGCGTTTTATGACCAGTAGTGGTGAGCGCAGCCCAGTTGAAGTTTCGGCAGATATTCTGCGAGTGTTGCATAAGCGTGCGTTGGCAACTCTGGGTGGTGAGATTGATGGTGCGGTGATCACAGTGCCGGCCTACTTCGACGAGCCACAGCGCCAGGCCACTAAGGATGCGGCAACGCTTGTGGGATTGCGTGTGTTACGCCTGATGAATGAGCCTACCGCTGCAGCGGTGGCTTACGGACTGGATTCTGCAGAGCAGGGTGTCATAGCCGTCTACGACCTCGGGGGTGGAACCTTTGATATTTCCATTTTGCGTTTGCACAAGGGCGTGTTTGAAGTGTTGGCGACCGGTGGCGACACCGCTTTGGGCGGTGATGATCTTGATGCTGCCCTCGCAGAGTGGGTCTTACAGCAGTGCGGGTCACCGTCTCTTGCGCCTGGTCAGTACCGGCAGCTTCAGGCTGCCGCACGCGCGGCTAAGGAGCGACTGTCTGATGAGGTAGCGGTTGATCTTGACCTGACCGGAGTACTGCCCTCGGGTGGGGCGGTTCGGGTGACGCGAGAAGTTTTTGAGGGATTGATTCAACCCCTGGTGAAACGGACATTGGGCGCCTGTCGTCGCTGTCTGCGCGATGCGGAACTGGATACCGGCATCGATAATATCGTCATGGTAGGCGGCTCCACGCGGGTGCCCCTCGTGCGCGAGGCCGTCGCTGAATTTTTTCAGCGCCCTCCGCTGGTGGATATTGATCCTGATCAGGTTGTGGCATTGGGGGCTGCTATTCAGGCAGATATTCTGGTCGGCAATCGTCCCGAGGGCGACCTCTTGCTATTGGACGTTATCCCGCTGTCATTGGGTATTGAAACGATGGGCGGCTTAGTGGAGAAAATTGTTCCACGTAACACCACTATCCCGGTGAGTCGCGCTCAGGAATTTACAACCTACAAAGACGGGCAGACTGCGCTGGCGATACACATCGTTCAGGGTGAGCGGGAAATGGTCAGTGACTGTCGCTCCCTCGCGCACTTCGAGTTGCGCGGTATTCCTCCAATGGTGGCGGGCGCCGCGAGGATTAAAGTGACATTCCAGGTTGATGCGGATGGTTTGCTCAATGTGTCCGCTTGCGAGGAAATTACGGGTTCACAGACCAGTGTCACGATAAAGCCGTCATTTGGGCTGACTGACGATGAGATCACTACCATGTTGCAGGCATCCTTTAGTCATGCAGTTGAAGATAAGCTTGCGCGCCAACTGGCTGAGCAGCGTCTGGCGGGATGGCAGTTACTCGAAGGGCTGAAATCTGCTCTCGCTGCAGATGGCGAGGCCTTATTAAGCGAAGAAGACCGTGAGGCAATTACGGCTCCAATGACTGAGTTACAAGCGCTGCTAGAAGGCCAAGATACGAATGCCATACGCACGCTGACGGAGCGTCTGGGACGTCAAAGCGAAACATTCGCTAGCCGACGAATGGACAAGAGTATTCGGGAAGCTTTGGCGGGAATGTCGCTGGATGCGCTCGACGATGAGGTGATGCAATGACGAAAATAGTAGTACTGCCCAATGAAAGCTTATGCCCCGAGGGCATTGTGATCGAGGCTCTACCTGGAGAGAACATATGCCGTGCGTTGTTGCGTAATAATATCGAGATCGAGCATGCCTGTGAACTTTCCTGCGCCTGCACCACGTGCCATGTCATTGTGCGAGAGGGTTATGACTCGCTCGAGGCGCCTGATGAATTGGAAGATGACTATCTGGATATGGCGTGGGGCCTAGAGCCAGACTCGCGCCTCAGTTGCCAGGCTGTTGTCGGTGAAGATGACTTGGTCGTTGAGATTCCACGCTACACCATCAATATGGTATCAGAGCAACATTGACCGGAGAGCGTTTATGCAGTGGACTGACATTACTGACATCGCCATCGAATTGCAGGAGGCCCACCCTGATGTGGATCCTTTGTCTGTTAACTTTGTGGACCTGCGTAATTGGGTAATGGCATTGCAGGACTTCGATGATGAGTCCGGCCGTTGTGGCGAGAAGATCCTAGAGGCGATCCAGGGCGCCTGGATTGAAGAGTTAGAGTAGCGGTTATTAGCACTTCTGCGTTTTTGCTCGAATGATTCTTGCGCTAAGGGGTCTAACGCCAAATTTCTTTGCTCCCCAGCAGCACTTTCAATAGAGCGTTATTACGGCCTTTACGCCAGCGGCAGGGCCTGCGTAAGCTGTAATTTGTCTCATTTGCCCTGCCGATTTGTAACGCGCTGATTTAAAAGAAAAAGAATCTTCCCCCTAACCGTGTTTGCAGGTGAAACGGCGGCCCAAAATCCGTATAATTACGCGGTTTCAATAGTGAAATTATCTGGAGAGTCACCATGGCTGTAGAACGGACCCTGTCTATCATGAAGCCCGACGCGGTTGGCAAAAATATTATTGGCAAGATTTACGCGAGATTCGAAGCTAATGGATTACACATCGTAGCCTCTAGAATGTTACGTTTGAGTGATACCGTCGCCGGTGGTTTCTATGCTGAGCACAAGGAGCGTCCCTTCTTTCCCGCTCTGATTGAGTTTATGACATCTGGCCCCGTTGTTGTGCAAGTGCTGGAGGGTGAGGGCGCTATCGCAAAGAACCGCGAGTTAATGGGTGCGACCAATCCGGCGGAAGCCGCCGAGGGCACTATTCGAGCAGATTTCGCATCATCGATAGACGCTAATGCGGTGCATGGTTCCGATTCCCCTGAGTCAGCTGCGCGCGAAATTGCTTATTTTTTCGCCTCCAGCGAACTCTGCGAGCGCTAGGCTCTAGGCGACTGACTGCTCCCCCATGACTGCTTCTACTGCGATTCCTCCGATCGGCCCGCAACACGCCAAGATCAATTTGATGGGGTTGTCGCGGCTGCAAATGGAGCAATTCTTTCTGGAGCTGGGTGAAAAAAAGTTTCGCGCACACCAGATTTTGAAGTGGATACATCATGCCGGCATCACCCAAATCGAGGAGATGTCTAACCTGGGTAAGGCGCTGAGGGAGAAGCTTATGGAGGTCGCCGAAGTGCGGCCGCCTGAGATCGTCAGCCAGCAGGACTCCAGCGATGGCACGCGCAAGTGGGCAATACGAGTCGAGGGCGGTGGCCTAGTAGAGACGGTGTTGATTCCTGCGGGTAATCGCGCCACGCTGTGTGTCTCTTCTCAGGTAGGTTGCGCGCTGGATTGCAGCTTCTGTTCTACTGGCAAGCAGGGCTTTCAGAGAGATTTAAGTGCAGCTGAGATCATTGGTCAGGTGTGGCTGGCGATAAAGTCTTACGATGGTTTCAAGCCCGGTGATCGACGTATTGTGACGAACGTCGTGATGATGGGTATGGGCGAGCCTCTGCTGAATTTTGATAACGTGGTGGCGGCGATGGATCTCATGCTTGAGGACCTAGCCTACGGTTTGTCCAAGCGTCGCGTGACATTGAGCACATCCGGTGTTGTTCCTGCGCTGGATAGGTTGGCCGAGGTCAGCGAGGTGTCCCTGGCTGTCTCCCTGCACGCGCCCAATGATGCATTACGTAACCAACTGGTGCCAATCAACCGTAAGTATCCTATTGCCGTCTTGCTTGAGAGTTGTCGCAATTATATGGCGGCTCAAAGTGACAAAAACCGAGTGGTGACGATAGAATACACACTGATTGAAGGGGTCAATGATCAGCGCGATCAGGCACTGGAACTGGCAGAATTGCTGCGCGACGTGCCCTGTAAAATTAACCTGATTCCTTTCAATACGTTCGCACAGTCCGAGTATCAGCGCCCCAGTGGCAATGCGGTATCACGCTTCTGGCAAGTGTTGATTGATGCAGGCTACATTGTCACGATCAGAACTACGCGTGGAGATGATATCAATGCCGCCTGTGGCCAATTAGTGGGTGAAGTAGTGGATCGCACTAGCCGCAGTAGCCGTTATCGCGCAGCGACTGATGCTCAAATAATTTCAGTGGGGTAAGCATGTTGTTTCATATGCCGATCAGATTGAAAACGTGTGTGTCTCAGTTGGTTCTGCTGTTAGCGTTTATTGTATTGGGCGGCTGTATCTCAACGACTACGGGTGGTTTTAGCGAGGACGCATCGCCCCAAAGAGCTCTGGACACACGCGTAGCGTTGGCGCGTGATTATATTGGAGCAGGTAATTGGGTTGCCGCTAAGCGCAATCTTGAACTGGCCATGCAGATCGATGACGATAATGCCGAGATTTACGAGGCCTTTGCCTTGGTCTACCAGAGTACCGGCGAGTATGAACTCGCTGAGAAGAACTTTAAAAAATCGATACGTCTGGATGGAAAATGTTCTCGCTGCCGTAATAACTACGCGGCTTTTTTGTACAGCCAGGAACGCTATGAAGAGGCGGAGAAGCAGCTAGACTACGTTATTCAGGACACACTGTATTCGGGGCGTCCCAATGCGTTTGTGAATTTAGGCTTATGTCGGATACAATTATTTGATATGCAGGGAGCCGAAGAGGCCTTTGTACGTGCCTTGGCTATGGACCGCACCAATCAGGTGGCGTTGCTGGAAGTCGCGCAGATGCGGTTTGATGCGGGAGATTATCCGACTGCGAACAAGTACTATGGTGCTTATCGAAGCGTGGCCTCCCAACAGTCAGCTCGGGGCTTATTGTTGGGCATTCGTTTGGCCCGAATTAATAGCGATCGAAATTCGGAAGCGAGTTATGTGTTGTCCCTGAGTAGCCGCTTCCCGAACTCTATCGAATATCAAGCTTATAAACGGACCAAATGCTGTCTCTTATACACATCTCCGAGCCCACGAGACTAGGCATGATCT
>CAJXTK010000061.1 GCA_913061115.1 uncultured Haliea sp.
CGAGATCATGCCTAGTCTCGTGGGCTCGGAGATGTGTATAAGAGACAGCTACTCCACAGGGCAGCCTCAGTGATTGAGCGAGGATGTCAGACATGGCAGTTCCTGTGCGTAAGTGGTGGCTGTAGAGCCAAGAGTGCGCTGAATACTGGGCTAAGTCTCATCTCGATACGAATCGATGGCTGGGCAGGCGCAAAAGAGGTTGCGGTCACCGTAGACATTGTCTACCCGATTAACCGGCGCCCAGTACTTATAGTGCCGCAAAGATGCGACGGGATAGGCTGCATGCTCGCGGTCATACGGATGATCCCAGTTACTGGCAGCGACGTCGGCCAGCGTATGTGGGGCATTGCTCAATGGATTGTCCGTCGCATCGAGTGCGCCGGTTTGTACTGCGTGAATTTCCGCGCGGATTGCTATCAGGGCATCGCAGAATCGATCCACCTCCGCTAGCGATTCTGATTCTGTTGGTTCCACCATCAGTGTGCCGGCGACGGGAAACGACATGGTTGGGGCATGAAACCCAAAGTCAATCATGCGCTTAGCGATATCTTCCTCCGATACGCCGCTGTCTTCCTTGATCGGGCGAATATCCAAAATACATTCGTGCGCCACATTGCCGCCGGCACCTGTGTAGAGGATGGGATAGTGATCCTTGAGTCGGTGGGCGATGTAGTTGGCGCTGAGAATAGCCACCTTAGTTGCCAGCGTCAGACCTTCTTCACCCATCAGTGCGATATAGGCCCAAGAGATCGTCAGAATAGAAGCACTCCCAAAGGGTGCGGAGGAGACGACATCGTTGTTCGGATCTAGACCCGCAATGGGCGCCACCGGATGGCTGGGCAGGAACGGTTGTAAATGCGCACCCACACCGATGGGGCCCATGCCTGGGCCACCGCCGCCGTGTGGAATGCAAAAAGTCTTATGTAAATTAAGATGCGACACATCGGCGCCGAATTTTCCTGGCGCAGCAATTCCCACGAGCGCGTTTAGGTTGGCGCCGTCCACGTACACTTGCCCACCGTGTTGATGGATAATCTCACACAATTCAATGATGGATTCTTCGAATACGCCGTGAGTGGATGGGTACGTCACCATGATGCACGATAGATCTTGTGTGTGATGTTGGACCTTGGTCCGCAGGTCGGCCATGTCGATATTCCCAAGCCCGTCGCATTCAACAATCACTACTCGCATGCCTGCCAGTGCCGCGCTAGCAGGATTAGTGCCGTGTGCTGAGGAGGGGATGAGGCAGACGTTACGCTGCGTGTCACCGCGACTTTCGTGATAACGGCGGATGGCCAATAACCCGGTATACTCGCCCTGAGAGCCCGCATTGGGTTGCAGAGAAATGGCGTCATAGCCGGTACATTCCACTAGCATTTGATCAAGTTCCGCTAGTATCGCCTGGTAGCCGGCGGTCTGTTCGGGAGGCGCGAACGGGTGTAATCCCGCGAACTCAGGCCAGGTCACCGGTAGCATTTCGGTGGTGGCATTCAACTTCATGGTGCAACTGCCCAGAGCAATCATTGCGCGATTGAGCGCCATGTCTTTGTCTTCCAAGTAGCGCATGTAGCGCAGCATTTCCGTTTCCGAATGGTAGTTGTTGAAGAGGGGGTGTTGTAGGTAGTCAATGGGTCGCAGCAACTGATCTGGAATCCCGCCGTTTTCTGCTACTTGAGTATCCACTGTTGCTGCGGACGATGACACATTGTCGCCGCTAAAGGCACACCACAGAGCTTCGATGTCTGAGGCGGAGGTGGTTTCATCCAGAGAGATGCCCAGACGGTCACTGCCGATGATGCGCAGGTTTAAGCCGCTGGCTAGTGCACGTTCAACGATAGCCTGTTGTTGCCCACCCACTGTATAGCTGATGGTGTCAAAGAAGCTGGCGTTGTCGCGCGTGAAACCGGCGTCTTCCAGCCCCTTCACTAGAATACAGGCCAAGCGCTGAATGCGGGTGGCTATCCGTCGCAGTCCCGTCGGTCCATGGTACATAGCGTAGAAAGCGGCCATAACGGCGAGCAGTGCTTGCGCCGTACAAATGTTACTGGTGGCCTTTTCGCGACGGATATGTTGCTCGCGGGTTTGCATTGCCATGCGCAGGGCTTGGTTGCCGCGTCGGTCTATAGATACACCGATAATGCGTCCCGGGGTAGAACGTTTGTAGGCGTCTCGAGTGGCAAAAAAAGCCGCATGCGGGCCGCCAAAGCCCATGGGGACACCAAAGCGCTGGGTATTGCCCAGCACTACATCGGCGCCCATTGAGCCGGGTGATTTCACCAGCAGCAGAGCCATAATGTCTGCCGCCACCGCCACTAGCGTATTTTTTTTATGGGCTTTCTCTGTCAATGGAGAAATGTCTTGTAGATGCCCATAGGTGCCGGGGTATTGCACTAGCAGGCCGAAGGCCTCGGTAGTGTTGAGCAGCTCTGCCGGATCGCCGACTAAGACCTCAAGATCCAGTGCCTTGGCTCGAGTTTTTACCACAGCGATAGTCTGGGGGTGGCAATCGTCTGCTATCAGGAAGGTGCTGCTGCGGTTTTTTTTGTTCACCCGTTGTAACAGCGTCATGGCCTCTGCGGCAGCAGTGCCTTCGTCCAGCATGGAAGCATTTGCCAGGTCCATTCCCGTCAGGTCGAGCACCATCTGCTGGAAAGTCAGTAGTGCTTCCAGACGGCCCTGAGATATTTCCGGCTGATAAGGCGTATAGGCGGTATACCAGCCAGGATTCTCCAGCACATTGCGCTGTATAACCGGGGGCGTGACGGTATCGTGGTAACCCATACCGATAAAGGAGCGATTGACGATATTCAGACTTGCCAGCTCTCGCAGTCGCGCAATGACTTGCTGCTCAGTCTGGGCTCCGGGCAGTTGCATAGGCTGCTGCCGACGAATGGCCGCAGGTACGGTGTCATCGATCAGCGCATCTAGATTGTCGTAGCCAATGGCGCGGGCCATGGCTGTTTGCTGCTCGACTGTAGGTCCAATATGACGTTGGATGAATTCGGCATGGTTTTCCAAATCAAGTAGGGACGGACGGCTCATGGATACTCCGAGAGTTACTAAAGAGATGCAGGCGTGTTTTGCAGGCGTGTTTTACAGTCCTATAATAGCAAGAGAGCACCTTGACGGGCAATAAATTGCAGCGTTTAAGGCCACTTAACGGGGAAGATAAAATATCTGCCTGACTTGCGTTTTCGGTTTAGCGCAGGTATCACTAGGCACCTTTATCGAGCCCGAGGAGAGTAAGTGTGTTGGAGATTGTTACCCCCGAATCCGTTGGTATGGACAGCGCGCAGTTGGCCCGCGTGAGCGAGCATCTCACGAAGCGCTATATCCAGCCTGGAAAAATTCCCGGCTGCATTACACTCGTCTCGCGCGGCGGAAAGACTTGTTATCTGGATGTACAAGGTCAATGCGATCTAGAGCGTGGCACTGCCATGGCCGAGGACAGCATTGTGCGCATCTACTCCATGTCCAAACCGATCACTTCCCTGGCGATGATGACGCTGCTTGAGAGGGGGCTGTTTTCGCTAGATGATCCGGTGCATCGATTTATTCCGTCCTGGCGTGACTTGGGGGTCTGGTCGGCCGGTTCTTACCCGCTGTTTGCCACCGAGCCCTGCAAACGGGCCATGACCATTCGCGATTTATTCATGCACACCTCTGGCCTGACGTATGATTTTCTGCGTTCGTCTAACATTGATTATGCCTATCGAAAACAGCAGATTGGCAACCCGCGGCCTGGCTATACACTGCAGGATATGGTCGATCAACTGGCATCGATGCCACTGGAGTTTTCCCCAGGGGAGCGCTGGAACTACTCACTGTCGACCGATGTGCTGGGTCACCTAGTGGAGGTGATTAGTGGGCAGAGCCTTCCCGACTATCTGCGCACCGTTATTTTCGAGCCACTGGGCATGGTAGATACGAGTTTCGAGATCGCTCCGACGCAAGCTGCACGCTTTGCGTCCTGTTACGAGCGCGATCTTAATCGGGAGATGGTGTTGAATGATGACGGGCAGGATAGCCGGTTTGCCAGCCCCAGTTTCTACTCCGGTGGCGGTGGCCTGCTGTCCACAGTCGGGGACTATTATCGCTTCTGCCAGATGTTACTGGGTGGCGGCACACTGGAGGGTACGCGAATTATTGGATCACGGACTTTGGAATTTATGACCTGCAACCACCTTCCCGGTGATGAGGATCTTGCTGTCATGGCCACCGGTGGTTTTAGTGAATCAGCCTATGAAGGAGTGGGTTTTGGGTTGGGCTTTGCGGTCAAACTGGATCCAGTGGGGAATGGTTACCCCGGGTCTACGGGCAGTTTTTTTTGGGGCGGTTTGGCCAGCACCTTGTTCTGGGTAGACCCGGTGGAGGAACTGGTGGTGATTTTTATGACGCAGTTGATGCCCTCCAGTACGTTTAACTTCAGGGGGCAACTGGAGAATATTATTTACGGCGCGCTGCGCTAGGAACATGTTGGTTTAACGGTATTGTCATCTAAATAAGAAATGTTCTCGTTTAGTGTTACAAATGAGAATGATTCCTAATCCTATCTTCTTCAGTCGCAGTGAAAGATTCATTGAAGGAGAGAGATCAGATGAAAAACCTTATGACGGGCCTTATATTGAGTTTGTGCACCTCTACCGCTTTTGCTGCGACGCCTACTATTGAAGAAATGTGGATCATCATCCAGCAGCAGCAGGCTGAGATTACTCAACTGAAGACACAGTTAGTCTTGACTGATGAGGTGTTAAAGGAGAACAGTGTAAAAGTCGAGGCGACTGCTACCATGGTAGAACAGGTGGCAACAGGCGAGACATCGCTGGCGTCAAGCTGGGCGGAACGCACGCAGATCGGCGGCTACGGCGAGATGCATTACAACAACCTCGAAAACAACAATGACAATGGCGAGGACATTGATGAGATTGACTTTCACCGTTTCGTGCTTTATCTAGGTCACGATTTTAATGACACCACTCGCATGTTTTCTGAGGTCGAACTAGAACATTCTCTTTCTGGAGACGGTAAACCGGGTGAAGTAGAGCTTGAGTAAGCCTATATTGAACACGACTTGAGTAGTACTACTCGCATGAAGGCGGGTCTATTTCTTGTGCCGGTCGGGATTCTCAATCAGACTCATGAGTCGACCACTTTCTGTGGTGTTGAGCGCAACAATGTCGAGAAAAATATTATACCGACCACCTGGTGGGAGGGTGGACTTGCGCTTAGCGGAGAAATTCTTCCAGGTTGGAGTTACGAGGGCGCTTTCACCTCAGGCCTGAACATCGATTTCGCAGAGGGCGATTATAAGATTCGCGATGGTCGCCAGAAAGTGGCGAAGGCAGATGCATCCAAGCCGGCATATACCGTGAACACGAAATACACGGGCATTGCAGGTTTGGAATTGGGTGCGACAATTCAGTATCAGGCGGGTCTTGGTCAGGGTAACTACGACGAAGATGTCGATGCGATGCTGTACTCAGCACATGTGGTTTATCGCAATGGTCCCTTCGGTCTTCGAGCGTTGGCAGCCGCCTGGGATATTGATGACGCCATCAATGAAGTCAAGGCTGGCGCCAACGAGCAAAATGGCTGGTACATCGAGCCGTCCTGGTTAGTGATGCGTGATCTGGGCGTTTTCGCTCGCTACAGTGAATGGGATAACTTAGCGGGTAGCGATGGAGAGACGGACATCAGCGAATGGGATGTGGGTGTGAACTACTGGCTGGTAGAGAATGTGGTATTCAAGGCTGACTACCAGTGGCAAGACGCACCCCCCGGCCAAAAAGAACTCGAAGGGTTTAATCTGGGAGTCGGGTTTACCTACTAATACTCATGAAAATCTTTGCGGGGTTTGGGTATCGGAGTGGAATCGCTATCGTCTTATTGACGATGGCTTTTTCCGTTATTGGCGAGGAATATATTGGGCGTGACGAATTCCTTGGGCTTGCCTGCGGTGACAAAAAACCTGAAATGCAGACATTGTGGATTACCGAAGAAACACGCGACGCTGCCAAGGCGGCGGTCGGCTGGTTTCCGCCCGCTCTGCGTCTGCGGTATTGGCAAGAGGGTAACTGTACTGCATGGATATTAGAGGATATCGGCAAGGACAAACCCATTACCCTCGGTATCGCCGTGTCTGGTAATCGCATTGAGCGTGTCGAGGTGCTGGCTTTTAGAGAAACGCGCGGATGGGAAATTCGCTACCCATTCTTTACCAGCCAGTTTAGTGGATTGACACTGGCTACTGACGGTTATTTATCTGACTCTATCGATGGAATCACTGGTGCGACACTATCGGTAAGAGCGGTGGAGCGGGTTGCGCGTCTGGCTTTGTGGCTTGATATGCAGGTGAATGGCTGATGCGGTACCGCTCACAATTGGTTGGCATACTCTGGCACTGGCATCGGCGCCTAGGCATATTCGCGGCGGTGTTCGTAGTAGTTCTGGCCGCGTCCGGTATCGTGCTGAATCATTCTGCTGGGCTCGGTCTAGATCGCAGCTTTGTTGATTGGCCCTGGCTCAGTAAGGCCTATGGAGACAACTCTGCCGATCTGCCCGCATTCAACTTAGGCGAGCGCTGGCTATCGAGAGCGGCGAATGGTCGTATCTATCTCGACGATCATGAAGTGGCGTCCTGCAACGGAAAACTCGTTGGCGCTTTGCGGGCAGATCAACTGTTCTACGCTGGCTGTGCGGAGCAACTCCTATTGATTACTGCGGCTGGTGAGCTGGTTGAATCCATCAGTGCTAGTACCGGTTTGCCTGTGCCACTTGAGGCTATTGGGCGCATAAACAATCAGGTCGCGGTGAAGACCGGAGGGGGCTGGTGGCTGGCTGATCTGGACAGGTTGGATTTTAGTGAGCGCGCACCGGTGGGAGAAGTTGTTATTCGTGAGCTTTTTCCTGACCAGTTGCCCGATGCTATTCGCGATAATATTCCAGCACAGGAACAATGGCTGACGTGGGAGCGCCTGTTGCTGGACTTGCACAGTGGCCGTTTACTGGGCACTGGTGGTGTTGTGTTTGTCGACGGTGTCGGTGTCCTGCTTGGGAGTCTTGCCATGAGTGGTACCGCGATGTGATGGCTGCACCGGCGGCGCAAACAGAAACCCTAGCGCAAGGGCGACTATTATTTTGAAGATGCCGCGTAACGGATACCCGTAATACAGTAAACTTGCTCGCCCCCGGGGCTTTGAACCCGAATTTCATCGTCTAGGCGCTTGCCCAGCAGCGCACGTGCCATAGGCGAGTCCATGCTGAGTTTACTGCTGGCCAGATCAAACTCATCCGGACCAACCACGCGCCAACTGTTCTCTTCGCCAGCTTCGTTCTCTAGTGTCACCCACGCGCCGAAGAAAACCTTATTAGTCTCGCTGGGAATGCGCTGCACCACTTCAACTTCATCGAGGCGCTTGTTGAGAAAACGTACTCTGGAGTCTATTTCTCGCAGTCGCCGCTTGCCGTAGATGTAGTCGCCATTTTCAGAGCGGTCACCGTTCTTGGCGGCTTCATGGACCGCATCGGTGACAACCGGGCGTTCAACTTTCCACAATTGATGCAGTTCGTCCCGCAGTGCCTGCTCGCCTTCGGGGGTAATGTATCTGGAGCCGCGCTGGCGCGGTGGTCGGTAGCGTCCCATAGCATTATTGTAGCGGTTGTCACTGAGTAACAAAATCCCGCTGGACTCCTTCTGTCTGCACTGTTAGAAAGGCAAGCATAACGGATATTGGGGTGGGGAAGTGAATGGCACATCAGCAACGCGTGAAGTTAGCGACAGTATTAAGCCTTTTAGTCGCCGCAGCGACTTATCAGCCGGGATACGTGTTGGCAAGCTGCATAGAGTTTGAAGGCAGTCTGACCCAGGGCGGGCTGATATGGGGCACAGTGCCACCAGGAAGTCGCGTCACGCTGGACGGGGAGACGCTGGATGTTCTGCAAGCAGGTACAACCATTGCGGGTTTTGGTCGCAATGCGGCCGCGACTGCTGAGTTAGTGGTCGAAGATGGCGCGGATGTGTGTCGTCAGACGCTGCAGATTACACCTCGCCAGTACGCTGTTCAGCGGGTGCAAGGTGTGCCGCAGAAAACGGTGACCCCACCGCCTGAGCAACTAGAGAGGATTCGACGGGAGCAGGCACTTGTTAATGCAGCCAAGGCCCAGCGCTTGCTGCGCCCTGATTTGCTGCAGAGTGCTTTAGCAGGGTTTCAATGGCCCACAGTAGGCCCAATATCTGGAGTGTATGGTAGTCAGCGATATTACAATGGCACGGCAGGAAACCCCCATTATGGTGTGGATGTGGCAGTTCCGACGGGCACTGTGGTACTCGCTCCCGCTGCGGGTGTTGTCACTTTGGCGGAACCAGACCTGTTTTATTCCGGCGGCACGGTCATTTTGGACCATGGGTTTCGCTTTTCTTCGGCGTTTCTGCATATGAGCAAGGTGCTGGTGGAAGCGGGAGAGGAGGTTAACTCTGGTGATGTGATTGGCGAGGTCGGTGCTACCGGCCGCGCCACGGGGCCACACCTAGACTGGCGCATGAGCTGGCGTAACCACCGGATAGACCCACAATTGCTGGCACCAACCATGCCAAACCTCTAAAAAGCCCGTATAATGTTACTCTTGTTTGGCATTGTGAGATGGTAATGATCGACAAACGACTGCTTAGTATTCTGGTGTGTCCTGTCAGCAAGGCACCAGTGGAGTACGACACGCAAAAGGACGAGCTGGTCTGCAAGGCATCCGGCCTAGCCTATCCAGTGCGCGATGGCATTCCAGTGATGTTGGAAAGCGAAGCTCGACAGCTTACGGCTGACGAAAAACTTGGGTAATAAACGGGTATAGCCTGGCATGTCAGACACGATATTTGGCAAAATTATCAGCGGCGAAATTCCCAGTGAATTCCTTTATGAGGATGAGCATTGTATTGTCATAAATGATGTTAATCCTCAGGCGCCTGTTCATGTTTTGGTGATTCCAAAGCAGAGCATTCCCCGATTGGTGGATGCCCAGTTAAACGATCAAGCGCTGCTGGGGCATTTGATGCTGGTTGCAGGCAAACTCGCCCAGCAACTGGGCGTGGGTGATGCGTTTCGCTTGGTGGTCAATAATGGCGCCGAGGCTGGTCAAACCGTTTTTCACCTGCATCTGCATATCATAGGAGGCAGGGCGTTCGCCGAAGGCCATATGGCTGGCTGAACACCCCTGGCTCCCTCAACATAACCGAGATTGAGTATGAAGACCGTAGAGATACGTGAGGCCTTTCTGGCCTATTTTGAACAGCATGAGCACACACGCGTTGAGAGTTGCTCATTGGTTCCGGCCAACGATCCTACCCTGTTGTTTACCAATGCCGGTATGAATCAGTTCAAGGACACGTTCCTCGGCACGGAACCTCGCGCCTATGTCCGCGCGACTAGCAGTCAGCGCTGTGTGCGCGCGGGGGGCAAGCATAACGATCTAGAGAATGTCGGGTATACCGCGCGTCATCACACCTTCTTTGAGATGCTGGGTAACTTCAGTTTTGGGGACTACTTTAAGCGCGATGCCATCCGCTACGCGTGGGATTTTCTCACCGTAACGCTTGGTCTTCCCCCGGAAAAACTATGGGTCACCGTGCACCTGTCTGACGATGAAGCGGAGCAGATATGGATTGATGAAATAGGTTTCCCCAAGTCGCGAATTTCACGTCTTGACGAGGATAATTTTTGGCAGATGGGCGATACCGGCCCCTGTGGCCCCTGTAGCGAAATATTCTACGACCATGGCGAAGATATTCCGGGAGGCCCGCCCGGCAGTGAGGGCGAGGACTTGGATCGCTTCATTGAAATCTGGAATCTGGTGTTCATGCAGTACAACCGCGACCAGAGCGGGGAATTGCATCCGCTTCCGCACCCTTCTGTCGACACCGGAATGGGTCTGGAGCGCATTGCTGCCGTAATGCAGAAGGTACACAACAACTACGACATCGACCTGTTCCAAGTCATCATCAAATCTGCGGCGCAGTTGTTGCAGGTGAAAGATCTGCAGCATAACTCGCTGAAGGTCATCGCCGACCATATTCGGTCCTGTGCTTTTCTTATTGTCGACGGCGTACTGCCGGGCAATGAGGGCCGCGCGTACGTGTTGCGACGTATCATTCGTCGGGCTGTTCGCCACGGCAATACGCTGGGTGCGGACCAACCGTTTTTTTATAAATTGGTGGCCATGTTGGCAGCGCAAATGGGCGATGCCTATCCCGAATTAATCAAACAGCAGGCTCTAGTAGAAAAGACGCTTTTGGCCGAAGAGGAACAGTTCGCGCGGACGCTGGACAATGGCATACAAATTCTTGAGGAAGCACTAGCAGACTTGCACGGTAGTGAAATTCCCGGAGAAATGGTGTTTAAACTGTATGACACTTACGGGTTTCCCACAGACCTGACTAACGATATTGCACGAGAAAGAAACCTGACGCTGGATATGGCCGGCTATGACCTTGCGATGGCGGAGCAACGCTCTCGCTCTCAGGATAAGGGAAGTTTCAAGGTCGACTATAGCAATCTGCTGAAGCTTGAAGGCAAGACCGAATTCACCGGCTACGACAGGCTGGAGGGGGAGGGCATGGTAACAGCGCTACTGCGAGACGGCGAAGACGTTACTGTTCTCAACGCCGATGAGTCTGGCACGGTGGTTCTGGATGGCACACCATTTTATGGCGAGTCTGGCGGTCAGGCCGGAGATACGGGTTATCTCAGTGCTTCTGGTGTTCGGCTGAAAGTGTCAACGACAACGAAAACCTCTGATCATCACCTGCATCAGGTAAAAGTGTTGCAGGGCAGCGTAAAGTGCGGTGACACGCTTTCGACCCACGTCGATGCGAATGTGCGACAGCGCACTCGTCTCAGTCACAGTGCAACGCATTTACTCCATGCGGCGCTGCGCACGGTGTTGGGTGATCATGTGCAGCAGAAGGGTTCGTTGGTGGACTCAGAGCGGCTGCGTTTCGATTTCTCGCATCCCGAAGCAGTGACGCCGAAGCAATTGAAGACCATTGAAAATATGATCAATGATCAAATACGCATGAACACTGCGGTCCAAACGCACTTGATGACGATGGATGAGGCCGTAGCGTCTGGTGCGATGGCGTTGTTTGGTGAAAAGTACGGTGAAGAAGTGCGCGTGTTATCCATGGGTGAGCAAGATTTTTCTGTGGAGCTGTGCGGTGGTACTCATGTTGATCGCACCGGTGATATTGGTTTGCTGCGCATCGTGTCTGAATCTGGGGTCGCTTCCGGGATACGTCGTATCGAAGGCGTGACGGGCAGTGGTGCATTAGCGTTGCTGGATGCGAATGAACAGCAGTTGGCCGAGGTGTGTGAGGTGGTCAAGGGTAGTGCTGATAATGTCGCGTTGAAGGTAGCGGCCTTGCGTACTGAGAATCGAGAGTTAGAAAAAGAAATTGCTCGGCTTAAGCAAAAGCTGGCCACGTCCGCGGGCAGTGATCTCACTGCTGAGGTTGTGGAAGTGCGAGGCATTAAAGTACTTGCGGCTAACGTAGACGGTGCAGATGCTAAATCACTGCGCGACACGTTAGATCAGTGTAAAAATAAGTTGGGAAGTGGCGTTATCCTCCTGTCGGCTGTGATCGGGGACAAGATTGCCCTGACTGCCGGTGTGACCAATGATCTGACCGGCCAGGTTAAAGCAGGCGACCTAATGCGTGAATTTGCGGGGCGCCTCGGTGGGAAGGGTGGCGGGAAACCCGATATGGCTCAGGGCGGCGGCACCGATGTCCATGCTTTGCCGACAGTACTGAAATCTGTGCCTGATTGGGTGTCATCGCAACTCGATTGATGTGAATTTTGCTGCGGATTAAGTTTCCCGGACTGTGTAAAATTAGCGCACATTGTGGGTTAGTGGGGCGCCTTTTCTGGCGCGCCTGATTAAGGTCGCAGCGAGCTGCGCGAGAAACTATGAGTCTCATCGTTCAAAAATTTGGTGGCACCTCGGTCGGTGATATTGAGCGCATCGAGCTCGTGGCAAAAAAGGTTGCCGCCTTTCGCGCTAAGGGCGACGACGTGGTCGTGGTTGTCTCGGCCATGAGCGGTGAGACTAACCGGCTGATGGCACTGGCGCACGAGATACAGGAACGACCATTGCCCCGTGAACTGGACGTGCTGCTTTCCACTGGAGAGCAGGTCACCACTGCACTGCTGAGCATGGCACTGAACAAGCAGGGCGTGAAAGCGAAGTCTTACACCGGAGCCCAGGTGCGTATTCTTACTGATAATGCGCATACCAAGGCGCGGATTCGTGAGATTGACAGCGATCGTCTGATTGGAGACTTGAAAGAGGGCTACGTGATTGTGGTGGCCGGTTTTCAGGGTGTCGATGAAGGCGGTAATATTACGACGCTGGGCCGAGGTGGTTCCGATACTACTGCCGTGGCGTTAGCGGCTGCATTAAAAGCAGACGAGTGTCAGATATACACGGATGTGGACGGTGTTTACACTACAGATCCTAGGATGGTGGATGGCGCTCGCCGTCTGTCCAGAATTACCTTCGAAGAAATGCTGGAAATGGCCAGTATGGGTTCCAAGGTGTTGCAAATTCGCGCCGTTGAATTTGCGGGGAAGTACAGCGTGCCGCTGCGAGTCCTGCACAGTTTTAAAGACGGTCCGGGCACACTGATCTCAATGGAGAACGATAGCGCTATGGAAACCCCGACAATTGCTGGCATCGCATTTAATCGCGATGAAGCGAAGCTAACCATCGAGGGCGCACCGGATATGCCGGGTGTGGCTTATCAGATTTTGGGTCCAATTGGTGAAGCCAATATCGAAGTGGACGTGATCGTGCAGAACGTTAGCCACGACAGTACAGTCGATTTCACCTTTACCGTCGGACGCGATGATTTGGCCCGTGCGGAAGAGGTGCTCAATCAGATAGCAAATGAAATTGGCGCAGGGAAGGTCACCAGCGACAGCAAAATTGCAAAGGTATCGGTAGTGGGTGTGGGCATGCGCTCCCATGCGGGAGTGGCTAGTCAGATGTTCGCTGCCCTAGGTGAGGTCGGCATTAATATTCTGATGATCACCACCTCCGAGATAAAGATTTCGGTCATTGTTGAGGAGAAGTTTTTAGAGTTGGCAGTGCGTGCTCTGCATTCATCGTTTGGCCTGGAAAAGGAGCCTAAAGACGAAAATACCGACTAAAAAAATAGGCTTTGTGCTGTGACTGCAAAAAGCAATATGTCACAACATTACTTTTACGCGAATTTGTGTTAAAACTAATACGAATAATAATTGTATAACGCCCTGATAAGGGCATAAGAAAGCCAATCCATGCCGTTGTAATAGCATAAGGGTATGGCTTTAGAGGGTATCAAATATGTTAATTTTGACCCGTAAAGTCGGTGAGACGTTGATGATAGGTGACCAAGTTACCGTGACAGTATTAGGCGTCAAGGGCAATCAGGTCCGTATTGGCGTCAATGCGCCGAAAGATATTGCGGTGCACCGAGAGGAAATCTTTGCCCGCATCCACGATGGCGACACTCCGGACACAGAACACAAAGAATAAGCCCGGCTACTGACTTCTATGGCTTTGATTTTGTAGGATTTGTGGTATTATCTCGCGCCTGTGGATACCCCTGCTTAGCAAGCCACAAAAACCTACGGAGAGCTGGCCGAGTGGCTGAAGGCGCGCCCCTGCTAAGGGCGTATAGGCTTATACCCTATCGAGGGTTCGAATCCCTCGCTCTCCGCCATCTAACACATCTCGATGAGCAAGCGCCTGCAACTTGTCCACGAAGTCCAGACACTACCCTACCGGATCGTTGCCTGTAGTGAGCTTGAGGACGTGAGCGAGCTTGCTTCTTATGACGAGTTAATGAGATACCAGAAGTCTATAACAGATTCAATCGTCCAAATGATTGGCAAGCATAATCCAGCCAAACTTAGCGAGTTCAGCAGCGACGAGTGGCTTGAGCTTTCCCCAATTGAATTTTTTTTAAAGTTTTTCAGCTCGTGCGTTTCGACGCTGACACCATGCAATCAATACTCGAAGTCACCAGCAATCTTGAACGACTGAAAATGGTTGATTCACTTGTTCACTCGGGAGAAACATGAGCGCTGCAGGCAAGATTAAAAAACTCGGCGTCATTGGCGATGTTCACTCGGAGCATCATCGACTGAAAGCGACTCTGGCACACCTGGAAGGTCTGGATACAGATGCAATAGTCTGTACCGGTGACATTGTTGATGGCATTGGTTGTCCAAACGAAAGCATCAAACTACTCGATAGCGCTTCAGTATTCACCGTACGAGGTAACCATGATCGATGGATACTCGAAGATAAAGCTAGACATATCAAGGACGCACATAGCGTGACTGAACTGTCGGAAGAATCACTCTCGTACCTGGCTTCGCTGCCAAGTCAGGTGACGCTGGATACCATTAGAGGGAAGTTACTGCTTTGTCATGGCGTGGCGGATGATGATCTGAGAAAGGTCTGGCCTGGAACAGAGAAGGTGCCCATCGAACGCAGCCACCTGCTGGACAAAATAATCCTCGAAGGGGAATTTCAGTATCTCATTAATGGTCATATGCACTTTCGAACCCTGATTCATTTCGAAGGACTAACCCTCATTAACGCAGGCACGCTTAGAGGCGAACATTGGCCTGGTTTCTCGGTCATCGATTTTGAAGCAGAATACATTACTGCATTCGAATTCTGTGGTGACCAGATCAGGCTGGTGAAGACGCATGACCTGACTCAGGAAGCACACACAATTTGGTCCAACACCCAGTCATTTTGCGGTGACTGGGATCCAGTGAGGTTGTTTTAGACGTGCTTGTTTTAAAGTTCGCAGTTGATAAGCCAACAGCAATAGGGTTAAAGAAACTTGCCCGTGTTTCTACCTGATACTTTTGCTTATCAGCGATGAAATTCGCATTTACCCTCGAATCGTTTTATGACCTGAAGGACAGTCAAACACCATGAGATGGATCATCTACCTTATTATTGTATCGAGCAGTCAACTCGCATACGCACAGAGCAAAACCACCTTTGGGTCCGACAATGCGACGCGTTGTTACCGCGAAAGTAATACGCCATTTTCGACACACGGGCTCACGTTTTGTACCGAAGCAATCAGAAACGACGACCTGCTCCTGCGGGACCTTGCGGCTACTCATACTAATCGCGGAATTATATATGCGGCAAACGGTCAATTAGATAGAGCGATGAAGGACCATAACACAGCCGCTTTGTTAGCGCCCGGGATGGGCAAGATCTATGTCAATCGAGGCAACGTATATCACCAAACCCACGAATACGTCACAGCACTTGCGGACTATGGCCGAGCGCTGGAGCTGGCGAATGTCCAGCTTGATATTGTCCACTACAACAGATCATTAACGCTTATTCGATTAAAGCCTGTCTCTTATACACATCTCCGAGCCCACGAGACTAGGCATGATCTCG
>CAJXTK010000062.1 GCA_913061115.1 uncultured Haliea sp.
CCTAGTCTCGTGGGCTCGGAGATGTGTATAAGAGACAGACTTAAGGCGTGCTTGGCTTCCTATTTTGCTGGCATCGGGCGCACCCGCGTTGTTATGGTCGCGGATTTGTCAGGCGCTGCTCTCAATGTCCCACTGTCATGGGCGCTTATATTTGGTAATCTTGGGATGCCCGAGATGGGTATTGCGGGAGCGGCTCTGGGGACTATCGTTGCTACCGTATTTGCCATCAGTGTCTTCCTGTATTTTTATCTGTCAGCGGAACACCAGCGCCAGTTTTCCGTGGCGCAGTCCTGGCGTCTGGACCGAGGCATCATGCGACGCTACCTGCGTTTGGGTATGCCATCGGGATTGGAGTCGTTTATGAATACCTCCAGCTTCAACCTGTTTTTACTTTTGTTTCAATCCTATGGTGTAGTACAGGGTGCTGCCATGGCGATTGTCTTCAACTGGGACATGCTCTCGTTTATCCCAATGATTGGATTAAATATTGGTGTGATGAGCTTTATCGGTCGCTTAGTAGGCGGCGACGGTATGGGAAGAGCAAATCAGGTGATTTCTTCAGGATTTATCGTCGGATTGGGGTACTCGGGCGTGCTGGCTGTTCTCTTCCTTGTATTTCGCGAGAACCTGATTGATGTATTTGAGACATCGGGAGAAAGTTTTGCTGCGATACGCGAACTCGCTAGCGACATGATGATCGGTTTAGTCACATACATGCTAGCAGATGCGACTATTTTGGTTGCGGGTGGCGCGCTTCGTGGCGCAGGGGATACGCGCTGGATTATGGTGACGTCGATTTCTATGCACTGGTTGATGCTAGTGGTCCAATATGGCGTGATTGTTGTCTATGGCTATGGGCCGCGGGTTTCCTGGTGGGTGTTCGTTGCTATGCTGATCATATTGGGCCTGCTTTACTTAGGCCGGCTGCTCGGCGGAACATGGCGTCATCCAGAACGACTTGCGCGGGTGATGCGTGAATAGACAGGCGGTTTAAAGGGTGAGAAGACGCCGCAGTAAACTGTCTTTTCCTTTGTCCTGCTCTCGGGTTAACAATAACTCTGCGAGTTGAGTGTCTATCTGCTGTGCCACCTGTGTGCGAACAGACTGCAGGGTCTTCTTTGATAGCGCTTTACCTTTGTGCTGCGATAGGTTGATGGGCTTGCCAAAGCCGAGATAGCAACGCTGGGGTTTAGGGAGCGGGGTCCCAAGTGAGCCAATAGGAATGGGTGGGACGATATCGGAACGCGTATCATCATTCAATAGGCCGATATGAGTCAGTAATTTGCCCAGTGCGGAATCGGGTAGGTCCTGCCCCTCCGTGAGGTGCCCATAGAAATCATCCGGGCCTACCAGTCCAAATGGCATAATCGTGTAGCCGTGTGTGGCCGCCAGTTTTACAAAGCCGTAGCGTTCTTTCCACTGTAATTCATACAGTTTAGACTTGGGTTTGACTGATTCATAGGCGCCGCCGGGGAAAAGTAATAGATCCTGTCGATCGTCCATTAAGGCACTGCATACTTCAGGGTGCCCCATGACAACGCCATGTTTCACTAAAATGTCGGCTACACGTTGAATGCTGAACAGAAATTTATCCCCCATAGCTCGCGGAAAGCGCTGTAGTTCTTTTAGAAATATGGGTCTTATGATGGCGCCGTCCAGAGCAAATAGGGAGTGATTTCCCACAAAAAGACACGGCTCCTTGGGAATGTTTTGGGCGCCGGCTACCCTCGGATTAAACACACGCTTGACTATCTGGTAAGCAATTTCGACATTCAGTCCGCTCGGGACTTTTGCGGCAAGCGCTTGCTTGATGTGACGTTCCAGCATGTACGGCTCGCTGAGGGGTGTATTGTTTCTTCCAAATAGGGACATGCTGAGGGCACCTTTCAAAGTGCAGCGATTATAGCGATGCAGGTTTGAATATCATAGTGTAGCAATGTCTTGTGAGCTTTCAGCGCAGGCTTTTTTCGGCTAAAGTGCGTTGTGATTGTGAGTTATGGAGGGGAGGCACTCGTGCAAGGCAAACATATCGCTATAACCGGACCAACCGCCGGAATCGGACGTTCTGCTAGTCTGGAGTTTGCCAGGCGGGGGGCGCAACTCACTTTATTTTGTCGCAATCTCGAGAAAGCTGAGAATCTGCAGCGGGAGATTGTCGCCGAGGGAGGCTTAACGCCAGATGTTATCCTTATGGACATGGCGGACCTAGGCAGTGTGAGACGGGCCGGGGAGACATTCCTGGCGCGAGCAGATTCTTTGGATGTGCTGCTGAATAACGCCGGTGTTGTGAATACATCTCGCAAGGAGACTGTAGACGGGTATGAAGAGATGCTGGCGGTGAATCATTTTGCCCCTTTTCTCCTCACGGGTCTGTTATTGCCGCTGCTTCTCCAAACGCCGGGGGCTCGTATCGTCAACGTATCGTCCGGTGCTCACACGTTTGTAAGAGGCATGGGCTATGAGGACATGCAGGCCACTAAAAACTTCCGCACTTTTCGTGAGTACGGGCGTTCCAAGTTGGCTAATATACTGTTTACTAAATATCTTGCCGGACAACTGAAAGGGCGGGGCGTAACCGTAAATTGCCTACATCCCGGCGCTGTGGCTACCTCGTTGGGCACTCAGAACGGTGGCTTTTTTAGTCGTAATTTACCGCGCTTATTAAAGCCTTTTTTCCGTAGTCCGGATCAAGGAGCGGAGACTTCGATTTACCTCTGCTGTAGTGATGAGGTCGCAGAAATCAGTGGAGAATACTTTGTTAATTGTAAGCGCAGGAGCCCCAAACCATGGGCCCAAGATTCAGTCGAGGCCGATCGACTGTGGGCTTACACCGAGCGTTATCTGGATTTCGAGTACCCTTTTTCAAAGCCCAGCTAATACATCATTTTTTGAGTCATGACATGATATGGTTACTCCAGTAATCTTTTTTACATTTTGAGCCAGAGAGTTTTTTCATTGCGACTAGGTTTAATTTGGATCCCTTTCCTTTTCCTTTTCCTTTTCCTGTTTCCGATGATGGCCTTGGCGATAGGACCCGAGACCCGGGTGTTTCAATTCTCTTATGCGTTTGAAGAGGCAGATTTCCCCCCTGGCGAGGCTGTTGATATCTATATTCCTATGCCGGCACAGCATGCCGGACAACGCGTGCTTGAACAGTCCTTTCAGTCTTCTGTGCGCGGTGAAGTGGGTCACGAGGCGGTTTACGGGAATGCCTATTACCACCTGCACCGTCCCGCCGACAGCAGCGTGCCTTTGAGTGCCAGTTTGCACTGGACTGTGGCCCGAGAGGTAGCCATCGACGGTCGGGGCGCAGAGCTTTCCCCGTCACAACGGGTACAGTATCTTTCGCCCAATACTCTGGTGCCGGTAGGCCATGAGATACTTCAGCCTATATTGGCCGAAATTCACATGACGCGTGCCGATGATTCGCCGGCAGCGACTGCCAGAGCCATATACGACTGGGTCGTTGATAATGTGGAATACAAAAAAGTCGGTACTGGGTGGGGAAACGGTGACACTTTTTGGGCCTGTAATGAGCGCTATGGGAACTGTACTGATTTTCACGCGCTCTTTATCGCGTTGGCGCGCTCCGAAGGTATTCCGGCACGCTTTGAAATAGGCTTTCCTATTCCACAGGACCGTTCAGCGGGCGAAATTGGGGGTTATCACTGCTGGGTGCAATTCTATTTAGACGAGCGTGGTTGGGTGCCGATCGATGCTTCTGAGGCGTCAAAGCACCCGGAGAAACGTGAATTGTTTTTTGGTGGCCAGCCTGCCGATCGTGTTCATTTCACGACAGGTAGAGATCTCATTTTTTCGGCGGGCAGCGCGGAGACACCACTGAACTATTTTATTTACCCGTATGTAGAAGTCGGGGGGAAACCGTGGCGGGGCAAACTGCAAACGCGGTTTTCGTTCGAGGAAGTTGCACCTCTAGAGACCGCTGGCTGAGGCTGTATTTTTGGCGCTTGATAGGCAGCAGTCTGTTACCACTAGACCAGGATCCCGCTTAACCACGGGTGAAGGTAAATGATAACTGCGACAGTGATTGCGGCAATAAGTAAGGTGACAAGCTCTGCGCTCCAGGAGGGAGGGTCACCATTGAGCAGTAGGTGACTGACGCTCCATAGCACTACACCGGTCAGCAGTGGATGGCGGATCAATAATCTGAGTCGTGACTGACGTGTGTTTGCCGCCATCACCAGAAAAGCGCAGGCTAACAGCGCCAATGCAACTTTATGCAAAGCAGGGAATGGAAGGTAGATAGGTTCCGGTACCACGCTGCGCCAGCCCACGATGATGACGCCAAAAGCGCTGAGCAGAAGCAGTGAGAAAACACCTTTGTAGGCGTCTTCTCCGATTTTTGTGAGCAAGTTTGCCTTAAGAGAGGGTGCCAGGGAGGGGATAAAATGCACGCAAGCAAACAGTAAAACTCCCACTACAAGCGATGTCATTGTGGTTATCCTGCCGTGGCTAGTTTACGGTTGTTAAGCATAGCAGCCGCATATATTAAAGCCACTCTGTACCAAGATCCCTACGGCACTCATTTTTTCGATGTATTGATGTAGGTTCTTACCCCTGTCGGGTCATGCTGTACCATAGCTTACAGGAGGTAGCTCCGTTAGGATTAGCTGTATGTATTCTGATGCTATTAGCCAGCTCCCTATTGCCGAGGTTCTCGAGCAACTCAAACGTTGCATGAGTGAAGGCAATGAAGTCGTACTTCAGGCCCCACCCGGGGCTGGGAAGACCACGATCGTGCCGCTGGAATTACTGGATCAACCTTGGTTGCAGGGGCGCAAAATTCTAGTGTTGGAGCCACGTCGTATGGCCGCAATGGCGGCTGCTTCGCGCATGGCGCAATTGCTAGGGGACGCGGTGGGTCAGACCGTTGGATACCGCATCCGGATGGACACGTGTGTCAGCGACAATACTCGAATTGAAGTGATTACCGAGGGTATTCTCACGCAGCAGCTACAGCGCGATCCAGGGCTGGAAGATGTCGGTTTGGTTATATTTGATGAGTTTCATGAGCGTAACCTCGATGCGGACTTGTGTCTGGCGCTTGCACTGCACGGCCGCGAAGTATTTCGAGAGGGCCCCGCGTTAAAGCTATTGGTCATGTCTGCGACCCTCGCGGGCGAGGAAGTCTCGAAGCTGCTGGGCAATGCTCCGATAGTCACCTCCAGTGGTCGTCAGTTTCCGGTTGAAACCTACTATTGCGAGGCGCATCAGTTACGTCATTCCATTGTTCCACCGACAATCAACGTGGTGCTGCGGGTACTCAAGGAGCAGGCGGGCAGCATCCTGGTTTTTCTTCCGGGCCAACGCGAGATCAGCCGTGTGGCAAGAGGTCTGGCTTACGCTCTAGAGCATTCCGCAGAGCCGCTGCAGATATCCCCGCTTTACGGTGGATTGTCACTAGAGCGTCAACTGCAGGCACTGTTGCCGGCACCCGATGGCAAGCGCAAAATCGTTTTGTCTACGAACCTGGCTGAGACTAGCCTGACCATCGAGGGCATCACTGTGGTGGTGGACTCAGGTCTGGTGCGTGAAGCTGCATTTGATCCTGCTACGGGCATGACACGGCTGGCTACTATAAGAATCTCACGGGCGTCTGCAGAGCAGCGCAAGGGCCGTGCGGGTCGGCAGGGCCCCGGGCGTTGTTATCGATTGTGGAATGAGCAACAGCATGAGAGATTGGTGGCTCATGCCTTGCCTGAAATACTTCAGGCAGACTTGGCTCCGATGGCGTTGCAGCTATTATCCTGGGGCGTCGATGATGGCAGTGAACTGCGCTGGCTGGATCCTCCGCCGTCAGCTCCTTTCGCTCAGGCTGTCTCGATTCTGGAACAGTGTGGAGCAACATTCAGGAATCAAGCGGGCTGCTTGCAGCTAACGCCTCACGGTGTGCGTCTCGCACAAATGCCTATGCACCCACGTCTGGCCCATATGCTATTGATCGGTTGCGATCTTCAAGCGAGAGAAACGGGGTGTTTACTGGCAGCAATACTTTCTGAGCGCAATTCCCTCGGCGAACAGGGTGTTGATATAGCAACCACCGTTGCAGTGCTGATGGGGGAGAGTCGCTGCCCAGATAAACTGCAGGGTTGGTTCAAGCGGGTATGGAAGCAGGCACGTCGCTTCGCAAGCATGGCGACTGAAATACACAAGCCAGAAACGCTCACTCTTTCGGTCGATCAGGAAAATATTATTAGTGTGTTACTGGCGAGGGCTTATCCAGATCGCATAGCTCGGTTACGTGCGGATGGTGATGGTTATACGTATCAGTTGAGTAACGGGCGCAGTGCTGTGCTGCCTGTAGACGACAGTTTAGCCGGCACTGAATGGCTGGCGGTGGCGGAATTGGGAGGGAAGGTTGGAGAGCCTGTTGACCGCATCTATAGTGCGAGCGAGCTGGACCCCGTCAACTTTGGTCAAATACTGTCGACCCTTGTCTCTGAGCAAGAGAATGTTGAGTGGGATTATCGCAAAGAGCGCTTTATGGCCGAGCGACGTACACATATTGGCAGCATTTTGTTGTCATCAGACGTCTTAGAGCAGGTGTCAGACGAGGCCCGCTCAGCGGCATTGTTGGCGGTAGTAAGCAAGAAAGGAATCGATATTTTGTCCTTTAATAAAAAGCTTCAGCAGTGGCGTGCCAGGGTGATGCTGTTGCACAGAGCACGGGCTGACGGGGAGGCTAATCCTTGGCCTGACCTGTCAGACGAGGCACTGTTAGACACGTTAGAGTCTTGGTTATTGCCTTATCTGGGCCCAGTGCGTCGCCTAGAGGACTTTCGGAGTCTGAATGTAAAAGATATGCTGCACGCACTGTTACCCTGGCCATTACCATTGGAGTTAGAGCGCCTCGCTCCAGAACGTTGGGCAGCGCCTTCAGGGTCCAGCGTGGAGATCGACTACACTCAAACCCCACCGGTTCTGGCCGTCAAATTACAGGAAATGTTCGGTTGCGAGGACACGCCCACCGTCGCAGGCGGGTTAGTTGCCTTGCAGATACATCTGCTTTCTCCAGGGCAGCAACCCTTGCAGATAACACAAGATCTCGCCGGTTTTTGGCGCAGTAGCTATCATGATGTGAAACGCGAGATGAAGGGTCGCTATCCCAAGCACCCTTGGCCAGACGATCCACTGGTGGCGGTGGCGACCCGCTATACTAAAAAACGTATGGGCCCTAGTGAATAAACAGCGTTTTAGTGGCTTGCAGGGCAAATGCGCCTACTACCTACTTGAAACTGGCGGCTAATGGTGCTTTAAAATACTCTGTAAATCATTGGCCAATGAGTCTCGAACTGCCGTTGGCAGCTCAAAAGTATCGACCGAGTAGGCGGAGTGATCTATGCCGGCGCTAATGCTGCCCCCGCTGTGAGCTGAAGAAATCATGGCCGGGGTCAGTTCAAAGCGGAGGAAGTGGACGGAGGAGGTCTTGACCTCGTTATCACGTGATAGGTCTTCATCAGCAATTGCGTAGATGCGGTCACACTCGTCCACCTGAAGCCATATTTTATTTTCAATACCTATCATTTTGGCAAGTTGACGGGCACGCTCATCGGGATCTTCATACTCGATCATAAACGTTGCCTTCCAGTTGTGTCCGTCTGGAATTAGCGGGCAATAGGCCCCTAACTCTTCGTTAATGCCTGCGGCTTCAAAGATTTTTTCAATCCGCAGCATTTCCTGAATTTGGTACCGAATGGTGAGTGCATCCTCAAAGTACAACCTAACGTGCTCTCCAAAAGAAACCTGACGCTTTTTCTTGTGCGCCATGACTTGTGCCCGAAAGGTGGGGCGCATTTCGGCATACTCTTCTAGTGACCAGAGATCGGCACGTGACAGGTTAGGCATAAACGTCTCCTGAATCTATAGACCGTAGGCCATGCGCAAAAGCGTCATGGGATGTTCGGTCTTATCAATTTTTTCTGATAGGTTGGTGATGTGTGCGGCAGCCATTGGGCAGTCGCTCATGAAGTGATCCGGGTCTTGCTGGTCCACCTTGCGCACAACGGGGCGCGCTATTTTTACAGATTTATCGTGGGTTTCTTTTTTAACCGCATAGGTTCCGTCATGGCCAGAACATCGCTCCAGTGCGGTAACGTTTGTTTCCTGCACTAGATTCAGTACATCACGTGTTTTCAAGCCAATATTTTGCACGCGTTGGTGGCAAGCGACCTGATAAGCGATGTCGCCTAGTGCGTTAGGAAATTCGGTTTTGAGCGCGTCCCCTCTGTGTCGCAGCCACAGGTATTCAAAAGGGTCAAAAAACGCAGCCTGTACTTTTATAACGTCAGGATCATCGGGGTAGAGCAGGGGTAGCTCCTGCTTATACATCAAAACGCAGGACGGGATCGGTGCAGTCAGGTCATAACCTTCGTCTACCAGTCTGGCCAGTATCGGTATGTTCACTTCTTTCAGTGCGTTGACTGATTCTAGATCACCCAATTCCAGTTTTGGCATGCCGCAGCATTTTTCCTTCGGGACCAGATCGATGTGCATTCCATTATGCTGAAAAACTTTGATGAAATCGGTGCCGATGTGTGGGCTGTTATAGTTGCCGTAACAGCTGGCGTACAGTGCAAGCTTGCCTGTGGTTTTACCTATGACCGTTGGAGTAATGTCACGGATCAGGGGCCTAACTTGTTTGCGCAGTGTATTGCTGTGGAACTTTGGTATGGGTGCTTTGTGATGAATGCCCACAGTGGACTCCAATACCTTGCGAAACCCGACATTGCTGTTGAGTGCGTTGACGGTGATGTCGATAAGAGGAATTGAGGTCATAGCGAATACGGTATCGGTACTGGTCAGTACTCTGTCCCGGAGTTTCGCGCCTTCTTCTTTAAACTTGATGGCTTTGGCTCGCAGCATCAGGTGCGGAAAGTCCACGTTCCAGTCGTGAGGAGGAACGTAGGGACACTTGGTCATGTAGCACAGATCGCATAAATAGCACTGGTCGACCACCTTGCTATAATCTGCTTTGTCGACACCGTCAACTTCCAGGGTAGAGGATTCGTCTACTAGATCGAATAGGGTGGGAAAGGAGTCGCACAGGCTGACGCAGCGACGGCAGCCGTGGCAGATGTCGAAGACGCGTTCGAGCTCATTCTCCAGGCTTGTCTTGTCCCAGAAGTCTTCAGACTTCCAGTCAATGGGATGGCGAGTCGGGGCCTCGAGGTTACCTTCTCTCACAATGCAGCGCCTTGGTATGTCATAAAGTTTATCGGGGAAGTAGCGGGTTAGCATGTTCGCTAACCCGCATAGACGAGTGTCAGTCGTCCATACTGTCCAGCGCTTTCTGGAAACGGTTCGCATGACTGCGCTCAGCCTTGGCTAGGGTCTCCATCCAGTCTGAAATCTCGTCGAAGCCTTCGTCTCGTGCCGTCTTGGCCATGCCCGGGTACATATCCGTGTACTCGTGCGTTTCCCCGGCGATAGCAGCCTTCAAGTTGTCAGACGTTGGACCGATGGGGAGCCCCGTCGCTGGATCACCGGTTTCTTCCAGATATTCCAAATGGCCATGAGCATGTCCGGTCTCGCCTTCGGCGGTAGAGCGAAATACAGAGGCAACATCGTTATAGCCCTCGATATCCGCTTTGGCGGCAAAGTAAAGATAACGGCGGTTGGCTTGGGATTCGCCGGCGAAAGCATCCTTAAGGTTTTGTTCAGTTTTGCTGTTCTTCAATGACATTGCGTGTCTCCTAGAGGGTATTTTTTTATCACCTAAGAGGTGAGGAGTAAAAATAGCGTATTCGTGGGAACAGTACAAATCAATTGAAACGAATAATTGGGTAGTTTCTTCAGTTTATTTGCGTCTTGGACGCTTTAAACTTAGCCATTGCCGGGTTAGCGTCAGGCTGTATTTCGTATTCGTTTCAGGAAGCGCAAAGAATCCTCCAGCACGAGGAGCAGGCAAGGGACTAGAAACAGGGTGATGAGCGTGCAGAACAGTATGCCAAATCCAAGAGAGACTGCCATGGGTTTGAACAGTGACGTAGAAATTGTCTTGTCAGCCATCATCGGTATGAGACCAACGAATGTTGTAATGCTGGTCAGTACAATAGGACGAAAGCGAACACTGCCTGCACGACTCACGACCTCTATAAATTCTGATCCGCTTTGACGTTTTTTGTTGATGTGATCGACCAGCACCAGACTGGAATTCACTACGACTCCTGCTAAGGCGACAATACCCAGAAGAGAGAAAAAGACCAAGTCCATACCTAGGAGGTAGTGGCCCATGATTGCTCCGACTGCGCCAAATGGAATGACACTCATGATGATCAGTGGCTGAAGATAGGATTGAAGTGGTATCGCAAGTAGCGCGTAGATGACCAATAAAGCCAGTAGAGCGCTGCTTAGCAATGCTTCCATGGATGCACTGCGCTCCTCTGCCTCTCCAGCCAAACCGTAGGTGACACCGGAATAGCGACTTAGAATGTCTGGCAGCACGTTATTTTGGACGGTACTGATGATTGCCTCAGGCGTGGTGATTGTGCGATTGACGTCTGCGGTCACGGTAACAACACGTTGCCCGCCAACTCTGTGAATGGTGGTGTAGCCTCTTCCCAGTGTTGCTTTTGCGACGCTGTTGAATGGCACTTCCACGCCGTCTGCGGTACGGATACGCATGCCCTCTAGGTTGCCGAGAGAGCGACGTTCCGCCTCCGGATACCTTACCATTACGCGGATGTCGTCTTTACCCCTTTGGATACGTTGCGCCTCGTAGCCGTAGAACGACTGTCTTACCTGCTGTCCGAGGTCGCTTAGGGTCAGCCCAAGGTGGCGTGCCTCGGGCAGCAGGGTGAGCTGGATCTCTTGCTTTCCGCCGCGAAAGGAATCGGTGACGTCCATGACGCCGTTGTATGTTTGCAGTGCCAGTCGCAATTGCGCTGCTGCATCGCGTAATTGGTCAAAATCTTTGCCATATAACTCAATAGAAATGGCTTTGCCGAAACCGAACGACTCCGATGTAAAGCCAAGCTCGATAGCATCTGGAATACTTCCGGTCAGTTCACGCCAACGATTGGCGTAGGTGCTGGTCGATACACCTGAATAGTTGCCCGGCAAGTTGAGCTCGATGCCAATTTCAGCAAGGTTGCTTGCTGCACGTCCTGGGCCGCCTATACTGCCTTTGGGGATTAGAGAGCCAATGCTAGTGATGACATGGGAAATTTTACTGGCTTCACCTTCTTCTAAGTCCTGGTCCAGTTCCTTGCGTAACTGTTCTCCTGCAGCTTCGATGTGACGAGCGGCTAAAGCGGTGCTCTCTACAGGCGTTCCCTCGGGCATGGTCAGAGTTGCGTACAAATGGGTCCCTTCCACTGCCGGAAAGAATTGAAATTGCATGCGTCCGCTGATAAAGAGGGATAGTGTTAGCGCTAAAATCACAACACCAGACGCGAGCGTGAGGTAGCGCCATTGCAGGGCGAGATTTACTGCCGGCTGGTAATACCGGGTGGCCATGATTTGCAGCGAACCTGAAATACGGTGCTGTAGAGCGAGCCATCGATTGACTACACGGTTTGTACCGGGTTCCATTTCTTCAGTGCGGCGTGCTAGGTGCGAGGGAAGTATCAACTGTGATTCGATGACGCTGAAAGCTAGAGCAGCAATAACAGTGTAGGCCAAGGGCTTATAAAACCCGCCCATTGGACCCGGAATATTGAGGATGGGGATAAAGGTGGCCATCGTCGTTAGAACACCGAATATGACCGGTAATGAAACATCCAATGTGCCGTTCGTTGCGGCCTCTAGTCGGGGAGCTCCGTCTTGTTCGAGTGCATAGACCCGTTCGCCTACAACAATAGCATCGTCCACTAAGATCCCGAGCACGAGTATAAAGCCCATTACCGATACGGTGCTGATTGACAGGCCGACTGCCGGGAATATCGCAATGGTGCCCAGTAGTGCCACGGGTACACCCGCGGCAACCCACAGTGCTAGGCGAAAGCGCAGAAACAGGGTTAAGACCAGCAGCACCAGTAGCAGGCCACTGCGGGCGTTGCGGGATAGGGCGTCTAGGCGATCGACAAGATCCTGGGATTCGTCCTGCCAGATCGTAATGGCGATGCCCTCGGGAACTGCCTTACGTGCTTGCTCTAGATAAGCCTTAACACGGTCCGCGATTTCTATAATGTCTTCTTCACCCACCCGCGAGACTTTTAGCGATACAGCAGGAGACCCATCAAAGCGTGCCTGTAGATCGCTCTCCTCAAACCCGTCGACCACGGTCGCTATCTCACCAAGAGTGATAATGGTGCCGTCCGCGCGGCTCAATACTACGATATCCTCGAATTCCTTGCCCTGATATACCTGGCCTTTGGTCCTCAGTAAAATTTCACCGCCGTCTGTCTTTATTGATCCTCCGGGAATGTCGAGTGAGGAGCTTTTAATGGCCTCACCAATCGTGGCGAGAGTCAGTCCGTAACGCCGGAGTGTCTGCTCAGAGACCTCCACTGAAATCTCGTAGGGTCTGGAAAATTGCAATGCCACTTGTGAGACACCGGGGAGGGCGGCGATGTCGTCACGCATGCGCTGGCCAATCAGTTTTAGGGTGCGTTCATCTGCAGGCCCCGAGATCACGATCTCAAATACGGTGGCAATGATGCTCACTTCAGACGTGATCGGCTGCTCAGTCTCTGCCGGGAAAGCATCGATAGCGTCGACTTTATTCTTGATATCGTTGGCAATTTTAGTTTTGTCCACGCCGGCAACCAGTTCTACCGTCACGGAGCATAATCCTTCTGACGCTTGTGAGGTTATCTTGTCGATACCCTCGTTGCCCTTGATCGCTTCCTCTATTCGAACACAGACAGCCGATTCTACTTCCTCTGGTGCGGCCCCGAGGTAAGGCGTAAGGATTTGTACCGCGTCTACGTTGAGAGTGGGAAATTCTTCCTGGTGAATCTGTGGCAGTGCCAAAATGCCAGCAATAACTAAAATTAGCATCAGCAGGTTGGCCGCAACTGCGTTATGGATAAACCAGGGGATGATTTTATGCACGCAAGAATCTACTTATTCAATAACGGGTTTAACTAACATGCCGTCAACCACGGTTTGCATTGGTGAAATGCTGACCAACTCGCCGCCTTTAAGTCCCTTGCTGACCAGAATGTCATCGTGCTCTTGACGTACCAGGCTCACTTGACGGAAGTGCAGTCGGTCGTCGGAATCGACCACCAATACCTGATTGTCATCGCGCATGGCAGAGCGGGGCAGTCGTATAACCTGATCCACTCGGCGCCCGTGAATCTCAGCTTGTACAAACAGACCTACGGGCAGAAGTGGACTCTCCCCGTCATCGTCTAGGTGCAAGCGGACCACGCCGAAGACCATGCGGGATCTTTCGTCGAACTCGGCCTCTAGCCTTACCATTTCACCCTCCCAAAGCGTGCGCGTGTCGCCAAAATCTGCGATCAGGGTGACAGGCGGACGCTGTTTTGGAGGTATTTGTCCTCGGGTGGATACAGGCAGTCCAAGGAAACCGAGTTGGTCGACAGATATGGGTAAGCGCACCTCGACATAGTCCGTTGCGTAGATCGTTCCAATGCTCTCTCCGCGGGTGACGAACTGCCCCACGTTGACGCGTTCATTGCGCACTAGTCCATCAAAAGGTGCATGGAGTTTTGTGCGAGAAAGATCGCGCTCTGCTTGCTCCAGACCGGCCCGTGCCTCGCTTAGCGAGGCCTTGTCGACTTGCGCCGCGCGTCGCGCGTCATCCACTTGCTGTTGGCTGGCCAGCTGACGTTTGTGCAGACTGAGTACCCGTTCAAGTTCATTCTTTGATAGTGCATATTCGACCTCCGAGCGCTTCATTACAGCCGCACTTCGCTGCAACAGCGTCAGATAATCTGCCTCATCAATGCGCACCAGAATCTCGTTTTTTTGGAAGGACCCACCGTTGACCATAGCCGCTGACATCCAGGTAACACGACCGGTCACCTCGGGAATCAATTCACTTTGGTTGCGCGGTTGAACGGTGCCCTGAGAATGAATAATCAGGTGTTCTGCTGCGGCTTGAACCCGGGTGACACGCACGGAGGGTACAAGGGGTTGGTAGGGCTCCGCTGTAATTTCTTGTTTATTGACGCTGATCAGCACTGCGATGGAAAAGCCCACTATCAGCACCATAATGGTGTAGAGGACCTTTTTATTCATAACCATTCCTTTGCGGATCTTAGCGATTTTCTTTTGAACATGACGTTAGCGTGCCGGCAATGATTACCTTTTGATGTTTACGCGCATTAATTCAACAGTTGATGCCATCTCTGCTTCACTCAACGCCTGTCGCGAAAAGTACTTCACAATGCCTTTGTCGTCCAACACAATCAGGCCAGTACCCGCTTTACCTAAATCCCACGCAATGACGCCGCTTCCATTGTCATCAACGACCATAACGGCCAGGGGGAGCATGCGTTTATTTTTTTTCAACTCAGACATTACGAATCCCGTGGTGCCCCACATGGCTGCATCCATGTTCAGGACGGTCGTGACGTTAATGGCTCCGGGTTCGAAGCTGCTCTGAAGCAGGTCAGTGAAGGGCTTGAACGTATCCTTGTGTTCTACAGTGGCGCCAAAATACTGTATTACATGCACTTTCCCCAGGCCTGCCTCTGAGCTCCATGGGATGAAACTGAATTCATCATCGGTCAGGGTAAGTTCCCCGCGCTCGGTGATAGCCAATAGCGGTAACGGAGCGTCAATCGTGGGGACGCCGGCAAGTGCATTAGTACAAAACAGTATTAATAAAAAACTGGGCATCAATTGTGAAAAGCTCATCGCTATTTTCCTTGTGAATATTGGTGGATGTTTACTGTGATACAGGGTGAAGTTTACACTCGAGAGTTTCGTTTTGACTGGCGCGGGACCCGCACCACGCCATTGTGTTGCGTAGCGAAAGGCTTGGAGCCTGGGCTGACCACGGGGTGATGCTTGGCCGGTTGGCGTGAAGGTACTAGCTGATGTTTACCATTGCCGATTAGGTCGGCTCTGCCCATCTTTTTAAGTGCCTGGCGCAATGTTGGCCAGTTATCGGGATCATGGTAACGCAAAAATGCCTTGTGCAGCCGGCGCTGGGTCTGCCCTTTCACGGTAGGCATGCTATCGCTGTGATG
>CAJXTK010000063.1 GCA_913061115.1 uncultured Haliea sp.
TATAAGAGACAGCCACAATGTGGTTCTTAAGCGCACTGGCCGTTCCGGAAATAATACTCGAGGCATCGCTGGCCACCATCAGTTCCACGCCATCGGGTAGGGACGGAATAATCACATTGTCCAGACGTCCATTAATTTCATCGACAATCGCCACGGTATTGGCATTCCTGACCTTGCGTACGGCGATCGCCAGCGCGTCCTCGCCGTTGAATCGGGACACACTGCGCTTATCATCTAAGCCATCACTGATCGTCGCAATGTCTGACAACTTCACCGGCACCTGTTCTCGCCACATCACTACCAGATTAGCCAGCTCCGCCGTGCTGTGAAACTCTAGATCCAAATGCAGCAGTTTTTCCAGCATACCGCCGACAAGATAACCGCCGGGTAATTGCACATGCTCACGGCTAAAAGCCTCCATCACATCCTGGGCGGTGATACCAAGGGCTGCCATCGCAGACAGATCCAGATCGACACGGATCTTCCGTTCACGGCCACCGCCAACGCTCACCCCACCGACGCCATTCACATTTTCCAACTGGCGTTTGATCCGCGTCAGCGCAATCTGGTTCAACTCGCTGAGCGGCCGGTCACCCTTTAGAACCAGCCATACAATAGGTTCGGCATTCATATCCATTTTTGCAACAATGGGCGTATCTGCCTCGCGTGGCAGCTCATTCATAACCTGGTTCACCTTCGCCTGAACCTCTGTAAAGGCCACGTCCGGGTCCTTGGTGGACATAAATTCAACCATTACCTCTGATACACCCGGAGTAGACACCGACTGAATGTGCTCAATACCTGCGACTGCATTGACCGCCGATTCCAGCACCGAGCTGACGCTGGCATCCATCACTTCCGGACTCGCGCCCGGGTTCACAGTGGTAACGGTAATTAACGGCGGATTAACATTGGGCAGCCTATCCAAGCCAATACCGCGCAGACCGATAAAGCCAAACAACAGCAATGCGGCGCTGAGCATATAGGCGAGTACCCGCCGGCGAACGAATAATTCGATGATGTTCACAGTACAGGTGCATCCACTTCGATATGACTACCGTGACTGAGCAGACCGGCACCTTCAATGACGATCAGGTCGGAGGCGTTAATGCCACTGACAATTTCGACCCATCCTGCCTCGCGCCAACCCGCGGTGATCGGCACCGCACGAGCCTGCTTGCCATCAACCACAAACACCACATCACGGCCATCGCGGATAACAACTGCCATCAGAGGCACTGTGAGAGCTTGCGCACGCCGTTCCACCACCAAGGCAACATCGGTACTGGCACCAGGGAGCCAACCGCCCGGGTTATCAAATTCAACGCTGATCTCTAGGGCGCGGTTGTGCACATTGATCTGCGGGTTAACCGCCGCCACCTCACCGATGGCCGTGACGCCGGGCGCCGCAGGGGTTGTCAGATACACCTCTTTGCCTACTGCGATCCTGGAAGCGTCATGTTCAGGGAAGCCGATACGGGCACGTAACCGATCTACACTGACCAAATCGAATAATGGCTGGCCGGTGATGACATAATCACCGGGCGAAATATAGCGGCGAGTGACCAGTCCATTCAGCGGCGCCACAATACGCGTTTTCGACTCCATATACTGATGCTGCTCCCACTGTTTATGGGCAATATCACGCTGCGCTGTCAACATTTCCAGTTGCGCCTGCTCATCTTCCAGCTTGTCCCGAGACACAGATTTGGATTCTGCCAGCCGCAGCAGACGCTTTACTTCGCTGTCCTGGTTCTCAAGCAATACACCGTAGCGCCGAACTTCTGCAGCAGACTTGGCCGACTCGATCGCATGCAAAGTACTGTCCAGAGTGGCGAGTAATTGTCCCACCTCTATTTGGTCACCCTCTCGCACCACAATCTGCTCCACCTGCCCCGACGCTTGTGCCGAGACGGTGGGATCATTGATGCTCTCAACACTGCCTAGTGCCGTTAATACAACATCGATATCGCGCAGCTGCGGGTGCGTCACTACGACTGACGTCACGCTCTCCTGAGACTGCGGCGTCACGTCCGGCTCTGACGCGCCACAGGCAGTGATCAAGATAAACAGGATTAAAGCCGATAGTAACTTCACTGAGTTCGTACTCCATTCAGTAGCAGGGCGACAATATGGTCTGCCAGATACGGTAATTTTTGATGTTTGGCACGTCCGGTATCCAGCTGCGCAGATAACTTTCTGGCTTCAAGATGGTGAAAGATCAGTCCGGTCAGATCGAGCACCATCAGATGGCTGTCCATATGCGGTGCAAGCTGCGCCATTAAGCCGACCAAGAACTGGTGGATCTCGGGAAATACACCGTCTGCCAATAGCTTCAAGCGTTTCTGGTCACCATCAAGGAGTTCACGAAAATAGATACGCCGAAATTGCGCTTGTTTATCAAACAACTTGAGCAGGCTAGATACCGTGACCGCCAATTGCGCCTCGAGGTCCTCTTGCTGACTGGCTAGGCTCACCAGCGCATTCGCCTGGCCCTCATAAAGGTATTCCACTGCTGCAACATACAGCGCTTCTTTGTTGACAAAGTGATGGTATATCGCGGCCTGAGTGATACCGGCGCTGCGGGAAATCTCGCGCATCGACACGGCGCTGAAGCCGCGTTCGGCAAAAAGTTCGGCGGCAATCCCTAGGAGTTTCTTTTGAGTGGGTTCCATCAATGATACCGACTAAACGTTCGTTAAGTAGAATAGTGCGTATTCGTTCCTAGGTCAAAGTTTGTCGTAGCTGGAATCGCTGTTATCGGATAGCGCTTGCCACCGTCCGTTGTTAACAGCACTGGGGAAGTCATCACATGGCGTATTCCAGTTACCCAACATTACTGTCCATATAGGCAGGATAGTAAAGAATTGACCTATGAGCCGTTCGCGCTTTTCGATTAATATACTGTCCGCCAGCGTCATTCCGCTACGCTTTCTCCTTTGTATCCTATACTCTGCCCTGATACGGATTTTTATCTTGGAGGACGCATTAATGAAATTGCAGAAGTTGATTCAAGTTGGTCTTGGCACATTGTTGTGCCTGCACGCTTTCGCTGGTCGCGCGGAGACCGACAAGCCCAACATACTGGTTATCTGGGGTGATGATATCGGTATCACAAACATTAGTGCGTATAGTGAAGGCCTGATGGGTTATAAAACCCCGAATATAGATAGCCTGGCAAAAGACGGGATGATGTTTACCGATTATTACGGCGAGCAAAGTTGCACCGCAGGTCGCTCCGCATTCATTACCGGCCAGCACCCGGTCCGAACCGGTTTAACCAAGGTCGGCACGCCTGGCGCTCCCACTGGCCTAAGTCCTGAAGACCCCACTCTCGCGGAGATGCTAAAGCCCCTAGGTTATGCCACAGCACATTTTGGTAAAAACCACTTAGGTGACCGAGATGAATTCTTACCGACGAATCATGGCTTCGATGAATTCTTTGGTAATCTCTACCACTTAAATGCAGAAGAGCTGCCAGAGAGTCCGGATTATCCTCAAGATGCTTGGTTTCAAAAGAGTTTCAACCCGCGGGGTGTTATCCACAGCTATGCCGACGGACGCATTGAAGATTCTGGGCCATTGACCCGTAAGCGTATGGAAAATGTGGATGAAGAGTTCGAAGCAGAAGCGATAAAATTTATTGAACAATCGGTGGCCGCAGACAAGCCATTCTTTGTGTGGTTGAACACCACCGGCATGCACTTTTGGACTCATCCAGCGGATAAACACATTGGAAAATCGGGTCAAGGCCCTTATAACGATGTAATGGTGGCGCACGATGAGCTAGTAGGTCGCATGCTTCAGCAGCTCACTGATTTGGGCGTAGAAGATAATACCATCGTGGTGTACAGCACCGACAACGGCCCACACTACAACACATGGCCAGATGCCGCGATTACACCTTTTCGCAGTGAAAAGAACACCAACTGGGAAGGCGGCTATCGTGTGCCGGCATTCGTTAAGTGGCCAGGCAAAATTAAAGGCGGCCAAGTCTCAAATCAAATCATGTCACACCTCGATTGGCTGCCAACCCTGATGGCCGCAGCGGGGGAACCTAATGTCGTCAATGAACTGAAAAAGGGCCACTCATTCGGCGCTAAAAATTATAAAGTCCACTTAGATGGATATAACTTTCTGCCCTACTTGACCGGAAAAACGGCGACCAGCCCACGTGAAGAGTTTTTCTACTTTAGCGATGACGGCCTTTTGGTCGGCGCCCGAGTAAAAGACTGGAAAGTCGTGTACGCCGAGCAGCGAGCCAAACAATTTCAAGTATGGCGCGAACCATTTGTGCGCTTGCGCATCCCTAAGTTATTCAACCTGCGCCGTGACCCCTTTGAACGGGCAGACACAGATTCAAACACCTATAACACGTGGTGGGAAAACAACTCGGCCTGGATATTCTATGGCTCGACAAAAGCCTTAAATTTTGCGCAAACTTTTCGCGAATACCCGTCGCGACAGCCCCCAAATAGTTTTACCGTTGATGGCGTCGTGGGCGAGTTGACTAAGTTTCAGCGCGAATAGACAGACCAAGCGTCATTTGATGTCAGTGATCTACTATGAGGAACTATGGCAACACCCCAGAGGATTATAAAAGCGATCAATGAACCTTATTTATTAACGTCAGACGACGTTCAGGCGTTTCGCGAAGATGGCTATATTCACTTGGCCGGCGTGTTGCCAGATGCTGTTTTAGAATATTACGAGCCTATTATCTCGAAGATCACCCAAGAGCATGATCCGGCAGCAGGTGTCGCTCTTGAAGACAAAGATCTTTATGGTAAGGCGTTCATTCAGTTAGGCAACCTGTGGCAGCATGACGCGCAGGTGACGGAATTAGTATTCTGCAAACGTCTAGCCCGCTTAGCCTCCGAACTGATCGGAACTCAAGGCGTTAGACTCTACCACGATCAGTCACTCTACAAGGAGCCGTCAGGGGGCATTACCCCTTGGCATGTAGACCAGCAATACTGGCCAATGGATTCTTCCAAGAACGTGACAGCCTGGATTCCCCTGCAGTCCACACCGGTGGAAATGGGTCCGCTGTGCTTTGGTCGTGGTAGCCATCTAAAATACATTGCGCGTGACGTGAAGATTTCTGACGAATCCGAACGCATCATTGCGCAAGCAATCAAGAAAGAAAAAATTATCGAAATTCAAGTGCCCTATGCGCTTGGTGATGTAAGCTTTCACTCCGGATGGACGCTCCATCGTGCTGGCGGCAATGCCACTGAACAGCCTAGAAAAGCCCATACTATCATCTACATGGATGAGCAGATGCGTCTTAAGAAAAGGCGTAGTCAAAATCAAGAGAATGACCGCATCAGTTGGTGTGGTGACACTGCGGACGGAGGAGTGATTGATGGCCCGCTTACACCGATACTGTATCGAGCTGATTAGGACACCATACTGCTCACATCGGCGAAGGCAACAACACATAGTGTCATCGTAAACGAGTGTCAGGATTCTTTACACTTCGCTCCGCTTTTAAACCTCGCACACCCTAATTGTTCTCTAGCGGCACAGAGCAAGCGGATCGCTGAAATCGGCTCAAGAAGAGCACCTGTCGAAGCACCGCTGGCCATTACGATCGCCAAGGTCGCCGCACTGCGCCAAAGGCAGTTCAAAATTTTGATATTGCGACACTAGACTTTATAATTTGTGGTCCTGCACAACTCAGTACGCGGTGCTTGTAGCGTCTCGCATGATGACCTTTTCTGAAGATATCGAACCTATTATGCTGGGCAAGTGTATCGGTTGCCATGTGAGGGGAGCTGGCGCATTGGCTCCACGCTCTTTGGAGGGTATCGACCGTGTGAACAGTTTCAAATCTGCAATACAGCACGCCTTGGAAAATTGCAGCATGGCGCCGGAAGGTTTAATGCAGTTGTCTAAGGGTGAATATAGTGAGTTTATGGCCTGGCTGAACGGAGTTCCCTACACCTCCAGCGGCGGGTTAGTGCGTGTTTCATTCATCGAAGCGCAAGCATGGGACACTACCCCCAAAGTGAGAGATGTCTTCCGCAGCTACCGACCAGAGGACGTGCAGTGCGCGCAGGGGACGGGTTGGTTGGTGGAGGACGATGCGAGTTGCGATTCTGCGCCCGGTGCGGGCGACGGTTCATGCGATGCCTGCGCCATTACCGCTGGCATCACCAGCGACGACGAAATGTTTGTTTTGCTGGGCGCAACACTGTTAGGCTATGAGGCCGAAATGAGTCCCCCGTCACACCCCACCGCATGGTTTATGTCATGCCCCGCTCTAGCGAGCTTACTGATCCTCGGGAGTCAACATGCCCATCAATATACAACATCAACCGCCACCAACGCATCTAGAGCGCATAGCGCGCGCAGGCCTTGGGAGCCTCCTGACTATCGCCAAGACCGGGGGCCCCGCCAGCGATAGATCGCTCGCGGTAATCCAAGGCGTCCGAGATCACATCCTTCATGTGGAGCTGGATCTCAATTCACTAACCGCCATCAGCCCGACCCATCTTGCCGCCGCAGTGCCGGAGCCAGAATGGCGCGAGCGTATTCTCACCGGCATGACAATACTTGCGCTTATGGATGGCAAACCGACGCCAGAACGGCTCGAGGTCCTTGCAACAACAGCCAGCGTACTAGGCCTAGCAACCTCTCCTGAAAACACCTATCGACAACTACTCGAAGAGAAGTTCTTACGAATCCGCCTAGACGTAGCCCGCCGAAGTTTCATACCCGAAGCCATAAAAGGATATGTTGGTAGCCAGGGGCTTAGTGGTGCGACCGAGCTTGTCGAGACTCTTCTGGGTATTGAAGACAAGACGCTCGCAGCCCGTTATCACACTCTCGATGACTACCCAGAGGGCACGTTCGGCCGTGCGCTGGCAGATTTTGTCGTACGCAACCGCTTCGCCTACCCGGGCGAAGTGGGCGGTCCTCCTGCCCCGCTCATGCGCCATGACTGCTGTCACGTGCTCGGCGGTTACGGCACCACGGCAGCTGAGGAGTGCGCCGTCCTTTCTTTTCAAGCTGGCTTCGAGAAGGCCGACCCTTTTTTCGTTATACTGTTCGGCCTAGCGCAGTTTGAGCTAGGCGTCAGAGTCTCGCCGTTCGTGCCTGCCACGTCAAATCAGGCCGACCCCATCTCAATGCTTGCAGCCCTGGAACACGGCACTCAGGTGAATCGAGACCTCATTGGCGACCCTGCATGGGACCCGTGGGAACATTTTGCTGAGCCTATCGATACATTGCGTGCGCAGTTAAATATTCTGCCTCGTGGGCATGAACCGCAATACATTGAATTTAACGACTAAAATGAGATAGCCCTTCACTGCAAAGACGACGCATCACGACTCTTCTAATTTCATCGAAGTCTCTTTCAAATAGAGGCACACAGCAGTGACTGACCCGAGACAGGCCTCTCGTCAGGTCGTTGCGGTTAATTGATCAGAGACTCAATTTAGCTGATCCAACTGGGTCTTTGAGGCGTACATATCTTTACCACAGACAACTGTGGCATTCAGGGCAAACTCAATTTTTAGAGGATAGAGAAATGAATATTTCCACAAAATTCTTAACGTCAATTGCGCTGTTCAGCGTCCTATCAGGTGCGGCTTTTGTCAATGCCGCTCACCACGAAGAAGGCGAGGCTGCTGCAGCGCCGAATATCGTGGAAGTCGCTGCCAGTAATGACGACTTCACGACTCTGGTAGCTGCAGTTCAGGCTGCTGACTTGGCAGATACACTGTCCGGTGCAGGGCCTTTTACAGTGTTTGCTCCTACCAACGAGGCGTTTGCTAAGTTGCCAGATGGAACCGTAGAAATGCTGCTTTTACCTGAGAATAAAGACAAGCTGGTTGCCATACTGACCTACCATGTAGTGGCCGGTGATGTCACTGCTGCAGAGGTAGTAGAACTCACAGAAGTGACCACCGTGCAGGGTGGGACAGCCGCCATAGTCGTAGCGGACACTGGCGTTACAATCGATGGCGCTAACGTCATCATCACCGACATTGATGCCTCCAACGGAGTCATTCATGTTATCGATACGGTCATGATGCCGCCTTCTGAGTAACACTTCCAAGTCACAGGCTTCGCCCTAGGCGAAGTCTGTGATCTTACAAGAAGTGTCTAGCATAGGACTAAACCCCGCAGCTTTGTACAGAGGCTTCATCCTAGCTTGCAGGCAGGGATACCGTTAGTGTTAATATAATGTGCAGGCAGATTGCACCCAGATCTAGTCTTTCATTCTTCTAAACTCGACAATATCCTTCATGTATACACTACTACCTATAGTCCTCGTCGCCATGACCCTGGCCGCCTGCGAAAACAACGTTTCAAATGAGAGCACATCGAAGCAGGACACTGCGGCATATGCAGATCTTATTCCTGTGCTGTCTGGTGAGATTCCACTAGAAGTCCCATCACCACCGGCCGACATCATCCATGACCCGGTCCTGACACGACCTTTCTTCGACACCTTTTCGTGGCAGTCTTTTATTGCATTATCTTGGCCCGCCACTCCAGTGAATCGTGGCGTCCCCATCGAGCCCAATAATCCAGACACGTTTCGCCAAACCAACACAAACGCAAGCGACAGTGCCCCGGTTGTCTGGGAAACTTATCGTGAGGGCTTTGAGCTATTTCCCCAGGATAACTCTGTGCCACCGGAATGGAATAGCACAGACCCGGTGCAGACGCCGGCGGGAGAAGTCAGTGGCGACCGTGTGCTGGCTATGGTCACTAAGGGTGGGATCGTAGGCCAGCAGAATCAAGCCTTTAGTGGTCCACTCATCGACCAGAATAAGAACTACGTGCGATATGAGGTCCGCATCAACCAGATTCAGTACGACCAGGTACGGAACAACCGCTGGTATGACAAGGCAACAGTAGATGCGGCAATCGCTGATGCTGTGGCCGCTCAGATCAACGCAGGCATCAGTCCTCAGCAGGGTATCGAGTTTGACACCAACGCAATGGAGATTAAGGTCGCCTGGCGAATACTAACAGACCAAGACGACCACGATCGTTACTATGTCCGTAAGGCACTAATCTCGGACGAAGATGGTTACAACTATACAACCGCAACAGTGGGCATGGTTGGATTTCATATCATGCAAAAAACCGCGATCTTCCCGCAATGGATCTGGTCCACATTCGAGCATGTTGATAACGTCTCCGGCCTTCATCCGTCCTTTAACAACGGAACCAACGAACCGCCTAGCCTAATAGTTAACGCCCAACCCACTGGCTACAACTACGAGCCCGCTGGCATCGAAGCGCCTTTTCCGATCCGCGAATCTCGTGAGCCGGTTCAGGTGACCAGAGCCGTACCCATTCCTACCACGCCCAGTGATCCTGGGGGATACTCAACCCAAGAACTGAACAAAAAATATCGTGCACTCTTAAAAGGTACGGTCTGGGAAAACTATAAACTGGTGGTCACCCAGTGGCCGCTAGACCCTAGCTTACGGTCTCCTTATGACCCTGACTTCAACCCCGGCAACTACGAGAACAGCCTAGCAGGCGACCCCTTTCCACAACGTGCGGCTAACGTCACGATGGAAACTTACTTCCAGACGGAAAGCAGCTGTATGGAATGCCACTACCACGCTGCAGCCTACGGAGTCGATTATAGCTGGATTCTCTACGACAGGGTGATCAATACCCAGTGAAGCGATACGGTGACACGATTACTGTCACGGCTTAGCTATATTACTCAGCCCGTCTGACAAGGTGGTCCGCAGTATCTCTAGCGAACAGCAATCAACTCGACTTCAAATATCAGTGTTGTATTGCCCGGAATCGGTCCCGAGCCATTGGCTCCGTAGCCAAGCTCTGGAGTTACAGTAAGTCGCCACTTGTCACCTTCTTTCATCATCTGCAAGGCTTCCGTCCAGCCAGCGATAACACCGTTCACAGGTAAATCAATGGGCTGGCCTCGCTCGACAGAGCTATCGAAAACTCGGCCATCCTCAAATGTCCCATGGTAGTGCGCACTCACGGTATCGCTTGGTCCGGGCGTTGCCCCGCTCCCGCTCTCCAGAATTTCATACTTCAAACCTGAAGCCGTAGTAATAACATCGCTCATACAGTTACATCCAAATTAAAAACAGCAGATACCATAGCATATATTATATCGAGAAATTCATGTGGGTTAAGGGCAATGGAGCTGTTTTTCGACCCTCATGGGAGTGAAAGTTCATGCTGATACTGAAGAAATTGTTAATCGTTATCCGTCTTGCCCTCCCTGTTGGTGTCAATGCCAGCTCAATCGACTAAACGCTTAGCTATGTCAGCGGGAAGCAATTGGAAGGACACTTCGCAGGTGGGCGCCAGGTGTCGGCCAACGGCACACCGTATTTCTGGATTGGGAAAGAGGGCCTTTCTCTTTCGCTGCTCAGCAGTGGCGACGGTAGAGCCTGAAGAAATGTGGCGGCGCGCCAGAACTAGCAGGGTAAGCTATCAACGTCCAGCACGATACCGTGATCTTCCACGGGTATTTCCCTAACCAGGCCTAGCGAACTTTGCAGTAACGCGTTTGCGCCTCTGTCCCCGCGCAGTTGAGCAAGTTTTGCAAACATCTGACGCGGAAACAGCACCGGGTGACCGCGCTGACCCGCTATTTGCGGCGCAATGATTTTTTCAACATCGAAATTTTCCATTAATAGTCGACTGGTATCGGACCGGATCCACGGCATATCTGCAAGGAAGATCATAGCACCGTCCCAAGGGGGCGGCTGCTGAAAAAAGGCAGCGAGACTGTGACCGATGCCCAGCTCCGAATGACTAACGAAGTAACATGCTAGCGCAGGATTCTTAGCATGTCGGCCCAGCAGTTCGTCTACTTTTGTCTGATCCTGAACCCGCAGAACAACAGATACAGGCAAATTGAGCGCCACTACATGAGCAAGGGTTTGTTGCAACAGAGGGCCATTGCCGTCATCGTAACGACGCTTGTCGCTACCAAATCGAATGCTGCTGCCGGCCGCCATAACGACTGAACCAATAGTGGTCATGCGACAGTGGTGGTTTTTTTACGGCAAGCGATCAGTTCTGCCAATATAGAGATCGCAATCTCAGCCGGTGTTTTACTGCCGATATCAAGCCCGATGGGCGCGTGCAATCTGAGCAGCTCTTTCGGCGATACGCCTAATGCGGCAAGTCGCTCCTTGCGTTTTTGAGTGGTCGCCTGCGACCCCATTGCGCCGATATAAAAAGCATCGGTATTAAATGCAACCATCAAACCCATATCGTCAATACGCGGGTCGTGCGTTACGGCAACAATGGCGGAATGCACGTCGGCCGCATGGCTAAGAATTGCGTCATCTGGCATAGTCCTCAGCAGCCTCACATTGCTTATATTCCATGCTGTATGCTGATCTGCGCGCGGATCACACACTGTGACACGATACCCGACGGCCAGTGCAAATTGAGCAAGATGACGACTGACTTCGTTGATACCAATAATCAGCAGATGGATGACAGGGCCGTAAGTCTGCGTAAGGCGGAGGGGAGCTCCTTTCTCTAATGAGAGCGAAATATCGGAGTGCCCGGCGTCAATAGTCAGGCTGTTTTCGCCCTGCGGCCACATTCGTTCGCGGCGGATATTTTCTCCGCGCTCAAGCGCAGCAACAATGTCCTGAAAAACTTCCAGATCATCATGCTGCAGAGGCTCTAGCAAAATGCCGAGTTTTCCACCGCAGGGTAGTTGCAGGCGCACGCTCTCTGCATCCTCTCCGCCATAAACAATATAGTGTGCGCTGGCGGTGTCGATTTCACCTGTCTCAAGGCGTTGCAGAAGTTCCTCCTCTACGCAACCTCCGGATAGAGAACCCACGGTGTCTCCATCAGCATATGCCAACAAGCTACCAGGGATGCGCGGGGCAGAACCCCAGGTGTGGATAACGGTACACAGCCACACACTGCGGCCTTCTTTCAGCCAATCGTTTGTTTGCCGGAGCACTTTGAGGTCGAGCGATTGCACCGAGGGCGCCTACCCAAGCACCAGTGGTAATTTGCGCAGGCGCTTTGAAGTCGCTGCAAACAGTGCATTGGCCAAAGCAGGCGCCACTGCCGGAAGCCCGATCTCGCCAATACCCGTTGGGTCTTCATCGCTTTGGACGATGTAGGTTTCGATTACGGGTGATTCATTCATACGCAGTACCGGTGCATCGTGGAAATTAGATTGCTGCACCGCTCCACCTGAGATGGTGATGGGCGGTTTCATCGCTGCCCCAAGACCATAGATTACTGCGCTTTCGACTTGCGCTGCAACAATGTCTGGATTTAGAACAAAACCACAATCTACCGCATTTACGACACGCTCTACTGTGTATTCATTGCCAACAACGGAAACTTCTACCACCGCAGCACAAAAAGAATCAAACGGCTCTACAACCGCAATTCCCTGAAAATGACCTTTGCGTGGATTGCCCCAGCCGGATTTTTCTGCGGCAAGTTTCAAAACAGCTTGATAGCGTGGGGCATTTTCCAAGTGAGCCAGTCTGAATTTGAGAGGGTCTTGATCTGCCGCATGCGCCAACTCGTCCACGAACGACTCCGCCACAAAACAGTTATGTGAAAAACCAACGGAACGCCAAAAGCCGATCGGCACGCCTGAATCTTGCAGAATTTGTTCGACGGCGAAGTTTGGAATATCGTAGGCAACCTTTGCGCCTTCGGCAGTAGTTGGATCGGCCCCCGCAAACAGTTCGCCACTTTTACGGCCGATAGCCCGCGCCATTTCAGTTGGAACCCACTCCGGCAAAATTGTACTGGCAAGACTGACTCCCAGTCCTTTCACAATACTGGGTGAGACCAGCCGATGCTGCCAACTGTCTATCTTTCCGTTTTCGGCTAGTGTAGCGGTCATTCCATGCATTGTTGCTGGTCGGTAAAAATCATGCTGCATATCGTCTTCGCGCGACCATACTAACTTGACCGCAGTACCAGGAATCTGCTGGGCAATAGCAACAACCTCACCGATAAAGTCTACATAGCCTCGCCGACCAAAAGCGCCACCTAATGTCAGGGCGTGCACCACAATGTTGCTCCGCGTGATTCCAGTATAGTGAGCGGCGACTGCCTGGGAAATATCTGGCGCCTGAGTCGGCGCCCATATTTCGCAATTATCGCCATTCACTATTGCCGTTGCATTTTGTGGTTCCATTGGGCTGTGATGCGTATAAGGTGCGCTGTAAATACTCTCCAGACGTTCGCCCCGCGTTTGTTGCAGCGCAACATCACCCCGCTCCATAGCAATATGTCCGCTTTCGTTTTTAAGCGCCGTTTTCTGCAGCGCTAGGATGGCCTCGGAATCGAGATTGGCCAAGGGACCATCTAGCCATGTTATGTCGACTAGCCGCGCTGCTTTTCGCGCACGCCAATACGTATCTGCCACGACTGCGACGCCGCTGTGAATAGCAAAAATGGCCTCAACTCCGTTCGCCTTCAGCGCTGTATCCGCATTAAAGCTTCCAAGTGTCGCCCCGAATTGACGAGGGCGAATAACCACTGAAGTTTTCATGCCCGGCAGTTGAACGTCCATTCCATAGCGGGCCTCACCGGTGCTTTTAGCGACGCGATCGAGACGTGGCGTGCTCTTACCGAGCCACCGGTATGCGGATTTTTCTTTAAGTTCAAACGCTGTGTGCTGAAAATCTTTGGCTTCTTCTGCTAAGGCGCCGTACCCTAATTTTTCACCGCTGATGCTATTCAAGACCACGCCAGGCTCGGTACTGCAAGACTCTACCCCGACACCCCAGCGTCCAGCGGCTGCCGCAATGAGCATTGCCCGCGCTGCAGCGCCAGCCTCGCGCAAAGGATTCCAACTCACAGCAATACTCGCACTGCCACCGGTAAGCTGCGAGCCACCTGCCGCTGCGAAGTCTTTGTGCACGCCGGCATACTCAATAATGATGTCAGCGGGCTCGTAGTCTAGTTCCTCGGCGAGCAGAGTCGTCAGAGAGGTCTGTATACCTTGTCCCATCTCTGATTTAGGCAATTGAAATATCACCTCACCAGAAGGAGTGATCTGCAGGAAAGCATTGGGCTGAAAACTACCCTCGCGCGCATTGGGATAGGGAGCATCCCCGCGCAGGCTCAATCCTAGCCACAGGCCCCCGCCTACAGTGGCAGTGCCTATTATAAAACCCCGTCGGGAGACGCTCATACGTCATCTCCAACGGTTTCATTACTCGTGTGGGAGGCGCTATAGTACTCAGCCTGTGCCGCCGATTGTATGGCTGCTTTTATCCGCGGATAGGTGCCACAGCGGCAAATATTACCGGCCATACCCTGCTCTATATCTGTCTCACTGGGGCTTGGGTTGCCATCAAGTAATGCCACTGCGCTCATGATTTGTCCTGACTGGCAATAGCCGCATTGCGGCACGCTGTGATCAATCCACGACTGCTGCACTGGATGCTCGCCACCCAATCCCTCAATAGTCGTTATGCGCCGATCAGCAACGGCGCTAATCGGCAGCACACAGCTCCGCGTTGCGGTCCCGTCCAAGTGCACCGTACATGCGCCACAGAGGCCCGCGCCACAGCCAAATTTCGTACCCAACAATTGCAAATGGTCGCGCAAAACCCAAAGCAGTGGAGTGTCTGGCTCTACGTCTACGGCATAAGCATTATCGTTTACCGTGAATTCAAACATGGGGTGGGCTATCCGCTTGTGTTGTTAGCTAAGTTTTAATACCGCAAATACGCGGGTACTGGGTAGTTTATACGACACGTCTAGTCTATTCGAATTCTTTATTGATGCACAGTAGGGACCCCACTGAAGCCCAGAGTGGCATTAACTCCGATGGGCTCCCGCCTGGAGTCGACATCGATATCGAGGTTTGCGGTCATTGCGGTGGATCGGTAAAGGTCATCGCCTGTATTGAGGACCAGGACGTTATCGACAGGATTCTGGCTCATCTTCGCGAGAAAGAACAAGGCCGCCCTACCCTATCGCACCTGGTGCCACCATCCCGAGCAGACCCTGGGCCATTACCTCTTTT
>CAJXTK010000064.1 GCA_913061115.1 uncultured Haliea sp.
CTCGTGGGCTCGGAGATGTGTATAAGAGACAGTGCCCCGACTGGGCGAGAGATCGCTATGTTTACATTAACGAAGACAAAATAGAGCGAGACTATCATCCCGAGGGCTCGAAAAGCTATTCGATAATGACTCAGCGTGGCTGCCCATTTTCCTGCCATTTTTGTATTGAGAGTAAATATCAGGATATGTTTGGGCGAAAAAACTCTCTTCGTCGCAAGTCAGTGGACAGCATAATTGATGAGTTGCTTTGGGCGAAAAGCCATTTGCGTATTAAGAAAGTGATGTTTTATGATGACGTGTTCAGAGTCCACCCGCGGTGGCTTGAAGAATTTTTACCCCGCTATACACAAGAGATTGGATTGCCATTTTGGTGTTACTCCTACCCGACCACACATGATAGAGCGCTGCTGGACAAGCTCAAAGAAGCGGGTTGCGTTGCTATCACTATGGGCGTGCAGTCTGGCAGCGAACGAGTTCTGAAGGAGCATTTCAATCGTCCCACTAAAACGGACCGGGTAATCGCGGCCGCAGAGGAGATTGTCGGCGCTGGTATTACAGGTTTTTACGATTTGATTACCCGTGTAGATTTCGAGACGGTTGATGACCTAGAAGAAACCTTCGAGTTTTTGCTCAGGTTCCCTATCGACATGAACACTTTTATGTTGCCGAATATGACCAGCTATCCGACCTATAAGTACAGTGAGGATGTGATAGCAGCTGAAAGCGCAGGTTTGCTAAGGAGGCCGTCAGAGGAGGATTATGATTTTTATCATCATCTTTACCTTCTGTCCCGCTCTACGTTACCTGTTGCAAAGATCCGCGAAATTAAGAATGATCCAAAGTACAGAGAGAACCCTGCATTGATGGCAGCGTTTTTTGATCACACGCCAGTGCTGAATTTCACTGACCCAGTACCCCAAAGAGTGCGTCAAACAGCTTAGCCGTTTCAATGTTCTTGATCTGTAAAAAATCGCGTCTAGCCGTCATTGCGCTGCGCTATAAACCTTGAAGGGTTTGTTGTGCGTTTGTTCGATCATTCAATGCCGCATTGTTTCGCGGTATAGGCTACTCTCTTCCATTACAGTTGCGTGTCGCGATTGGGCATGTACACTCCCGTGACTAGCGCAACTCATTCCAACTCTTTCACCTTGGCATGCCGCCGTGGTTAGGGTCTCTAGTAGGAGTCAACTTTAAATGGCAGGAGGCAGCTTACTTTTACTGCTAGATGATATCGCAGCAGTGCTGGATGACGTGGCGCTGATGACTAAAGTGGCGGCTAAGAAAACCGTTGCTGTAATGGGTGATGACTTAGCCGTTAATGCAGAAAAAGTGACAGGCGTGCGCGCTGATCGAGAGTTGCCCGTTGTGTGGGCTGTCACAAAGGGCTCGTTGCGCAACAAGTGCATCTTAGTTCCCGCGGCGCTTACCATTTCATTTATCGCGCCTTGGTTAATTGGCCCCGCACTGATTTTAGGCGGACTGTTCTTGTGTTATGAGGGCTTTGAAAAAATTGCCCACACAGCTTTTGGCGATAGTACAAAGAAAGCAGCACATCGCCAGAAGTTAGTTGAGCGCTTGGCAGACTCTTCGCTTGATCTTGTGCAATACGAGCAGACCAAGATCAAAGGGGCGATACGCACGGACTTTATTCTGTCGGCTGAAATAATTGTTCTGACACTCGGCGTGGTTTCTGGAATGACTTTCTTGGGTCAGGTTTTAGTCGTCTCTATCATTGCATTTTCTATGACCATCAGCGTGTATGGTTTGGTTGCTGGCATCGTCAAACTCGATGATGCCGGTCTGTATCTGATGGAGAGGAAAGGGCCTGGTGCCTGGCTACAATTTGTGCGCTGGATGGGTTGGCGTTTCATTATATTCGCCCCTTGGTTGATGAAATTTCTGGCAGTGGTGGGTACCGTCGCCATGTTTATGGTGGGCGGAGGCATTCTTGTGCACGGCTTTGATGAGTTGCAGGAGGGTGTACAGTCGCTGTCAACCTATATCGGACAGATAGAGACCGTCGGACCGTTTCTGGCGTTCTTAACGTCAACCCTCTGCAGCATTTTAATCGGGATAGTAGCAGGGGGGCTGGTGTTAGCAGGTGTTACGTTGTGGCGCCGCCTAAGGAGGAGGGAGGACTAGCCACCTCTTACTCACGTGTCGCCTTTTCAATCGGATTGAAAAGGGGACAGATGGTGTGTGGGTGAAGCGACTGGGATCATGGTGCCACGACTAGCGAGTAGCGAAGGACGTGGCATTATGACGACGACAGCAGCAACAGCAACAGCAACAGCAACAGCAAAGCGCATTGAATACCGTATCACGCGTGAGTTACTGCAGCGCAGGGAAGGGCCCGTTGAGCAGGAGCACATCACTCCATGGGCAGATCGGTTGATCGCTATTGGGGCCGTCACCGTGGGTCTTTTGGTTCTGGGTGCCTATGTTGAAGAGCTGCTGTGGGCAGCGGTGGCGGCAGCAACAGTTTTTACACTTAGGTAAAGGTACAGACGGTGTGCCCTGTGGCAGCACTTATCCTTTGGCACTGTCTACCCAAACAGCCAAGGTTTCAATTCAGAGCGATTTTCTACCACAATCTGTTGGGCGGTCGAATCCTCAGCTAATTCCTTGGGTTCGATATGCAAAAGATGTAGTACATAGGGCACAAGCCGCGCGCGGGTAGAAACCTCCAGTACACCGTTTTCCATGCCGTAATCCATCTCTACCACTTCCTGCTGTTCTGGATTCAGTCTGGGGTCGGGTACGATACGTACGGTGATGTGAGTATTCCACTCGGTATCGCTTTCAGCGCCATGCTCCGATTCATCCATGATGTCCGGGATGCCTCGGAATCGACTCAGTACGAAGTCGCGATACTCGGCGTTTTTCTCACACCAGGCGCGCACATGCCAACGTAGCCCGCTATAAACCAGGGTGTGGGGCACAATGATTCGCCCCTCTCTGTCTGGGTGATTCAGGGATACGTAGTCTACATCGAGTCTCTTTTGCTGCCTGGCTGCCTGCATGATGGGACGAAGCACCTCAGGTTTGACGTCACGCACCGGTAGTGAGAGCACCTCGACGTTGGCTACATTGAGTGACAGCGATTCGAACACATTCATCAGTTCGTTGTTGCGCGCCATCAGGTGCAGATATTCATCGGCCAGCCCCTCGGTCACCTGCGGTTTGAATTGGGGTGTCGGTTTGTAGCCTTTGAGAAACTTATCGTACTGTAGATTGCCAGGGCCGACTTCACGGATGTAGTTGTTGATGTCTTTACTGGCTTGTTGCCGACCAATGCCGAAGGTATCGCAGAGATGGCGGGTGGTCAGGCGTCCTTCCCATAGCGCGATGGTTTCGATAAAGCGGTAGCGCAACAGAAGATCCCAGCGAAAAGGCCATTTAAGGTCAGAGTGGCTTGCCATACTTTTATTTCCAGTAGTCTCACAGGGTCAGGTGCTACTATATCACTGACACTCACTAGCTGCGCGCTCCCCCCACGCCTTCCCATCGACGGCGATAGCGAAAACAATTGTGTAGTGTATCGCTCAGCGAGGCAGGCAAATGGATCAGCTTGGGCTGGCCTCCGCTTACAATACCATCAAAAATCATCGTGGCTTTATAGACGTACCCCGTGTGTTGCCAATGAAAATCAGACAGGTAGTGGGTACATAATCCTGAGTCAATAAAGCAAACTCTGAGCAGGCAGTGTGGTTCGAAGCGTGGCACAAGTGCACCGAGTGTTTGCTTTTGATTAGCCGTTGACCTCTGGCCAGCGGTTTGACGTGATAAAAAAGCGGCTTGACTCATGGCCGAACTCGTCGAGTGCGGCGATCATTAGAGGGTAAGAACCCCGACTGAAATGTTCACCTGACTGCGCTTGGAGTGCATGTTTTGTCATCTTATCCGCGGTATGTTCGCAGTACGCCGGACTAAGCCATTTCATTTTAGGCAGCATCATGTAAGCCACTGCATTGAGAGTGTCACAATGCAATTCAAGCTGATCGAGGGGGACCCAAGGATTCAACTTGCAATCGTGGTTATAACCCGGCGGCCCGGCGGTATTTGGGGCTATCGCAGGCGCGGGCGCGGGCGCGGGCGCTTGGAACAAATACCCCTTCAAAGCGATTTCTTTCGTTAGATTGACTATGTTTAGATTATGTAACGCCTGTTGAGCCGCCGGTTGATCGCCCAGCAGGATTTGACGTTGTAACAACTGCTCCAGCTTTAGGTCGAGCCGGTCACGATTGTCAGGCCCAACCCAATCCGATAATGCACTCGTCATATCGCTAACCCCAGGCCGTGGTAAACGGAGGAAATACTTGACCGCTAGTTCAAGATGAACATGGCATTCGCGCCGATGGCAGTAATATAGGCAATCGAATTCGCCGATAGTTCTGCCTTGGTGATGTATGGGTAGGTTGTGAGATACCAGTTCGATCTCGGGGTCCTGCTGCAGGAAAAAGTGCCACAGCTGTTCGAAATAGATCCCCAGACGGTGCGTAGGTCGCTGCGACAGGTGTGTCATCAGGGATGTGGCATCCCGGTCCAATTGGGCCAGCCAAGCTCGTCTGGGCGGGGTGAACGGCAAGCCACAGGGGCTTACTCCAGGCGCGCTAACCTCTGTCTGCCCAAGGTTCAGCAGGGTAGGCGAGAAGCAGGCCCAGGCCAGATCGCGCACTTCTTGTGTTTTGTAAGGATAACTGATGTTCACTGCACTACACGGTTCATTCATGGTTATAATAGCAGGACTTCAGGCCATGGCAGCAGGCTCAATGCAGGGAACATTTAAAAAAATTGGTTTGGTGGGTCGCAGTCGGCAGCGTGGCTTGACTGGCGTGCTGCGTATGTTGCTGGAGCTTCTTGAGGCGCGCAGTCTTGAGGTGCTGCTAGAGGACACTCTGGGCCATGTAGTACCTAATCACCAATGTCGTCTAGCCTCTTTAGAGGCAATTGGCCAGGAGGCCGATCTGGTTATTGTGGTAGGGGGAGATGGGAGCCTGCTGAGTGCTGCACGCACACTGTCGAAATATGAAACCCCCGTGATCGGCGTCAACCGCGGTCGTCTCGGCTTTCTGACCGATATTACGCCGGATGATATTGCCGAGAAGGTTCCACAGGTTCTGGATGGCCACTTCGAGCGAGAAAGTCGCTTTTTATTGGAGACAGAGGTTCGGCGTGATGAGGTGCTCGTGGGTCGTGGCGATGCGCTCAACGACGTTGTTGTTAATTCCGGCACGTCGGCCCAGATGATCGAATTTGAGTTGTTTATCGATAATACCTTTGTTTATCGTCAGCGTGCGGATGGGCTCATTGTCTCAACGCCAACCGGCTCTACGGCTTACTCCTTGTCCGGGGGCGGGCCCATTATGCATCCCACGCTCGATGCTATCGTGCTGGTGCCTATGTTTCCTCACGCGCTCAGCAGTCGGCCTATTGTGGTCGACGGCAACAGTGAGATTCGGTTAGATATACTGGCGCGCAATCGTATTCACCCAGCGGTCACTTGCGACGGGCAGGTCAAGATCAAGGCGCGGCCTGGGGATTCAGTACACATCCGCAAGAATCCTTACCGTCTCACGCTGCTGCACCCGATGGGACACAGCTTTTACGCCAGTTGCAGAGACAAGCTGCGCTGGAGCAATGCGCTGGTCAGCTGATGCAGGATACTTACCAAGCTCTCAGTGTCGCTCTTGAGGAAGACCTTCTGCCTCTGAGTGGGCTCTTGCACCAACACGGCGTTATGCACCGTATTTTTGAGGAGGGTGGACGTCAGATCGTGTTGGTCGGTCGGCAGGATCAAGCTCAGCAGGTGCAAGACCTCTATGAAGCATGGCGCGCCGGAGACGTTCGCATAGAGCGTACTCGTCATGCAAGCCAGGACACAACGATACCGATGCGCGCTGTATTGCTTAACGCGCCTGTGACTCTCGCGCTTATACTGTTGAGTGTTGGCGGTTTTTTAATGTATTTATATATGCCAATGAATTGGTTGGACGCTTTGAGCTTTTCTTCCTCTCAGGTTAGCGATAACCAAGGCCTGTTCCAGGCTATTGATGGCCAATACTGGCGACTGATTACACCGGCTTTTCTGCACTTTGGCTGGCTACATATTGTCTTTAATTGTCTCTGGTTATGGGATCTAGGGCGACGAGTAGAGCAGGTTATGGGGCATCTCAATATGTTTATGCTATTTCTAGTGATTGCAGTGGTGTCCAATGCTAGCCAGTTTGAATTCGGAGGCGGGGGTCTGTTTGGCGGTATGTCAGGCGTGGTCTACGGCCTGTTGGGTTTTTCCTGGGCAGCACCGCAGCTGCAGCCAGCTTGGCCCATACAGCCTCCAAAGGCCGTCATGATTTTCATGGTGGGTTGGTTGCTGGTCTGTATGTCCGGCATGGTCGAAGTGTTGGGTTTCGGGGCGATTGCCAATGCAGCGCATTTGGGCGGGCTTCTTTGCGGTGCTGTTGTGGGAGTCGTATTTGCCGGGTTTTCGAGGCTGGATAGCGACAAGGCCGCAGCTCCAAAGGTATAATCTACCCCGCCCTAAATAGCGTGAAAATCTAGATGGATTACGTTCAGCTCATTGCAACGATGTCGCCGGAAATTTACCAGAGCCTTATTCGTTCGGTGGAGCTGGGTAAATGGCCCGACGGCAGAACTGTGACGCCGCAGCAGCGCGAAAATGCTATGCAGGCCATTATTGCCTGGGGTGAGAGCCATCTGTCAGAACAGGATCGTGTTGGATATATCGAGAAAAAAGAAAAGGCCGGTGATAGTTGTGATGCTCCACTGGAAACACCTCTGAATTGGAAAGAATAGGAGTTTGACTTGCCGGATGTTGTAGCAACGGGCGCTGTGCGCAAAATGAAAACACAGCTGGAAGACACTGTGCGATACACAATGTTGCTGGGTGAGCATGAAATCCCATTAAATGACTACCTTGGCCGGCAACTGCAGCTGGATTTCAAGGGCCAGATTCACTGCATCCACTGTGACCGCAAGATCAACAAAAGTTTTAATCAAGGCTATTGCTACCCCTGTTTCAGACGCCTGGCACAATGCGACAGCTGCATTGTCAGCCCTGAAAAATGTCACTATGACGCAGGAACATGCCGCGAGCCCCAGTGGGGAGAACAACATTGTATGGTTGATCACGTTGTGTATCTTGCTAACACATCGGGCATCAAAGTGGGCATTACGCGTGGATCTCAGGTTCCTACGCGCTGGATGGATCAGGGGGCGACCCAGGCAAAGCCTATTTTTCGTGTTGCCACTCGCTTGTATTCTGGGTTAGTGGAAAGCCTGTTCAAAAGTCATATTGCCGATAAGACCAACTGGCAGGCGATGCTTAAAGGTGATGCCGAGCCCTGTGACCTTGAGCAGGTGCGGCAGCGCCTGATGCAAGAATGTGCCGCTGGGCTTGATGCGCTAGGACAGGAGTTCGGTATACAAGCGATCACTGAGCTGGTTTCCGAGCCGGAAACCCACATTCAGTACCCCGTGCTCGAGTATCCGACCAAGGTCTCCTCATTCAACCTAGACAAGACACCGTCGATTGGTGGCACCTTGATGGGAATCAAAGGGCAGTATTTGATATTCGATAGTGGGGTCATCAATATGCGTAAATACGGCGGCTACCATATTTCCCTGTCGACCACAGGGTAGATCTATGGCCGATACCACGCCAGGAACAGTCTATCTTAAAGACTACCAGCCGTCCGCTTACTTGATCAATCGGACTGAGTTGTATTTTCATCTGCACGAGGATCACGTCATTGTCTCCTCTCGTATTCATCTGTTGCGCATTAGCTCATTGACACACAATACGTCTCTCTCGTTGAATGGCGAGGAGATGGAGTTGCTGTCCGTGTCTGTGGACGGCAGAGAATTAGAAGAGCACGAGTATAGTGTCAGCGCAGAATCGCTGGTTATTCATGCGGTTCCCGAGCAGTGTGTGCTGGCCTGTAAGACGTGCATTCGACCGCAGGAGAATACGTCGCTGTCAGGGTTATATCAGTCTCGAAGCCTATTTTGTACCCAGTGCGAGGCAGAGGGTTTCCGACGAATTACCTATTACATTGATCGGCCCGACGTCATGTCAGTTTTTACCGTGACAGTCGAAGGGGAGCGTGAGCGCTATCCGGTGTTGCTCAGCAATGGCAATCTTATTGAGGCGCAACAGCTTGCCGAGGGGCGCCATCGTACGGTGTGGCATGACCCGTTCCCCAAGCCTGCCTACTTGTTTGCCTTGGTCGCAGGCAATCTGGAACACATAGAAGATCGCTTTACTACAATGAATGATCGTGAAGTCACCCTGCGAATTTATGTGGAGAAAAAAGATATTGATAAGTGCGGCCATGCCATGCGCTCGCTGCAGCAGTCTATGCGCTGGGACGAAGAGGTCTACGGTCGAGAGTATGACCTGGATATCTTTAATATTGTCGCTGTGGATGACTTCAACATGGGCGCCATGGAAAACAAGAGCCTGAATATATTCAATACCTCCTGCGTGTTGTGCAGTCCTCAGATCACCACGGATCTCGGTTTTCATCGTGTTCAGTCGATTGTGGCGCATGAGTATTTTCACAATTGGAGCGGCAATCGGGTGACCTGTCGGGACTGGTTCCAGCTGAGTCTTAAAGAGGGTTTTACTGTTTTTCGTGATTCACAATTCTCTGCGGACATGGGTTCGTCTACGGTGAAGCGGATAGAGGATGTCACGCTGCTGCGCGCTGTTCAGTTTGCTGAGGATGCGGGACCAATGTCCCACCCGGTGCGCCCAGAATCGTTTATTGAAATCAATAATTTTTATACGGCCACAGTTTATGAAAAAGGCGCTGAAGTCGTTCGGATGATTCACACGTTGCTGGGTGCAGAACGCTTTCGGCGAGGATCGGACCTGTATTTCGAGCGCCACGACGGGCAGGCGGTAACCTGCGAAGACTTCGTGTTGGCCATGGAAGATGCCAGCGACGCCAATCTAAAGCAGTTCCGCAATTGGTATTCTCAGGCGGGAACGCCGCAGCTAACGGTGCAGGACGAGTATGACGAAACGGCCCAGTGCTACACGCTGCACGTGGAGCAATCCTGTCCCGCGACGCCGGGACAATCCGAGAAATTGCCGTTTGTTATTCCTCTTGCTATAGGCCTATTAGGTGAGGCGGGTAATTTACCGTTGCGTCAACTCGGTGCACCTGCAGATCTGGAAACAAGTGACAACACGCACACGGTTTTGACTGTAGATCAGCCAACGCAGTCGTTCGTGTTCGAGGGGGTGACAGAGCGCCCGGTGCCTTCCTTACTGCGCGGATTTTCTGCACCTGTCCGTTTACAGTATGATTATAGCTCGCACGACCTTTGTGCCCTGATGCGTCGGGATGGCGACGGGTTTGTGCGGTGGGACAGTGCTCAGACGCTGGTGACACGCATTATTTTCGAGGTCGAGCAGCAATTCTTGTCAGGCACGTCGATGATGCTCGATCCGTTGCTGATAGAGGCCTGCGGCGATCTGTTGCGCGACGACTCCCTTGATCCTGCCATGGTGGCTGAGATGCTGCGTCTGCCAGGCGAAGACTATCTGGCGGAGCAAGCCAGTCAGTCGGGTGGCGCCAACGTTGATTCCATTCATCACGCCCGAGATTGGGTGCGCAGTGCATTAGGTACGGCCCTCGCACCACTATTTTTGGCGCGCTACCAAGGTTTGGAGAGCAGGCAACCCTACGCGCCTGAAGCGGCTCAAATCGCCGATCGCAGTTTGCGCAATATGTGCTTGGCCTATCTGGTCAGCGCAAGTCTGGACAACCTCGCGCTGGCTTCTACGCAGTACCGAGAGGCGACTAATATGACTGATCGGCAGGCTGCGCTTAAAGAAATTGCTTTCTATGGCGATCACACGCTTCGCGATAGCACGCTGGCAAACTTCCACCAGGAGTGGCGACATGAAGCGCTAGTGGTCAACCAGTGGCTGCAGTTGCAGGCCGCTATCCCCGATAGTGAAGGACTTTCGCGGGTACAGTCACTGATGGCTCATGCCGACTTTGATCTCGGCAATCCTAACAAGGTGCGCGCCCTAGTGGGGGGGTTCGTCAACCAGAACCTGATCAATTTTCACCATCTTGATGGCTCCGGTTACCGCTTTCTCGGTGATGTTGTGCTCAAGCTGAATCGTCTTAATCCTCAGTTGGCTTCGCGGTTGTTAACGCCTCTGACAAAGTGGCGCCGGTATACTGATAGAGGAGAATTGATGCGTGCTGAGCTGGAACGGCTGGCCGCAGAGCCAGCGCTCTCGCCGGATGTGTTTGAGATTGTGAGCAAATCACTGCAGTAAGGTGATGTATCGCGGCCTAGAAGGGTAATAAGCTCCCGTTGCCACCAAGTAATTGCGCGTCAGATATGTTAAATTACTGGCCTCAGCCGTAGCGGGTCTGCCGCTCGAGCTAATGAAAACATGAATTTGTGGTGTTTGGCGGGTGTGATAGAGTCCCGAAAGTGCAACGGATGACACGAATATGACCGTATAGTTGACCTTTATAGAAGAGAATCTCGATGGCTAAACCTAACTACGCGTTCGAAAAACGACAGAAAGAGCTCGCAAAGAAGAAGAAAAAAGAAGAAAAGCGCTTGAGAAAGGCTGAAGAAGGGCATATTGAAGAAGAAGGTGCTACTATATCTGCCGATGTAGATACCCAACCGGCTACAGACAGCAGCATATAAATCGTTAATTTCAAAGAATTCCCACTTCGTACCGGTGAATGCGAGGTGGGGAATTACAATCATTCACCAACAATTTTGAGTATGTAATATGAGTAAAGGTACTGTTAAGTGGTTCAATGCGGATAAAGGTTTCGGTTTTATTACTCCAGAAGACGGTGGTAAAGACCTTTTCGTTCACCATTCAGAGATAAAGACTGGCGGCGGTTACGCGACTTTGAATGATGGTCAGGAAGTTGAGTTTGAAGTTGGTCAAGGCCAGAAGGGTCCTTGCGCTAATAACGTTAAGCCTCTTTAGTACTCGCATCTGGCAGCAAATTTAGCGGTGGCCTAGCCACCGCTTATCTTTTTCAGTTAGTCCCCGTTTGGATAGAGCTTTATTGGCTCTGCCGTTTCATCACCCCCATGTCCACTCGCTCGGCGTAATCTGTGTAAACAGTCAGCCAAACTAGTGCCATCCCAGTGATCCTGATCAGAGCTGTAGAGACAGGTATCCAGTGTATCGATCTCTCGCGAAAACTCCTCGTCCCCCAATAGCTTTGCGATCTCGTCCAGCGACACGGGAGAGGCCTTTGGCTTGAAAGCCGCTATCCAGTCAATGATTGCGCCGCGTGTTCGGGCCGCGTTATTGTCGGCGCAGACAGCGAGGAGTTGCTTGAACACCTGTTTCTCGGCGGAAGTATCCGGTGCATGGGGCTTATTAGGCGCTGTTGAGCGGCGCACTCGCCACAGATAGAGAAGCGTAAGAATCCAGCCCAGCGTGCTGATCGCGCTCACTATTGGCCAGATCGGCCCGCCTAGCCAATGGCGAGTGGGGTTCGTCAGCGGTGTGGCAGTAATGTCGATGGGGGTAGCCGGTAGAACGGGTTCTGTTTTGAGGCCAGTGATTTCGGCCGTTGCGACATTAATTTCACGTTCGGGCAAGACCGCATATTCCAGCTGTTCGGTCTGTGTGTTCCACCAGGGTATTCTGATCTCCGGAATCAGGAAGGTGCCCGGCCGAATCGCCACCACTGCAGCGCTGTCTTGTCTGATGCCCACTAAACCGTCAGTCAGTTCTTGGTCTTCGATTGTGGGTTGATCAGGGTAGTATTTCACACCGTCGATGGGTGTAAAGAGGATGGGTGGTAACTGGGCACCCTGTAGACCTTCACCAACAATCGTAATAGTGCGAGTGGCAGATTCGCCGACCCGCAATTCATTCGGCTCACTGGACCAGGTTTCCTGCAGTGTCAGACTCTGAGTGGGTAGCCAGGTGTCCGCAGTAAAACTGCTAGGTTTAGGTAGTACGTTAATGGATATCGGTTGGCTGTTACGGCGTAGAAGCTGTCCGCCGCCGCCAAGGTCGAAAACGCTCTGCCGACCGCGGCTGGCTCGTCCGGAAAAAACTTGAGCAGGAATCTCCAGCGTCCCGCTTTTCTCAGGAAAAATCGCGTAGCGCACTTCGTTCACGCGCCACGGTCGCCCATCGATATTGCGTTGGAATGAATGTTGCTCGAGGGGTTTGACAAAGGCGTTATCGAGTTTTAGCTCAGAAATATTACCCCCATCCAAGTTGATGGACTGCTGAATGCGTAGGGTCAGAATAACTTGTCCCTGAACATAGACGCTGTCCTTGTCTACCTCTGCTTCGAACACAACGGTTTGTTCGCCAGTCGGCGCAGCGGAGGCAGGGCTAACCTGGATCCGTATGCTTTGCGTGCTATTCTGTCCAATACGAATCGAAGGGACGTATAAGCTGCCCGCACGTCTCGGCATGAGATCGATAATGACTTTTCGAGTTTGAGACATGCGGCCATTGACGATGCTGGTGCTGTTGTTGGTTGAGCGTCCGATGATTTCGAAATTCTCGGTCAGGTCACGCAGATCCGCATCCTTCAGTTTTTCATTCTCTGTGGCGATAATGGTCAGTCGCACCGTATCACCCAGAGCAACTCTATCGCGATCCAAGCTGGCATTTATGGCTCCCATGGCAGGAGAGCCGCCAAGCGTCATGATCAATATGACCAGAGCCGCCAGTGTATTACTAATAGGTTTCATCATCTCTCCCAAGGCCCTGTTCTTGTCGTTGACGACTTTCATAAAGAAATTTTCTCTGCAGTAAACCTGAAGGGTCGTCGGGTATGCGTCGCAGCCACTGTTCCATCGCCTGATCGCGCTCCTCGTCACCCGGCTCGGCGGCACTTATGGGTGGCAGCTCCTGAGGTTCTTCTGGCTCCTCAGGCGCGGCCTCTTTTGGCTCTGCCTGAGACTCTTCTGGCGCCTCTGGGTCTGGCTCCGCTTCATCCTCAGACGCACTGTCCTGTTGCTCTTGCTGATCCTGCTGATCCTGCTGTTCTTGCTGTTCTTTCTGATCCTGTTGGTCCTGTTGGTCCTGTTGGTCCTGTTGGTCCTTTGGATCCTGCTGGTCTTGCTGATCCTGTTTTTGATCTTGATCTTGATCTTGCTGCTCTTTAAGCTTCTCGAGCAGCGCGAGGTTTTCCTGCGCGTCAGTGCGATCGGGCTGAAGCGCGAGCGACTTTTCATACGCGGCAATAGCCTCGTCGAGTTGTCCAGCCTGCGCAAGGGCGTTGCCCCGGTTGTATGCGCTATTAGCGTTGTTGAGATCGCTGAAGTGTGTGACTGCAGATTCGTAGTCCTTGTTGCGATAGGCCGCTGTCCCTGCCCATTCAGGATTCTTAAACAGCGCGGCAGCCGTCTCATCGTCACCGCGTTGCAAGGCTTGTTGCCCCTGTTGATCGGGTGTCAGCCACAGATCATCCCAGACCCCAGCGCTAGCCGGCTCTGGTTGCACCAGAAACAGTACCGGCAGTAGTGTCAATATCCAGCCACGTCGAAATAGCCCCAACACTAAAGGTAACAATGCCAGTATAAAAAAGTAGCCCTGATCTTCCCAAGCGTCGGCAGTCCTATCTAATGCCAGTGTCTCTTCTGATTCATTGAACAGGTTTTCCGCCTGCAGAAACTCAATATCGGTGTCGTCTATCTGCAGACGTCTGTAGCGGCCTCCTGTCGCGTCGGCGAGTTTGCGCAGCCCTGCCTCGTCCAGTCGCGGCATGACAATGGCGCCCGTATCATCTTTCAGAAAACCACCTTCTAACAGAGGGATAGGCGCCCCCGTGGCAGTGCCTACGCCGATAATGTTCAACTGGGACGGGTTGCCTGCCATGACCTTCTCAATAGCGTCACTGTCCTTCTCGGAGACCCCGTCGGTCAGAAGGAGTATTGTGCCGCGGCGAATGCCGGCAGAGCGCAACAGTTCCAATGCCTGTGCCAGCGCGCTAACGGGATCGCTGCCGAGCAGGGGCATCATATCGGGCTGCAATGCCGGTAATAGGTTGGCGATGGTCAGTGTGTCGTCAGTGAGGGGCGTAACGATATGGGCATCACCCGCATAGGCAATTAACCCCGTTTGCCCTTCACGACGCTGCTGTAATAGGTCGAGTAACTTTTGGCGCGCGCGATCGACCCGTGATGGCGCAAGGTCTGCCGATTTCATTGAGTCGCTCAAATCCAACAGCACCACCAATGCGTCCTGTTTCTGGTGAACGGGCTGTGGAATTTTTTGCCAGCTGGGACCGCTGGCCGCCACTGCAGCAATGAGCCAACCCAGCAATACAAGCGGTAGCAAGTTACTGCCGCGAAAGCTCGCGCTGTCTCCCACCAGATGGCGCAATAGTTCAGGGGCAATGACCGCATCCCAGCTACCTGTTCGCCCCCGTTGCCGCCATAGCATTACAATGAGGATAAGGGCGGGCACCAGTGTCCATAGCCACTCGGGCCGCATCAGGTGCATGTCCATCAGGAGTCCTTCCGCGGATCGTGCAGCGCAGCAGCACCGCGCCAACTGATTGAATGCCAGCAGTGTCGCAACGCTAACAAAAAGCTTAGCAACAGCGCTGCAAGCAGAGGTAGGTAGCTTAGAGACTGTCTTGGGCGGTAGGTCGCGGTTGATTGTTCTTGGGGCTCTAACTGATCAAGTATTTGGTAGATTGTGGCGAGTTCCTGTGGGTTGCGAGCCCGAAAATACTGGCCTCCCGTCTGGCGGGCGATTTCCTGCAGTCCAGCCTCGTCCAACTCCGCTGACGGATTGACCTGACGACTGCCGAAACCAGAACCGAACAAACCGGGTAAGGTCAGCGCGTCCGCCCCAATGCCAATGGTGTAAATTCGAATGCCCAGGCTGGCCGCGAGTTTTGCCGCGTCTAGGGGTTTTACTGAGCTGGCAGTGTCTTGTCCATCTGTGAGAAGGATTAAGACGCGACTCTCTGCAGG
>CAJXTK010000065.1 GCA_913061115.1 uncultured Haliea sp.
GCTCGGAGATGTGTATAAGAGACAGCTCTTCGAGCCTCTCTATCTGCTCTTCCGCAGACAATATCTCCGCGCTTGGGCCATCGTCTGCAGCCTCAGGCGCTGCTGCACTATCTGCTGCACTATCTACGACGCCATCAAGCGGCTCATCGCTCCCTGGCTGATTTGGGTCTTGTTTCGCCACGCTGGCACTCCCTGTAAAGTGATGACTACTCATGCGCAACTCTGTGAAGCCGCACAATCAGAAATCGTTATCGGGATATGGGGTCAGCCGCAGCCATTTCAAGGTTTGCCGCACGGAATTTACAAGAATTGACGGACGCGTAATTGACCGCCGAGGGGTGACCGTCGCTAGCTTGAAAGCGCCGAGCTGAGCATCCGGGCAGTGACATCGACAATAGGGATAACGCGGGCATACTCCATGCGTTTGGGACCGATAACTCCCAGCACGCCTAGTGTCCGGAAACCATCATTGTAGGGGGCAGTGACCACACTGTAGTTACCAAATACGTCGTATCCGGCCTCCTCACCGATAAAGATCTGCACACCCTCGGCACGAGTGCTGCGCTCCAGCAGGTGCAGCAAATCCTTTTTTTGTTCAAAGGACTCAAATAGATCACGCAACGTAGGCATTTCCTCAGCGGTGGCGCTGCCGAGAAGCCGAGATTCGCCGACCATCATACACTCCTCACCATCACCCTCCTGATCCAGCGCTTTGCTGGCTAAATCGAGCGAATCTTCCAGGTAACTGTCTATCTGACTGCGGGCCTCGCGCATTTCACGCAATATCCGCTCCTTCACCTGATTCAGGGCCTGGCCGGCGTAGCGCTGGTTCACCATGGCCGCCGCGTCACGCAGCTGTGCCTCCGTGAAGGGCCGCTGGGTATGGATAATACGGTTTTGCACCTCTCGCTCATTGACGACGAGAATCACCAGTACCCGGTTGCCAGAAAGGGGCAAAAACTCCACCTGGCGCAGTTGATTCGCCTCCTGACGCGGCACGGTGACCAGACCCGCCTGAGCCGTAATATTGGACAATAGCGAGGAGGCAGCCTGCACCAACTCGGTGGCGGACTTGTCAGGATTGAGTTCAGCGCGCAGCGCGGACACAGCATCGTCTTCCGGGGCTTTAATCTGTAAGAGTGTGTCCACGAACAAACGGTAACCCAAAGCTGTCGGCACGCGGCCCGCCGACGTATGGGGCGAGTGCAAATAGCCCCGCTCCTCCAAATCAGACATCACATTGCGGATAGTCGCCGCACTGACAGGCAGACCGGCCACTTTGAGCAAGGTACTGGATCCAACCGGCTGACCATCTTGAATATGATGTTCAACTAATGTCTTTAACAGAATGCTAGCGCGTTCTGAAATCACTCCTGCCGCCATAAGTTACAACCAAAAATGATACGCCTACATGTGTATCACAGGAGGCAGAAATTACAAAGACATACACGCAACATATGTCGTGTCCCATTGCTATTTAAGTGGCCACGTATGTGCCGCATAAAGGCGGAATTGACGGTAACGACGTTGATCCTGCTTTCCTGCAGCCGCCTTATACGCTTTAGAAAATCGGTTTTAGGCCGCTAATGTTCCATGCTAAGATTGCCGAAAAGTCCAAAGACGGTCTCTCATGCTCGCCCAAATAAGCATCAGCAACTACACCATTGTCTCTTCCTTGGAGATGGAGTTTTTCTCAGGAATGACAGTGATCACCGGCGAGACGGGCGCGGGCAAGTCCATCATGCTGGACGCACTGGGCCTGTGCCTCGGAGACCGGGCTGATTCGAAGACCGTACGTCATGGTTGTGACCGCGCAGAGATTGTCGCTAACTTTGATGTGACCGCTATCCCCCTGGCCATTGCCTGGCTAAAAGATCGTGATTTGCACACTAGCAACGAATGCCTATTACGCCGGCTTGTCACCGCCGATGGGCGCAGTCGCGCCTATATCAATGGCAGCGTCTCCACCCTTCAGGACTGCGCCGAGCTGGGCGCATTACTGATCGACATCCACAGCCAGCACGCCCATCAGTCACTACTGCAAAAACCGGTACAACGAGCGTTACTGGACGCCTATGCTGGGCACAAGCCCCTCACCCGAGACGTCGAGCAATGTGCCTCCGACTGGCTGCGCAAGCGTCGCGAGCTGGCGTTATTGACGGGATCAACCGATGAACACACCAGTCGTATACAGCTGCTGACCTACCAGGTGGAAGAGCTCAATGTCCTAAGCCTGCAGACGGGCGAACTGGCTGCGCTGGAACAGGAGCAAAACCGACTCGCCAATGCCGAAGAGATTTTGGAGGGCGCTCATCAAGCGCTGGAGCTCTGTGATGATCAAGAAACGGGCGCACGCCAGGCCCTGAAATTGCTCGGCGGAGATGTTCATGCCACGGCTGCTGTCATCAATGCCAGAAATCTACTGGAGTCTACCGCCATTCAGTTGGGCGAGGCTTGCGGTGAGATTCAGCGTCATATCGACAGCGTTCAGGTCAATCCAGACCGTCTGAGCGAAGTGCAAAAGCGTCTAGAAAGTGTTTACGATATCGCCCGAAAGCATAAGGTGATGCCTGAACGGCTGGCTGATTTGCACCATTCGCTGCAAGGCGAGTTACAGGGCTTGGCCAGCGGTGGCGAGCGTATCGAACAGCTGAAGCTGGAGATGGTTGATCTGACGGCACAGTACACGGATAGTGCAATTCGCCTGAGTAAAAAACGGCGCAGCGCGGCGAAAAAACTGGTGAAGAACGCCTCTTCGGTCCTGGCGTCACTCTCCATGGACGGATGTCAGTTTGAGATTGCTCTCATACCCCTGAAAAGTGAGGACCCTCACCCGCACGGCAACGAGGAGATCGAATTTCTTATCAGCACCAACCCCGGTGCGCCCGCCCGAGCTCTGGGCAAAATTGCATCGGGTGGCGAGCTTTCACGTATCAGTCTGGCCATCGGCGTCGTGACGGCAAACACCGCTACCGTCGCTAGCATGGTGTTCGACGAGGTAGACGTTGGCATTGGCGGTGCGGTTGCTGAAGTCGTGGGCAAATTATTACGCACGCTGTCGGACCGCACACAAGTGTTATGCGTGACCCACCTAGCCCAAGTCGCGTCCCAGGGAACTCATCACCTGCAGGTGTCCAAGACCAGTAGCGACACCTTTGTCGAAACAAGTCTGAAAAAGCTGGGGAATGATGACAAAGTGCAAGAGATTGCCCGTATGCTCGGTGGTGTCAAGATTACACCGCAGACGCTAGCGCATGCGCGGGAAATGCTGGAAAGCTAGGCCGGGTCTATTTTGCGGACGTATAGCACCAAGGAGTGATCGATCAGTTCGTAACCACGTTCTTTGGCGATCTCATGTTGGCGTTGCTCAATCACCGCATCGGTAAACTCTACGACCTCCCCGCTGCTGACACAGACCATGTGATCGTGGTGTTCACCTTTGGCCAGCTCAAATACTGAATGACCAGCCTCAAAGTGGTGACGCGAAACCAGACCCGCGGCCTCAAACTGCGTGAGAACCCTGTAAACCGTTGCCAAAGCCACATCCTCTCCGGCATCGCGCAAAGCCTGATAGACCTCTTCCGCGCTCAAATGCTGTGAATTGAGCTCTGAAGATTCCAATAGCTGTAGAATCTTGACACGCGGCAAAGTGATTTTTAAACCCGCATCGCGTAGTTCCTGATTTTGCTCAACCATAACCTGGGGGCTTCTCTGTGCTGACAAGTGGAGGTATGATGCCATTCTCATATTGGAAGTGGAAGTGTTATCCCATGCGGATTTTGTTGATCTCCCTAACTCTGGCTTTTATTGGCGCCTGCGGCTTTCCCGGTGTCTATAAAATAAACATCGAGCAAGGCAATATCGTTACCCAAGAGATGGTCAATCAACTCAAGCCGGGCATGAGTCGGCGTCAGGTGAACTTCATCATGGGCACTCCACTGATTAAGGACACTTTTAACCGCAATCGCTGGGATTATGTGTTCATGATACGCAATGGATCAACGGTTCTGGATCAATCTCGAGTCGCGGTTGAGTTCAACGAAGACACGCTTGTTAACGTATTCGGAGACTTTGTTTCAGCGGACTGGGCCGCAACAGGCGGCGCTCCAATAGCCACTTCGTCATCAGCAGAACCCGCTTCGGAATCATCAACCTACCAGTAGCGGCGACGACTGGGTTCAATCAGGCGCATCCTGCTGTCGACGTTCTTTGGCGCGCTCAGCGCGCGCTTTTCGCACTTCCTTTGGATCGGCGGTGAGCGGCCGATAAATCTCTACCCTGTCTCCGCCGCGCAAAACCTGCGTCGGCGAAATCACCTGCCCAAAAATGCCGAACTTGGCGTTATCCAGATCCACCCCATAGAAGGTACTGGCAATACCTGACAGCTGCGCGGCCTCTAAAGCCGTCGCTCCGACGGGTAATTCGACCTCGAGAAGTGCTTGCTTGTGTGGCAACGCGTAGGCCACTTCAACTTTAATCGTAGTATTTTCGCTCATAAGATCAACCGTATATTTGACTGGCACGCCGACCTACAGCATCCACCACATTATTTGTCGCTTTGTCGAATAACCGGGACGCTGCAACACCGAGCAACGTGCCGTTAATCGTGAATTCCAGATTCAAACTCATTTTGCAGGCTGAGTCACCCAGAGCGTGAAAGTCCCAACGCCCGGCAAAGTGTTCAAAAGGACCGTCGATCAATTCCAGTGTGATTTCCCGCGGAGCCGACATTCGATTGCGCGTACTAAAACTTTGGGTGATGCCAGCGCGCGCTAGATCCAGGCGGGCCTCAACCCAATCCTCTTCACGGCGCAGAACACAGGCACCCACACAGCCTTCCATATAACGCGGATAGGATTCCACATCGCTCACCAATTCGAAAAGCTGGTAAGCACTGAAGGGCAGCAAGGCGCTACGGTTGATAACGGTCATGATTGCGATGTTACCTTGTTACAGCCTGCCGCCGCCAACCTACTGCGCATAATCCTCATACCCAATAAAACGGTGTAAGCAGCAACAGTGCAATTGCCGGCGTAGCAATATACCGCAACAGGAAGCGCCAGAGCGAGAAAAACCCGTCGGAACCCCGAGCCAGTTCCGGGCGCAGAATGTCAGACCGCAGACCCCAGCCCACAAACAATGCGATGAGCAGTGCTACCAAAGGCAACAGTAAATTTGCCGTAACGCTATCCAATAAACTCATCAGATTCGGTTTACCCAACCAGGTGATCCGAGCTACCGAAATAAAGGAACCCACCACCGCCAGACTCAGCAGCCACACTGTCGCACCAACGGCTAATGTCGCAGTGAAACGTTCCACTAGAAACTGACGTTTTACCGTGGCGACAATAGGCTCCAGAATGGCTACGGCTGAACCCAACGCAGCTAGAGCCATCAACGCAAAAAATACCGTGCCCGCTAAGTCTCCCTGATCGAGATTGCCGAATGCATAAGGGAGACTAATAAACAACAGACCCGGACCTGCAGTTGGATCCATATTATTGGCGAATACAACCGAATAGATTGCCAGTCCAGCCAGCATAGCAATGAGAGTATCGAACACCGCCACCACCACTACCGAGCGCCCAATCGGAGTTTTCTGTGGGGCGTAGGCGCCGTACGTGATGCCGATTCCCACACCCACACCCAGCGTAAAGAAAGCATGTCCCAGCGCCACCAGTGCTGACCATGGTGTGAAATCAGCTAATTTGGCGGAAAACAGGTAATCACGGGTGGCGCCAATATTGCCGTAGTCGACTGCGAACTTGAGCAGGAACGCCAACATAACAAGCATAAGCGGCACCGCAATCCAGACCAGTACCCCAAGCCCACGCTGAACACCCAACACCACTATGCCTGCTGCTGCGAGTAAAAATAGACTTTGCCAGTAAATTTGCGCTGGCGTGTCGGTCAGATACTGCTCGAAATGCGTCCCTACTTCTAATGCCGGGGCTGCGGCAAAAGTGCCCTCATACATAAACCCCGCATACGCCAGACTCCATCCGGCCACTACAATGTAAAAAGCGAGAATCAGCACCCCGGTCAAGCAGGCTAGGACACCTATCAGCCGCCATCCCTGTGAGAGCCCAGCGCTATCACTGGCAAGGGTTATGGCCGCCACAGAGCTAGGGCCACCGTAACGGCCCAAAGCAGCCTCGGCGACCATGACCGGCACTGCGATTAAAAATAAACACAGCACATAGGTGATGACGAATGCCCCACCGCCATACTCACCAGTCAGATACGAAAACCGCCACAGATTGCCCATCCCCAAGGCAGAGGCCGACAGCGCCAGCACAAATGTCGTGCGCAAATGCCATCGATCCGGAGTATTGAACGCAGGAATATTCATCCGAAAAACGGGTATATAATCATGATCTTACAATGCCGCACGGCGTCAGATGTGAAAAGAGGAAGATTCACGTTTCACCTCTGGGCCTTGTCCGTATAATGCGTGCCATGGCCAAAAAGAAACCTAAAAAACCCAGTAATGTCATCGCCCAAAACAGGCGTGCCAGTTTTGACTATCAACTATTAGACACGTTCGAAGCAGGCGTGGCCCTCAGCGGCTGGGAGGTGAAGAGTCTGCGCATGGGCAAAGCCGATCTGGCCGACTCCTACGTGCTCATGAAAAACGGCGAGGCCTGGTTGCTGGGAACGCATATCATCCCACTGGACACGGCCTCAACACATTTCGTGACTGATCCCACTCGCACCCGTAAGCTTCTGCTACATAAGAAGGAACTGTCGAAGATCGTCGACTCGACGTCACAAAAAGGCCTCACCTGCGTGTGTACACAAATGTACTGGAAGGGGCATCTAGTGAAGGCGAGGATCGCATTGGCTGTCGGCAAGAAAGATCATGATAAGCGTGATACCGAAAAAGATCGCGACTGGAACCGCCAAAAACAACGTATCGTGCGCGATAACGTCAAACAGTAAGGCCCGTCTTCTCAGCAGTCCAACGTCGTGGCAAGCGGAACCTCCCGCTGGTATCATAGCTGCCCCTAATGCATGCGGTCTAATCCTTTGAAACGACGTATTTTTGTCACTGTTGTCATCCTGGTCGTTGTGGCCCTAGTATTCATCGGCAACCCGCTAGCGGGGCGCATACTGGACGCCAAACTGGGACCCCTGCTCGCCGATAATCTCGGGCTGCCAGTGCAGCTTGCCCCAATGAGGGCACACCTGCTGCAACTTACGGCAGAAAGCGACACACTGGTGATGGGAAATACGGGCGATCCCGCTGTTGTGGCAACCAACGTTAAGGTATCGCTGGTACTGTCCGCCCTGTTGCGCGGCGAGATACGGCTGCAACATGCCAGTGCCGACAATGTGATGATACGCCCGTCGCGCTGGCCTAGCTCTGACACTCCTGCTCCCTCCGATTATCGATTTCTTGATCCGTGGCTTCCCGCCGATTTGCAGGCCGCCACAGCACGTTATGTCAGCGCTGCCGGCGAAGACTACGCGGTCAATGGGTTCCATTGGCAACGCAATTTGCTCAGTGGCGCAAGCGCACGATGGTGGGAGCAACGTGAAGCGGGAGAAGTGACCCTAGATGCGGAGCTGAAATCGTTAAAAGATTTACTGCTGCTTGCGCCCGTTGAGATCGATATAACGATGGAAGTTATGGGAAAGCCCGACTCACAGGTCTCTTTAACAACCAACATTCAGCCCTCAAAAACCGCTGCCTATTCCCTGTTGGCGGAGTTTCGCACGGCCGACATGAGTGCACAGGTCAATGCCAGTGGACAAGAAAAATGGAGCCTTCCAGACCGCTCAAACACCACTATTGCTCTCCTGAAGATAGGCCAAATGTTCACCCTCGTGGACGCCTACAGCGACTCTGACCCGTCAAAACCCACTGCCGAGGTGCTCGCATCTAAAGTGCCACTATTGTCGCTGCCTGCGCATCAAGGCAGCGTCGTCATAAACGAAGTCCGACTGATGAATGAGGTCAATACCGACACCTCTTTCGTCGTCATCAGCAACGAGCAAGGGGTACAAATTGACTCTCTGTCCAGCACCGGCCCCACCGGCATTCTGACGGGTGAGCTGGCCGTCAAGAGCGGACCTCAGGGCTGGGCGGTGACGGCAGATGCGACCATGCAGGAGCGCACAATTAACGCGGGCGTGGGTTCCAAATACATGGGCACAGACTGGTTGTGGAGCAACGGACATGCAACGCTCGATGGCAGCGGCGATACCTGGGCAACCTTACTCAACTCGCTGACGGGTGATCTTTCACTGGCGGGACATTACAACAACAAACAAGCTATGCCTGTGTCCATTGACGCTAGGCTGGATAACGCCTCTGGTGAGTTGTCGCTCGACCACCTAATGATCGTATTGGGCCAAGGGCAAATCACTGGATCGGCCTCGTTATCCGAAAACGAGCCACACACGCTGACCATGAACCTCGAAGCTAACAATCTGGATCTGGACTTCCTGGTGGTTGATGGCCGGGGAGAAACGCAGCCGGGAGTAGCCATACCGGAATATTTGAACATCTTTCCCGACATCAATATGAATATAAGCCTGCTTGCCAAAGGCTTGGAAGCGCCAGGCGTGCACCTCATCGAGAGTAAGACGACACTACAGCGCAATGCTGAAGGTGGCACGTTGTCAGCAACGGGCTCCGGCAGGAATGGTGGAACCTTTAAATTGAACCTAGCAGCTGCAAACAAAACCGGCGAAGTTGCCGACTTTCGGCTTAACGCCGTGTTCAACAGGCTCGATTTATCCTCCGCATTCCGACAGCCCGGTGCCAATATCAGCCGTACCTCTGGTAAAATGAGTTTTGAAGGCAGTGGCAAAGGGATAAGCGAAGTGTTCAAGGCGCTGCACGGGGATGCCGAGTTAAGCTTGGAGCTAAGAGCCGACAACAACTGGCAGAGACCATCTGCAACAGCAGAGAAAATCCTTCTCTCCGGAGAAGCCTACATATTGACCGATAGCGACAGGATTGTGGGCGTAAAGGTTGACCGCATTCGTGTCGATTCTTTTGATCAGGATCTAACCGGCGATATTTCGATTTTATCCAGCCATAACCCATGGCTAACCGCCGACCTGCAATCAAAAAAACTCAACGTGTCGACGCTGCGTAAGCTGATCCCCCAACATGCAGATGACGCCGATGCATCAGATCTGCTTTCCTCATTGAACAACCTCGGTCAGACTCAGTTATCGCTTAATGTCGAATCATTGATATTTGATGACATAGCATTATCAAACGTATTGCTTGAGGCTTCATCAGACACTGATCTGTTTGATATAAAGGCATTGAATTTCAACAGCCACAACGGCACAGCCAAAAGTCAGGGAAAAGTCACCTGGGAAGGCCTGCAGGCAACGCTCGAGGCCACTGCAGACCTATCGGACATTGATTTAGATCAGTTCCTGATTCAGGGCATGGAAGATCAACATGTTCCGGTTTCTGGTTCCGCCAAAGTAACCAGCCAAGGGGGTAATATCGGCGAACTGGTCAGCAGCATGTCCGGTTACGTTGACCTGCAGGCCACTGAACCGCAGCAGGGTGAATCGCTTCAGACACGCCGCAAACTCGAGATGAAGGCTACGCGACTGCTCGATGGCATGCATGCGGAAATCACCACGCTGCAATGGGGAGCAAGTGACCTATCAGGCAGTATCGTTTATCGCCGCACAACACCACGGTTACTGAACGTCAACATACACAGTAGTGCCCTATCGCTGCTGCCTTGGGAAAACGCTGAAATCAGTGCCAAGGCTAAAACTCACAAAGCCAAAACCCAGGAAACTAAAACGCAGGAAACTAAAATCCCCGAAAAGCTTGATTCCGCCATCAATACGACTAGCGAGTTCGTCGGCGATATACTGCTTAGCCCACTACGATTTCTTTCTGACAAAAGCGAAGAAGGCGACACTCCCAGTGCGAAGTTATTTAGCGCTGAGCCGTTATCGATAGCGGCCACAAAGAATTTGAAACTGCGAGTGGACGTGGAGTTAGATTCGCTGGAGAGCAACGTGATAAGCGCGAGGGCGTTGAGCTTAAAAGGCAGCCTTACCGATGGGAAATGGTTAATAAAGGCCAACCTTGGCCAGGCCAGCGGGGGCATCGCGGAGGCCACCGTGAATTTGGATATCAACACGGTGCCGGCATCATTAAACTTCACCAGCAACTTCAAAAACATGCGCGGCCTAGCGGACCAAAACACCTACCCACGCAGCGGATTTATCTCGATTAAAAGCCAAGGCGGCAGCGAAGCTGAACTTGCGGCCAGCACCAATGGCCTACTTTATATAGAGCTGGGCAAGGGACCCTTTGACTACTCCAGCTCAGCACTGTTCACGGCTGATCTCGTCAGTTCTATTTTCACTACCCTGATACCCGGTATCGAACGTGAGGAGCCGGAGGTCGAGTGTGGCGTTGTATTAGCGCTGTTCAAGGACGGTAAAGGCATCACACCTTACGGTTTTGCTTTACGTACCAATGATGCCAACTTGCTCGGCAATATTCAGGTAGATCTGGGCAAAGAAACGATGGACATGAGCCTAGACTCGCGAGGGCGTCAGGGAGTGGGTATTTCTGTCGGCAGTGTCTTTTCCAACACTGTCGACATCAAAGGCCCGCTTGCAGATCCATCCATAGTACCCAACGCTGCCAGCATCTTGGTCCGCGGTTGGGCCGCCGTGATGACAGCGGGTCTGTCCGTGCTCGGCGAAAGCATGGTCAAACGCATTCTGGCCAGCGAAAACCCCTGTCCACCGATTAATGAGCATATCGTCAAAGACTTATGCCCTAAAAACGCCCTCGCCGCCTCATCAGAAATGGTTTGCCCCAAAACCTAAAGAATTGCGCTATAATGCAATATCACAATGGGGGCGATTCGGATTCGACGACGGTTGCGAACCCTGAGGTGCATGCCGTGATGGTAGCCAATCACGTAAATCCAAAGCTGCAAACTATTAGTTGCCAATGACGACAACTACGGTGCTCAACTAGCTGCGTAAGCAGTTCTTTGTTGCACTTCTGGCGGATTCGTCCGCCAGCGGTCTTTAGCAAGGTGCCAGCCCCGCGCTACTGACTGTCATCTAGAACTGGATCGCTGCAAGGACTGTCTTGGGCCGCGCTGCTAAACTTAAACAAGACTCGCCAACTACGTCCTGCCCGTTGGGCTGTATGCGGTTAAATTAATTAACGGAATCTAAGCATGTAGAGCTGAAGGCAGAGTACTGGCGGACGCGGGTTCAATTCCCGCCGCCTCCACCAAATAGTAGTAAACTGTTGATTTTTATGCAGTTTGTTGCGCAATAAGTCATTGTATTTCGCTAGTGAGATACAATGACTATTTTTAATCCTTCCTACCTTGTTCAGTCACGCCACGGTATCTGGTATTTCCAAATCCAGATTCCTCCTAAATTTCGCAAAAATAACTCCAGAACACTTTTTAGACGTTCTTTGAAAACTCGTGATCGCAATGTTGCACTGTCTCGTTCAAAGTTCTGGTACATCAAAGTCGTTAGACTGGACTATGATCTCTCGAGTCTTAGTGCGGATAATGCAAGCGTAGAAAGAGGTAGAGAATCAAAACCAAACCTCAGTGACTGCATAGAAACATTTATATCTGAAAAAAAGAGGGGGTGGCGAGATCCTCACTCTTGTGTGGCGTCAGCCACCATGGTACCAAATGGCCTGATTCACTAAGAGAGACTTCTGCTACTTTTAAACTGAAGCAAAGGAGTATCAATATGAGCATGTCAAACACCGAAAAGACGGTCACGGATATACGTCGCAAAACCCGCCGCAAGTTTTGCACCGAGGAGAAAATACGTATCGTCCTAGATGACCTAAGGGGAGAGAGTTCAATCGCTGAGCTGTGTCGCAAGGAAGGCATCAATCAGAACCTGTATTACGGTATTGGCAAGTTAACTCTTCTGGATCTGGAAATCCGCGTTTCCAGATTCATGCCACTGCCCTACTCCACTCTTCAAACGCACTCATCCTGAAATCCCGATAATGCTCAGCGCGAACAAGATGTCTACCTAGGTTGAACAGATTGGAAACCGCAGCATGTGCACCTAGAAACTGCTGTGCCTGCCTGGTCGACTTGAACTTCCTCATCCCTCGCCCCCTTACTCTGGTCGCCTCATGGGATTGCTCTGCTAGATTATTCTCATACTGCTTAGTGCTGTGGATCGTATCGGGAATCAGCTCACGATGTGCCACTCCATAACTACGCAGTTTGTCGGTAACGATTTTCCTGGGTTCGCCGCCATTGTTTCGTATAAGGCGCCTGAAGAAACGTTTTGCAGCAGCCCCGTCACGTTTTTCCTGCAGATACACGTCAACCACTTCTCCGTCCTGATCTACCGCTCGCCAGAGGTAATGCTGCTTATCGTTAATCTTAATGAAGGCTTCATCGATGTAGAACGCGTCGCCGTAGCCTCTGTGTTTTCGTTTCAGTCGACGGGAGTATATGACACCAAACTTGATACACCAGAGACGAATCGCTTCTCGGCTGACAGTGATTCCTCGTTCGGCAAGTAGATCTTCGATGTCTCTGTGGCTAAAATTGAAGCGATAGTAGAGCCAGACAGCGTAGGAAATGATATCTGGGGGGAATCGGTGGCGTTTATATGTATTCATTGGCCGATTCTACAAATTTCAGCGAGTTAAGTTGTCAGTACCTAGAAAAAGCTTCTAAACTGGTTCCAGGCTATAAATATCATGGTGTTGAATATGAATGTAGGTGTAGGCAGTCGGGGTTTCTGGTTTTTCCCCCTGCTAGTGGCAGCTTTACTACTTATATATTTTGGAAGCCGCCCTGAGCCTGAGTCGAGTATTGTCGCGGGCGTAACGAATGCTGACAGACCTCCTAATATTTTGTTCATTATTATTGATGATATGGGGTATAACGATCTGGGTGCTAACGGAAATGCTTCTGTGAGAACGCCCAACCTGAATCAGTTTGCTTCAGAGGGTGTAAGGTTTACCCGTAACTACGTTAACTCATCCTGTACGGTAACGCGGGCAGGTATATTGCTGGGAGTACAGCCAGAATCTCACGGATTCCGACCGGATGCGATCGGGATTTCTCCTGAGGCCATCACGTTACCGGAGACGTTGAGAGAAGCGGGATATAGCACCCACCTTATTGGTAAATGGCATGTTGGCTTCCTGTCAAAGTTGGCCTGGCCAACTCAGCAGGGATTTGATACTTTTTTTGGTTTTTTGGCGCAGAACCTGTTGCGGGGAACTCGGGACGGAAAGTGGTTGATCCGTCATCCCACCTACCGTGATCCCTGGCTTCAGCACAATGAAGATGAGCCCAGCAAGCACCCGGGGCATTTGTCAGATATACTAACTGAACGCGCCGTTAGTACCATTCAAACATTGGCAAAGGAAGAGCAACCATGGTTCCTCACTTTGTGGACATATGCTCCTCATGCTCCTATCGATCCTGCAGAGCGATTTTCCAAAACGTACCCGGATACGCCAGCAGGGAAATATCTAGCGCTTGTCGAACAGGTCGATCATTCAGTCGGTAGAGTTCTCGATACTTTGCGTGAATCCGGCCTCGATGGTAATACCGTCGTTGTAGTGGTTAGTGATAACGGTGGCACCAATAATGAAGTAGATAACAATCTGCCTTTTTTTGGTTCAAAGGGAACTTTTTACGAAGGGGGTCTACGCACCCCACTTATTATTCGCTGGCCGGGAAAAGTCCAGCCGGGAACGGTAACCGATGAAGTTGTAACTTATTTGGACTATTTTCCCACCTTTGCCGATATTGCACAGATCGAACCACCAGCGGATGTGCGCGGAATTAGTATTTTCGATATTTTGAATAAAAAAGTAGAGAGGTCCAATAACTTCTACTGGGAATCCAGCAATTCCATTCATCACTCGTGGTCAATTCTGTCCAGTGATGGGCGGTGGCGCCTGGGTCAATACTTCATTGGAGAACCACAACTCAATGACCTGTTCGAGTATCCTAATGGAGATACGGATGTGGTTGAGCGCTACCCGGTAATGACTAAGGGCCTTAGAGAGGATTTCATGCAGTGGCGTATCGAAGCACGACAGGTTGATTTTACGTATCACCAATTGACAAGCAGCGGGGCAGCGAAGATAGGGGGCCATTCCTTACAGCGTGCACCCGGTTACGGTGGGTATACGTTTGCTATTGCTCTGGTGCCGGAAACTCCAGCAGCGAAAGGTGTTTCGGTATCTGGGGTAGGTCGACAGTTCATAGCGTTTCAGCGTGATATGTGGAAGTTGAGTTTGTATGATTCGAAATTGCACCTCGACATAAATGGTATCCGGTTAGAGGCGCCTGCGCCGCCTTCTGGGATTTGTACTTCAGTCATCGTCACATCACAATTCAATCCAGGGCATGTCATGCCGAAGACAAAGTCCTCACTAGTAGAGCTTTATGTGAATGGCGAGAAGGCCGCTGAATTCTCCGCCAAGTCGTTTAAGGACCCTGTAGACGCCCATATCAATTCGACTTTTGTAGGTCAGAATGATGAGGGTGCTGGTCGTTATGTAGGGACTCTTGGTAAGCCGCTAATTATCAATGAAAGATTGCTTGCGGACGAGCAAGACGATGGAAAAATTGACAACTCGATCTCCTTCATCGAAAAAGCATTATGCGCGCGGTTGGAGGAGGTTGAAACCTAGGAGATTGCAACGAGCACCAGCGCAGAACAGGGTACTGACAAATTAACTTCTGTGAAATCAGAAATGTCGGCATCGTCATTTAGGCAACTGCCCTGCTCCATTCTGCGAACGCACTTTCCCTGAGATTCCGATAATGCTCAGCGCGAACAAGATGTCTACCTAGGTTGAACAGATTCGAAACCGCTGCATGTGCTCCTAGAAACTGCTGTGCCTGCCTGGTCGACTTGAACTTCCTCATCCCTCGCTCCCTGACTCTGGTCGCCTCATGGGATTGCTCTGCTAGATTATTCTCATACTGCTTAGTGC
>CAJXTK010000066.1 GCA_913061115.1 uncultured Haliea sp.
TATTCGTCGGCAGCGTCAGATGTGTATAAGAGACAGATCTAACTCATTGATCGAGATAGGGTTTTATGCCTAATTGACCAAAGAGCGCGCATTCTAATGATCGTCACCTCCGCTGTCAACCGATGGCTATAGGAACGAGTCACAGATACCTTGAAGCTCGTTCGGCGATTGCTATGCTAAGCTACTTTGTGTTCGGACTACATCGATGGGGTGCCAGCCCGACCATTCAGTCAGAAGGAGAAGACAATGCTGGGTAAAATCGTTTTATGGTTGTCTGCTGTGATATTTGGCAGCTACGGCATCGTCTGCCTGATTTGGCCCGAACTCCCCGCAGAGTACGCCGGTTTAATTCTTGATTCGGGTGACGCCTGGGTTGAAATCGCCGCAATGTATGGCGGCCTGCAAACGGCTTTTGGTGTGTTCTGTCTGCTGGGTGCGTTGCGCAGCGACCTCTACCGCCCTGCCCTAATTTCTATCGTCTTATTAGTGGGAGGGCTTGCGCTGGCGCGGCTGTATTCCACACTGATCGTTCCCGACCCCGTGGGCGATTACACCTATGGCGCCTTAGTGTTTGAATTCACCACGGCAATACTGGCCGGATTGGCCTTGCGAAAAGCCTGACTGTTGCACCATGGCTGATCACTCTGGCGCTAGGCCCTAGGCACCCAGCTCTGCCGCGCAAATAAACAGCCCTTCTGCGCTAGCCGTTACCTCGCCGTTGACGCGCATTTCCCCACGGCATAATTGCTTGCGCCCATCTTGGCGCACATTCTTTCCCCACAGCTCTATCGGTGTATTGAGTGGCGTCTTACGGCGGTACTTAATAGTGAGGGTGCCAGTAAACCCTGCGGCACCCGATATAACATTCGACATCGCCAGAATTTCGTCAAAAACACCCGCGATAATACCGCCATGAACGCTATCCGGAGGACCGGCATAGGTCGGCGAGAATATCGCCTCACCAAGAACCTCATTTTCTCCGGCTTTCCATAGCTTGATGGGGGGAGCCATCGGATTCCTCCTACCGCTGATTGGGCTATAGGGCATAACGGCCGTGAGGTCATCTTCCTCCCAGCCAAATTGGGGGACATCACTGCCGATTGAAATTGTAGACCAGCCCCCACCCTCCTCCAACCAAGGTTTTAGTGCACTCAGCGCATCGCGTATATGCGTCTGTGCCACCAGCAGCGCTTCATCGGGGGCTCTGCTACACCGCAGATGGTGGATAAGCTGGCTCACATCCTGATTGACCTCTTCGGCCAAACCGTCTCGCGGCGGCGCGTTCTCCTTCGACATGTCTATTCCTTGCGTCAGATTCTACCAGCGCACATGATCGCGCATTGGCCCATCAGCGGCAATTGCGCAGGTGCATTGAATTGAACCCACAGGCGTATTGCGGGGTCAGACAACAAGACAATCACTAGGACTTTCGCTCCTCAGCCATTACTATTCGCGCTCAACAGGTAGAGGAGACATGCTGTGCAAATTGGAGCAGACACCGTAGTGACGTTTCATTACACCCTGCGTGACGAATCAGGCGTTGAACTAGAAAGCTCTCGTGGCGCCGATCCAGCAGCCTACCTGCATGGCGCCAATAATATTATTCCCGGACTCGAGTCCGCTATGGCCGGCCAGTCTGACGGCGACACTTTCACAGCGACGGTAAGCCCTGCGGACGGTTACGGTCTGCGTCATCCCGAGAAGGTGCAGCGCGTACCAATAAAACATCTGTCCTTTAAAGGCAAGTTAAGCGCGGGCGACGTGGTGCAACTGAGCACCGATGACGGCATGCGAACTGTCACCGTCACAAAGGCCGGGCGGCACACCGCCGACATCGACACCAACCACCCTTTGGCGGGACAAACACTGGTGTTCGACATTGAAGTGTCGGAAGTGAGAAGCGCAACGGCCGAAGAACTGACGCACCGCCATGTCCACGGTCCCGGTGGACACCATCATTGACCTGTAATCTACAATCTTCGGTTGCCACCACTGTCTCGGCGGTGATTGAAGATGTCGTAAGTCCTGCTATCGCCTAACGTTCTGCCAATGCCTGATATTCTTTTTCCAATTTTTTCGCTGACTTCTTAGACACGCCACCCAGCACTTCAATGGCGTGACGAATACGTGCACGCGTCATATCCGGTCCCAACAATTCCATGGAATCGACGACAGAGAAAGAGGCACTGGAACCGGCTATGGCGATAAACAACGGCGCCAAAAAATCTTTGACCTTTATCTCCAACGCATCCGCCAAAGCCTTTAGGTCATTCCATACGGCATCTCGCGTCCACTGATGCTGAGCTTCCAGTCGCCACAACGCAAACTGCAGGCCTTTGACAATAGCGTCACGCTCACCCTTTACGCTCGCAAAGCTTTCTTCATTCAGTGACAACGACCCCGACACCAGGAAGCTAGTCAGGGGCGCAAAATCACTCAGCGTCTCCATACGCTTCTGTGCATGAGGCAACACCTTCATCAGGTTTTCACTGTTGTAAGCCCAATCCACCAAGCGCTGCGCCAGCTGCGCTTCACTGAAGTCTTCACGAATCCACATGCCGTTGAGCCAGCTGAGTTTTTCCACATCAAAAATCGGACCGCCAAGAGAGACCCGTTGGATGTCAAACTGTTCCACCATATCCTGCAGAGTGAACTTCTCGCGCTCGTCAGGCATGGACCAGCCCATACGCCCCAGATAATTCAGCAACGCCTCAGGCAGATAGCCCATGCGCTGATAGTAGAGAATACTGGTTGGGTTCTTGCGCTTACTCAGCTTGGATTTATCCGGATTACGCAGCAGAGGAAGATGGCAGAGCTGCGGCATATCCCAGCCGAAATACTCATACAACAGCTTGTGCTTTGGCGCTGAGTTTATCCATTCCTCGCCGCGCAGCACATGGGTTATACCCATCAGATGGTCATCGACAACGTTGGCTAAATGGTAGGTTGGCATGCCGTCAGACTTCAATAATATCTGCGCATCGACCATGGCCCAGTCCATTTCAATCGTACCGCGCAGCATGTCATCGATGGTACAGCTACCATCGTCCTCCGGCACAATCATGCGGATGACGTAAGCATCCCCCGCATTGTGGCGTTTTTGAATGTCTGATTCAGCCAGTTGCAGGTCAGAGGGCTTCAGTGCGGTGCTGTTTCCTGCAGCGCGACGCGCTTCGCGCAACTCGTTCAATTCAGCAGCCGTGCGATAGCACACAAAGGCTTTACCTTCTTCAACCAATTGCTGTGCATACTGCCCATAAAGCGCCATTCGTTCGCTCTGCCGGTAAGGCCCGCAATCACCCCCCACATCGGGGCCTTCGTCCCACTCGATACCGAGCCAGCGCAGCGAATCGAGAATGGCCTGTTCCGATTCTGGCGTACTGCGAGCTTGGTCTGTATCTTCGATACGCAACAAAAACTGCCCACCGTGCGCACGAGCAAAACACATATTGAACAACGCAATGTAGGCGGTGCCAACGTGGGGGTCGCCGGTAGGCGATGGCGCAACACGGGTACGTACAGTCATGAGGTTCCGGGATATGGTAAACGTGACTGGCAATTATACGGTGGGGCTTGCGATCAGGTCCAATAGAACCATAGTGCAACAATACGCAGACTGCGCGTGTGGAGCGCAAATAGCGCTAAACCATAGGTTGCACGAACGTTTTCCCAAATCCGCACCGCGTCCAACCGATGACTGAGCAAGTGTTTGGTAGTTGTTTAACCCAGAACCTAGCCAGTGAAGAGCCCGGGACGAGCCGACACCTCACCGATATTGCCCAACACAAGAAGACCTGGCCAGTTGACCTGATGATGCCCCAGTGTTCAATGCGAGCATTCCCCAGACCGAGCATGAACCACATGAACGGGGAAATTGCCGTGCACTCACTTTATCTGTGAGGCATAGCTCATTACAATGCAGAGATGATGTCGCTAGCGAAAATTTTCTGCCTATTACTGGTAGGCGTGGTACTAGGATGGTTGCTACATGATGCCATTCCGACAGGTAGCCTTACACAGAATCCGGCACCATCGATATCGATACCTGCCCCTGCACCGGCGATATTGCCCTCGCGATATTTCAGCGCAAGCCCGCAGGCAGATTCTCCAAGCCGGCGAGAGCAACCGCCCTCCCAAATGTCCGAACCTGCTGCGCCACCCAGTGCAGACCGTTTCCGCCAGTTGCTTGTGGCGCAAAAGTTTGAAGTGGCCTTATCCTACTACGAACAGGCACTATCTCTGGACGACGCGTATCAGCTGGCGCTGAAGCCGATACTGGAACAATATTTAATGTTCTGTTTGGAGCAGTGCAGCAACGGCGTATTTGTCGAGGTGGTGAATGTCTGGTTAGGCACTTACTATCAGGACACTCAGGTTTTATTGCTACTTGCTGAGCATCAGCGCTTACAGCACCAGCCTGAAGAGGCCGCCAGCACACTCCAGTTGGCCGCCACTTATGCCTATCAGACCGAACACGAGGACGCTGTACACGCCGCAGTGCTGCGCCTGGTCCAGGTCACAGATGACACTCTCTCTCGGCAGGAAAGCTGGGTTGAGCTACTGGGTTTCTATGAGTATCTGGAGACCATCGATCTAGGCACACGAGAGTTTCTATTACGCGAAGCGATTCTTTATCGGGTATTGGGCGAAACCCAGCGCAGTCAAAAATTGCTACTGACATTGCAGCAACGCGATAACAAGTCGAACACGGTTTGGACCGCAACGCTGGAACAAGAGTTGTCACGTATTTCGCCTCAGCTGGAAAAACCCGACAGGCCTGGCCACCCTGTCGCGGTCATAAAGCGTGGCGATCATTTTCTAGTAGAGGTCACCTTGAATCGCATGAGCACTGTGAAATTACTGATCGACACCGGCGCTTCGTTGACGACCCTTTCCCATAGCAGCTTTGTTGACCTTCCTCAGGCCAATTTCAATTACCGTGGGTCACGTATGTTCAACACTGCAGGCGGCCTGACGCGCGGGGATATCTATCGCGCGTCATCTATCAAGCTGGGTGAGATGCAGCTTAATGATATTGATATCGCTGTAATCGACTACCCGTCAGCCTCCAATGTAGACGGCTTGCTAGGCATGAATGTACTTCGAAACTATCGCTTTGAAATCGACCAGGACGATAAACTGCTGCATTTACAGCCACGTTAATCTCAACAAAAGTCGCCTGCCTGCTGCGCAATTGCCCAACTATCGCTCTGAGTTCGCTGCCCCACGAGATACCGCCGCTTTGCGGGTGAAGGTTTCACCTTTATACTGGACATTCGCGCGAACATACGCACAATTCCTGCCGCAGGAAGATTGCGCGCAAGAAGTCCTGCGTGCAACCTGAGCTCTATCGAATGGGGGCCATTGCGAGGCACATATCCGATGTTTGTCTCTGTTATGTTGATTGATTGTTTTAATGGGAACGGGATACCTTGAGCAATGTTGATAATATACAATGAAATCAGGTAGTTATAACCACCGTTTTAGCATCGCACCGATGATGGACTGGTCAGATCATAATTGCCGCTATTTCTGGCGACTGTTGACTAAACAAGCCCTGCTCTATACGGAAATGGTCACCACCGGTGCGTTAATCCATGGTGACAGGAAGCGCTTCTTACACTTTAACCGTGAGGAACACCCAGTGGCGCTGCAGTTGGGCGGCAGCGATCCGAAGGATCTCGCACGCTGTGCGCGATGGGCTCAGGAATGGGGCTATGACGAAGTCAACATCAATTGCGGATGCCCTTCCGACCGCGTGCAATCGGGCATGTTTGGCGCCTGCCTCATGGGCAAACCCAACCTCGTAGCAGATTGCGTCAAGGCCATGATGGACAGTTGCGACATTCCGGTAACCGTGAAGCACCGTATTGGTATCGACCACATGGAATCGTACGAACAGTTGTTGGCATTTATTGAGCCGGTGGCGGTAGCGGGCTGTTCTGTGTTTATCGTTCACGCACGAAAAGCCTGGTTACAGGGACTGTCGCCGAAGGAGAATCGCGAAATCCCTCCGCTCAACTATCCCTGGGTCTACCAATTGAAGAAGGACTTTCCACACTTAACCATTGTGGTTAACGGTGGCATCCAGACGATTGAGGAATGCCAGACCCATCTTGATCATGTGGACGGGGTGATGCTGGGCAGGGAGGCCTACCAAAATCCGTGGATGCTGGCACAGGTTGATGAGGCACTATTTGGGATGGACAGCCCACTAAAATCTCGAGATGATGTCATTGCAGAACTGCTGCCGTTCGCCGAGCAGCATCTTGCTCAAGGCGGACAACTTAACCATATTACCCGCCATATTCTTGGCCTCTATCAAGGCATTCCAGGTGCCCGCAAGTTCAGGCGACATCTGAGCGAAAATGCCTATAAAAAAGAGGCGGGAATTCGTATTTTAGCCGAGGCCTACGCACTGGTAAGTGATAACCATGACCAACAAACTTGAGCAACTAAAAGCCATCACCACGGTGGTCGCCGACACGGGGGACATCGATGCGATGCGCCGTTTTAAGCCTATTGACGCCACCACTAACCCCTCTTTACTGCTTAAAGCAGCCGCCCTACCCCGCTACAGGACCTTACTGGAGAATGCCAGAGTCTTTGCCTACGATCTGGGCGGCACAGAAGCAGAGCAACTGACTAACTGTAATGACCGCTTCGCGGTGGATGTCGGCTCGGAGATTCTTGGCATTATTCCTGGCCGTATTTCCACTGAAGTTGATGCTCGCCTGTCCTTCGATACCGACGCCTCTATCGAACGAGCCAAAAAGTTCATTGGCCTTTATGAAGAGGCTGGCTTCGGCCGTGATCGTATTCTGATCAAACTCGCGTCGACCTGGGAGGGTATCTGTGCCGCCAGACAACTCGAACTCGAGGGCATCAACTGCAATCTGACGCTGCTGTTCAGTTTTAGCCAAGCCGCTGCCTGCGCCGATGCCGGCGTCTTTCTAATTTCACCTTTTGTCGGTCGTATTCTTGATTGGTACAAGGCTAACACCAACATGGTGATTGAAAATGGGTTAGAAGATCCAGGTGTGCAGTCTGTCACCAAGATCTACAACTACTACAAATGTCACAGCTATAAGACTGTGGTGATGGGGGCTAGTTTTCGCAACACCGACGAAATTGAGGCACTGGCAGGCTGTGACCGTCTGACGATCAGTCCGGCACTCTTGGCAGAGCTGGAGGCCGATGAGGGTGATCTGCCGCAGCAGCTTTGCGCTGAAACCGCTCGTTCTGACGAAGACAAAACCAGCCTCACCGAGGCCGAATTCCGCTATGACATCAACGAGGATGCCATGACAACCGAGAAGCTGGCAGAGGGTATCAGAACCTTCGTCGCCGACCAGATAAAACTAGAACAGATAATAGGTGGAAAATGATTCGAACGCTAAAAGCACTGTTTGAAAGTCCCCAGAGTGAAAACCGTGAATCCCTAGAGCCCGATCTGCGGCTGGCAGCCGCAGCTTTGCTGGTTGAAACCGCGCGAGCTGATTTTACGGAAGATGAAATCGAGCTCAACAGGCTGTCTCAACTACTTAAGACATCGCTTAAGTTAGAACAGGAGGAAGTTGATGCATTGGTACTGAATGCTCGGGAACGTGTCGAAGAGGCCACTTCACTCTACGAGCTCACCAAAGTCATCAACGATCACTGCAGCGCAGATCAAAAGCTACAACTGATTAGCGCTATGTGGGCTGTTGCCTATGCCGACGGTGATTTGAGCAAGTACGAGGAGCACCTTATTCGCCAGGTGGCAGACCTGACCTATGTCCCCCACGCAGACTATATTCACTGTAAACTTGCCGCAAACGAGTGAGTCAGTCGCGCTGCAGAGCAGTAAGCAAATCTTTGAAACGATGGCGATTTTCATCAGAGAGACCCATTAAAATACAATGAGCCTCAATCACTTTTTGCTTCACTGACTCTTCGCTTCCCTGTACTCGCGGAATTTCTGTAATATCCGCAGGATTATTGCAGGCCTCTTCATGCAGCTCGAACAGACGATGAAAACCCATGCTCTTCAGCAGACGATTAATGCCCGGCTCACATGAATATATGGCGGGCTTGAAGCCAAACTTTTCTTTAACTCTCAGCGCCAACTTGGCCAGCAAACCAAGCGTCGTACTGTCAATTCCCTGCGCTTCGCACAGATCCACCCAGACGCTAACAAAATGAGGATCTGCAAAAATGTGCTCAAAAAAATCATCCATGCTGTTGCAGAGTGTCAAACGCACATCACCTACTAACCGAATGACATAAGAACCGTCGTGACTCGCTGCCAATATGCGCCCTTCTTGCATATCAACCACCTTTGGTCACAAACAGCGCCGCGATGTCATCCGGCGCCGGCTCCACACGATCAAGACCTAAGTACGTCACTAGTTGCTCCGGTGAATCTGCCTTCTGTTCAAATACGTTTAGAAAATATTTTTCTTTTTCGATAAGGTTGTCGGGTGGCAAAATCTCAAGGATTCCATCCGAGAAAACGCCAAGTGTAAAACTATCCGGGAGTTGCAGCAGATGCTCTTCATACTCGACATCCTCCATCATGCCCACGGTGGAGCCTTCACCCTCGAGATAGCGTGCTCCAGCATCACACACTAGGACGGGCAATGGCAGATGCCCTGCAATACTGTAGCGCAGCGTATTGGCGTCCATATCCAATAACCCCACTACCATGGTCGCGAACTTATCAAGCCCAAGGTCCAAGAGTTCCTTATTCGCGTGATGCAGCATAACAAGGGGATTCATAATGGCATCATCGTCGCGTCGCATATAATCAGATCGCTTACGCGCAAACAGATTTTTCAACAGCACCGTCGCAAAAGCAGACGAACTCCCATGGCCCGACACATCGGCCATAAAGAATATGACATGGCTTTTCCCGACCGTGAAGTAATCAGTAAAATCACCGCTGAGGTAGAGAGAAGGCATCACCGTATGACTAAAGACATAATCGTTGAGCGCCATCGGAGTCACAGGCAGCATACGCAGCTGAACCTGACGTCCTGCCTGCTGATCTTGCTCCAGGATTTTTACCGTGCCACGCAGTTCGATATTAGCGGCCTCCAGCCGTTCACGCGACACCTGCAAATCCCGGCGCATATTGCGCTCTCGCACACAGCGTTCAATGGATTTGACCAGTGACGATTTGTCTTCCACGGGGCGCAGAAAAAAATCACGCGCGCCTAATTTCAGGGCAGTCATGATTTTATCGACGTCGGCAACGTCACAGAACATGATCAAAGGGACCTGCACGTCCATCGCTCGCAACAAGTGCCGGGCATCGAACCAGGAAAAATCTTTGAGATCGAGCTCACACAAAATGACGTCTAGCTCGCTATCCTCGCCGAGCGAGTGCGCATAACTACTGACATCGGCAACCATCTGAACCTGAAAGCCGTTGTCCGCGAGGAAGTCTGCCAGTGCTTTAGCGCGGGCAGGCTGGTCATCAATAATTAGGACTTTGCCGTTTGATGCGATCATAGCTAGCTTTGAGAGTAGATTCAGCGTGACACTACGCCCATCGTTGGGTGCAGGCAATATAGGGGGTTGTGGATGTGGCAGGATTTTACACTTTTACTGCATTTTATCGCGGGTTTGGCACAGGCGGGGACGCCAGGCCGCAATCAAAAGTCTTCGTATTCGTCCCCTTCCTCAAATTCAGAGAAGGTATCCGTCACTTTACCACCCGTCACAAAGTACTCGCGTCGCTGCATATAGGCGTTTCGTATGAAAATATAGCGATCACCCGTAATCAGATCGTCGGCTTTGATGAGGTTCGCGCGAATATCAACCACTTCCAATGTCCAGAACAGATACGCGGTCTTCCAGTCCAGAAAGGCCGGGATTGAAGTATAGGTATCAAAGAAAAAGCCCGTGCCGCTGCGAATCGTTTTTGGCCCAATCAGGGGCAGCATGACAAAGGGGCCCTCTTCAAACCCCCATGTATATAGGGTCTGGCCGAAGTCCGCAGGACTGGGCTCAATGCCCATCAGGGTAGCGACATCAAACAGGCCTCCGAACCCCAGCGCCGTGTTCACCAAGAAGCGGCCCCCAGTCTGCAATGCATTTGTGGGGCGGCCCTGCATCAGAGAATTGAAGACGGAATTGACTTCGTAAATATTAAGGATGAAGTTACCGACGCCGCGTTCAGCGGAGTCGGGCATCACAAACTTGTAACCCCTCGCTATAGGCAGCAGCGCATAGTTATCCAGAGTTTCGTTAAATGCGAATATGCGGCGATTCATTGGCTCCCAAGGATCGACATCGTTCACCGGTTCCATTCCCCAAGCAGAGAATCCGGAAAATGTCGTAAAAACGAGCAGTAGGTTGCGCAATAAGTTCATTCAGTGGCTGGCATATATCTCGAGGGTGAATGGTACGCGCAGGCAGTATGAGGATCAACCTCAGATTCTCGACACATTCAGTGACTTGAAGCCAGCAGATCATTGGTGGTGGTATGGGTACTACCCTCACCCTCTCCAGCGGGCCAGTGGGTCAGTGGGGCAGTGGGCTAAAGGCTAAGGGCCAAGAAACGCAGGGGCTATAGCCGTCTATCAATGAGGATTTTTCTCCAGCCATCTGGCGACCAGGCTCCACTGCTCTCCCAATCGCTTCACTGATACGGCCTGCCGCGTACCGAGGTTTTGTGCGAACAAAGACACGCGAAACTCTTCCAGCATCCAGCGATACGTGGTGGCTTCGGTACTCATCAGCAATAACTGAGGATGCTCTGCCTGCGCGCTAAGCAATGGCTGCGTTAAATCCTGCAGGCTCACAGTATACTTCTGATCTTTGGGGTACTGGCCCGTCACACGCTCTATGCGTTGTAACACAGCTTTTACATAGCGAGGGTATTGAGCCAACCATTCCGCCGGAGTGTCGCGCTGGAATGGGCCGCCAAGTAAGTGCGACAGCTGAACCCTGACATCTTCACGGGTATCGGGCCACTTGATTGAGCCCAGAGCAGTGAGCTTTTGACGCATGTCTGTCAGCAGCTTGAGTACCGTGAGAAGTGTCGTCTCCATTTCATTGGCCCGTCCTATCACCGCACCTTGACCACCCGCTTCCAACGTTTGAAACTCTGCCTCGGTGTAAGGTAGGTCTTTGTCTAACCCCATAGCCTGCAGGTAGGCACCGTCAATCAGATCTTCCACTAGCACGCTGCGGTCCAACTGCGCGCCAGCCAACACGAGGTTGAACGCGTTGCCGCGCAACAGCTGTTTGCGTAAGAATTTAACCTGCTGCGCCCCCTTGAGTCTCAACAAACGCAGGACACCTAGTCGATGTTGAATCCTTGCCTCACGAGGATAATCGCACAGCTCAATGGCCACCGTGTCCCCCCTGTCTACCAGTGCTGGGTAGGCAACAATATCAATACCGGCCTGACGAAAGCGCCACTCCTGTGGTACATCGCCAAAATCCCATCGCGTCATTCCCTCGCGCGCTGGGGACCCCGCCTGATTGGCGCTAATACTTTGACGCGTATCTGAACGAAAGCGCTTCACCAATGCACCCAGATCTCGGCCCTGCTCTAAAAGGCGACCCTGCGCATCCACCACCCGCACATTCATCAGGTAGTAATCATCCAGCTTGTCGCGCGCCAAATCGCTGCGGTCGAGCGTGATGCCGCCCAAACCAGACAGACGACTGGCCAGGATAGTCAGCAAATCAACATTGTCTGGCTGCAGTTCCTCCAGTGCCCTGCCGACAAAATCCGGGGCGGGCACCAAATGTTTGCGCTGTTCCTTAGGGAGGCCCTTTACCAACTGGATACACTTTTCCCGCAACAGTCCCGGCACCAACCATTCAAACAGGTGACGCGGCGCACGATTAAGCAATGCGACCGGCACGGTTACCGACACCCCATCTGAAGCCTGCCCGGGCTCAAACTGGTAGCTCAGCTTTAAGTGCATATCCTCCCAAACCAGATGGTCAGGGAACTGCGCACTCACTTCGAGTCCAGGATCTCGCGCGATCACCACCTCACGTGTCATAGACAGTGTGTGATTCGCATCCGGCTGACGCTTCAGCCAGGATTGCAGGCTTGCGACCGTGTATATATCGCCGGGAAGGCGCTCGTTGTAAAAATCAAATAATGCATGTTCGTCCACCAGAATATCACGCCGGCGCGTACGTGATTCCAGCTCTTCCAGTTCCTGAACAAGTCGCCGATTATGTTTGAGAAACTTGGGGGGCTGGGGGAAATTCCATGCGATTAGGCCTTCGCGAATCAGGAGTTCCCGACATTCCGCTGGCGCCAACGGCCCGTAATGCACCACACGTTTGTCCGCTAATGTAAGGCCATACAAACTGACGCGCTCGTAGGCCACCACCTGTCCCCGTCGAGATTGCCAGCGAGGCTGGTAGTAGTGCAGCTTCAGTAGGTCCGGATTGATGTTCAGGGCCCAGGCCGGATCAATGGCTGCTACATCACGGGCAAATACCCGCGAGGTTTCGACGATCTCCGCCGCAACCAACCACTTCGGTGGTTTACGTGCCTGCGAGGAGCCGGGAAAAATCTGTAGCTTACGATTGCGGCTGCCGAGATAATCTCGCCCTTCATCATGCTGAGCAATATTCGTGAGGAGTCCGCTCAGCAAAGCGGTATGGACGCCTTGGTAATTTTCTTCTTCGGGTAAGCCTGAGTCCGATTTCAGCGACTGTTGACGACATGCGATGCTGAGCTGGGTATGAATATCACGCCAGTCCCGCATTCGCAGAAAAGACAGGAACTCTCGCTGGCACAGTTTGCGTAACTGATTCTGGCTCAAGGCCTGACGCTGTTCTTCATAGTAGCGCCAGAGATTGAGCCGAGCCATAAAGTCCGAGCGTGGATGGCGAAAGCGGGCATGCATCTGATCGGCCTGCTGTTGCTTTTCCGGCGGGCGATCGCGAGGATCCTGTGCTGCTAAAGCACTTGTTATCACCAAGATTTCTTCGAGACAACCCTGCTCAGCGGCGGCCAGCACCATACGTGCCAACCGAGGGTCCACCGGCAATCGCGCCATGCGCTTGCCTAAATCATTGAGCACGCCCGCAGAACTGACCGCGCCCAGTTCTTCGAGCAACTTATAGCCATCTCGCACCATGCGCGAGTCCGGTGGGTCAATAAACGGAAATTGTTCTACATCCCCGAGGCCCAAGGTCAGCATTTGTAACACCACAGCAGCCAAATTCGTGCGCTGGATTTCCGGGTCAGTAAACTCCGGACGACCGAGATAGTCCTCCTCACTGTAAAGACGAATACACACACCTGGACCAACGCGCCCACATCGGCCCTGCCGCTGGTTAGCACTCGCCTGAGAAATAGGCTCCACGGGCAGACGTTGTAGTTTGGTACGGTGGCTATAGCGACTAATGCGCGCCTCCCCGGGATCGATCACATAACGGATACCGGGAACGGTCAATGAGGTTTCTGCCACGTTGGTGGCCAGCACCACCCTGATGCCGGCCTGACGTCGGGAATTGTCAAACACCCTATTTTGTTCCGCCTGGCTGAGCCTAGCGTACAACGGGAGTACATCCACTGTCGTTTGGTGACGCAGCGCTCGCGCCAGTTCGCGTATATCTCGCTCGCCAGGCAGGAACACCAGAATATCACCGCGCGGACCAAACTGGCCTGCCTCAACCTCCTCCACCAATGAGGCGACCTGTGCTTCGACGCCGTCGTTTTCTGCGCCGTCACGGCCTCTATAGACGGTTTCCACGGGAAAAGAGCGACCTGAAACTTCTATAATCGGTGCGTTATCAAAGTGTTGGGAAAATCGCTCTAGGTCGATAGTGGCAGAGGTGATAATCAGCTTGAGATCCGGCCGTTGCGGTAGGATGCGTTTGAGATATCCCAGCAGGAAGTCGATATTAAGACTGCGTTCGTGAGCCTCGTCGATAATCAGCGTATCGTATTTTCGCAGCAGTCTGTCACGGCGCATCTCTGCCAATAAGATACCGTCGGTCATCAGCTTTATGGCCGTGTTCTCTGAAACCTGATCATTGAAACGCACCTGATAGCCCACCAGGTCGCCCAACTCCGTCCCTAACTCCTGCGCGATGCGTCCTGCAACCGTTCTTGCCGCCAATCGACGCGGCTGGGTGTGCCCAATAAGCTTCGTATCGCCACGGCCCATGTCCAAACAGATTTTAGGCAGCTGAGTGGTTTTACCAGAACCCGTCTCCCCGGCGATAATCACAACTTGGTGGTCTGCGATCGCACGGGCAATCTCGCCGCGGCTGGCAGCAATCGGAAGGTCTTCCGGATAAGTAATGTCCGGGACGCACCTTTGGCGTCCGGTAATGTCCTGCATACACCATTTCTGCCAATCAAGTTTTTCACACTACGATGCGAAAAAGTAGGTTATCATTCAAATGATTTACTATATTACGAGCCGAGATACATGCCAAAAATCAGCAACTATACTTACAACGAGATCACCATAGGGCAAACCGCGACGTATTCCAAGCTGATAGAGGAGCGGGACGTCCAGCTTTTCGCGGCGGTATCTGGCGACGTCAACCCGGTACACCTCGATGCAGCGTTTGCGGCCACGACACAATTCAAACTGTCTCTTATACACATCTGACGCTGCCGACGAATAGAGAGGTGTAG
>CAJXTK010000067.1 GCA_913061115.1 uncultured Haliea sp.
CCTCTCTATTCGTCGGCAGCGTCAGATGTGTATAAGAGACAGATAAAAATATGGATTTTATGATCGAGCACTTCGGAAAGTCAGCAGATTACCTATACCACGCTGCTCGAGGAATAGACCAAAGACTGGTTCGATCTGACCGCATCCGTAAATCTGTGGGTCGTGAAAGAACCTTCAGTGAAGACCTTTCCACGGACACGGCCTTGAGTGAGGCGCTTGAAGATGTCATCGACAGTGTATGGCATAGGATAGAGAATAATAGTGTTACGGGGCGCACGGTCACCCTCAAAGTAAAGTACGCAGATTTTCAGCAGATAACGCGCAGCAAGTCTTGTGAGCAATGTCTTACGAATAAGCGCCAGTTTGGCGCTGCTGCCCGAGCATTACTCGCACAGCTTTTACCCGTGCCGCTTGGCGTACGATTGATAGGTCTGACACTATCCAACCTCTCGCCAGTCGAGTCACCGCACGCACGCAATCTAATCAACCACAGGGCCAATTCACAACGAAAATTCGACTTCTGACGGTCTAAATTTGAACGGTGACTTATGTCGCTGCCTCCCACAGACGTCCACAGATGCCCCACCAGCACCCTTAGTACAGCCCGCTGACAGCGAGCCTGACTGCACAAATGCCTTATTGCTGGGCAAGCAAGGACTTTGCCTATGCTTTTGCCACAATGGTAGTATGGCATTACCCCTTTTCTCCGAGAGTCATCATGTCATTTGCACCATCATCGAATCTTGATGGCAAACTTCTCCTTGGATCGACTCTGTTACTGATGCTCTTATTCTCATGGATGGCTGGCATCAAAAATGTGGTCGTTGAGTGGGTGAGCCCCGCAAGTGAAGAAGTTTTTATCGTACCCAACATACTGATGATCGTAGTGGACGATCTCGGGTACAACGACACCAATGCAATCAACCCAGACGGCATTGTAACGCCGCACATTACTGAGTTAGCGCAAAACGGCGTAACCTTTCGGCGCCACTACGCCGATTCAACCTGCACACCTAGTCGCGTAGCATTATTGACTGGCCGTTATCCAGAGCGCTCGGGCTTTCGTCCAACAGGCATTGAAATTCCAGCTGAGTACAACACCATCGCGGAACAACTGCAAAGTGTCGGGTATATGACCTATATGACTGGCAAGTGGCACGCCGGCGAGGGCCGAGTTGAAGCGTGGCCGCAGCACAAAGGCTTTAACGAATGGTTCGGATTTTTAAATCAATGGGAACTCTCCGGAGAAGTCACCGATGCCAATAAAGGCGGCACCAAGAGGCCCACTTATCGCAATCCCATGCTCAGAGTGAATGGCGGCGTACTCGAACAACATGAAGGCCACCTGACAGACATACTCACCCAACACACCGTAGAAAAAATCAAACACTTACAGGCGCAAAAGCAACCCTGGTTCATATACCACGCATTTCTTGCACCACATCACCCCATCCAGCCAGACGAGCGTTATAAGGCGCGCTTTCCCAATACGCCGGCCGGAGAATATACGGCACTGGTCACACAGCTCGACGACGCCATTGGACAGATACTCACCACGGTCGACCGTAAGAATACGCTGGTCGTTTTTATCAGCGACAACGGCGGTACCAACAAGCAGCTGGATAACAACTATCCATTCTTTGGAAAAAAAGCCGACATGTTCGAGGGTGCCTACCGCACCCCACTTATCATCAATTGGCCGGGCGCTATACCAGCCGGGAAGATCATTGATGACACGGTAATGAATGTTGATGTATACCCTACCCTGCTCGCCTCTGCACGCAGTCCTATCCCAGAAAATCTAGATGGCAACAATTTGTGGCCGGTGATAAGCGGTGACGCCAGATCGCAACGCACAGGCCGCAGCTGGGAAGTCTTCAGCTCAAACGTGGAGGCCTTGCGCTTCAGCTTCTTATCGGCGTCCGACCAGTGGCGACTTTCCAGTACGCAAGGCTTAGAGCCCAGTTTGTTCAACCTGTCAGCCGAACCAGCCGGAAAAACGAATGTAGCGGAGCAGCATCCCGATAAAGTACGCGAACTAACCAGAGATTTTTGGCAGGCATTCTGGATGAAGAGCCTACTGCCGGTGGCGGAAGAAGAAGTGCCTGCGAATAATCAGCACCGCTACACTGGATTTGATGCCATGCGCACACCCTTGCACTACGGGCTCGCTATCGGGCTGGAAATTGGTCCGCTACCGCAGGATATCAGGCAGCTCGCTGACGACAGGGTCATTGTACTTGCAGGGCAAGAGGGCTTCTGGCAATTGCGCTATAGCGGCAACCTGGGACTGGAATGGGTCATCGGCAACCAGATTCTGCGCGATGCCAGTTTCGAACCGTCACGCTGTAATGCCATTGTACTGACTAACTACTTTCAACCATTGGCACATCTACCCGCGCGCGCGCCGCGTTCGAAACTGAAAATGTATTCCGCCGGTTTACTGCGCGACTTCCAGCGAAATTTTGACTGCACAACCATTACCGGTGGCGCCATCGAAACACCCACGTTCGTCAATTACAGCGGCCGGGCAAAATTTTCCAACCTGCTACTCAGTGCTTATTCCGACAACTATGCTCCTCAGGTGAAACCCGAATTTCTGGAGATCTATACCAACGCGTTTCAAGACCAAACTCTAACGCTCGCCGATGTAGAGTTAATGACGTCTGAACTCTGCCAGTGACGGGCTGCGCCCAGTTGGGGATAAGGTGAGGTTCGACTATATTGAGTGACGCGTGACAGCCCCTCCACAGCGTGCGGTCATTCGCACCCGCAGTCGTTGCGCAGGCTCGAGAAGTAGACACGCAGAAGCGTTTCGTGTAGCCTCTTAGTGTTAGGAATGTCTATTTAATGCGTTTAAAACACCTCTATTAAAAGGGTTAGGGTAATGAAGAAAGTAGTCGCACTCGTTGCAGTGATTAGCCTTACATCACTGATAGCTGCATGCAGCTCAACACCAGAAATGGCAAGTCAACCAATGCCAGAGTCTGGTTTTTTGCCGGACTATTCTCTCCTTATCTCAGCACCAACCGATAAGGCTGACGCACGCATGTGGCGTTATCGGAAGTCAGGCGTTAGTCGCGGCCAGTATACCGCAGTTATCTTAGACCCTATTTTTTTGAAACAAGCAGTGACGAAGAGTGTGACTGCAGAAACGATCCAAAAAACCCAAGAAGCCTTGCAAGCTGAGATGGTGAAAGCCGTGCTTAGCAAAGGTGATCTGAAGATTGTCACTGAGCCTGGACCTGGCGTGATACGCATTTCTGTAGGCATTACTGGCGCTGAAAGCTCAGCGGATGGCCTTGAGCCATGGAACTTCACACCCATTGGCCTAGCGGTCAATGGGGCGGCTTATGTGGGCGGTGTGAATGAAAAAACACCTGCATTAGTGGTGGAAAGTAAGATCACTGACAGTCAAACTAATGAGCTGCTTGGCGAAGGCCTAGTAACGATCGAAGGCGAATCTTTTAGAACGAACGCCGGCTCGTTAGATTCGTTTATCGCGCTGGCTAAAAGAGTCGTTACTGTAGCCATGCGAGAATCGGCCAACAACACACCAACGAAATAAGCTTTTCATCGACAACGCCCTTTAGCGCACTGCCTCAGTCATCTTAGATGCTGAGGCTAAGGTAGGTGCTTGTTCCGTATTATTCTTGTCTCGACAAAAGCCTATTTAGCGGTAATGCAGGTAAAATGCTCAGAGAGAAGCCACCCTTCAATAGCGCCGTCGTACAGGTCACAGATTGTCATTGTGGCCGATGCGTTTGCAGTAGAACGTGTGACGACCATCTGATCAATGTGTTTAGCCTCTGGGAAATCCAATAAGTCACGTTCAACCTGTTGGGCAAAAAGCAGTGCCTTTTCCATTTCCTTATTTTGCACAGAAACAGACTGCGGGAGCGGCAAGACACCACCGACCAAGTTTGAAGCAAGCGGCAGCGAGTGCTGTTTCAGCCATAATGCCAACCTTCCTTGCGGCTGATCTGGCGTAACGTCCTGAGAAGCCTGCGCTATTCGCAACATATTGCGAGTAGAGACCAGAAGCGAGTCCTGATCACCCACCTCCTTTTCAAATTCTTCCATATAGTGCTTCCCTCTTGCCTCGATCAAAAGGTTCTCTGTGGTCGCGTCCCCAGTGTAGGAGAGGATATCTACCGGCAATGTGAGCCATACCATCTGGGGAATATAACTTTGCTCTTTTGTGACCGAAGGACAGGCTTCCCCACTCGGGCACATTGGACCGCTCAGTGTTGTCGTCCAGTTTATGGGCCCACGGGGGTCCAAGTCCGTGGTGTAAAACCAACCGGAAATCGACTGCTCAACCCCAAATTGTGCGAGTGCTTCCTGATAGGCGCCCCATACAAAAGCCGCTTTTGTGCCCAGCGTACGATTAATGTCAGCGGTCAAAACTGCGAGTAGCACGTCGCCCATGGCGGAGGTCGCAGGCGCAAAGTTGTCACGCGCGTTCACAATTGTTCCTTCCCGCCAATTCCTCACGATTCCTTCGCACGCGGGCGATAGTAGCGTCTTTTCATGATCTGCGGCTAAGGCTTCCCAGTAGCCGCTCAAACCGAGCATGTACTGTAGAAAGCGCAACTTCCGCGAAGCCTCTGAGTCGGCAGGAGCGCCTTTCGCGTTCAACCGCGCTTTGTCATACACATCGTATCCGATGAGAGCCACCTCATACTTCAGCTGCTGAGATCCTGCAAAAGCAAGAAACTGAGCATTATCAGGGGCGGGAGTTGCCGTCAACGACCAGTCGCAGGGTTTTCCCGTAGCAGGAGGCTGAGGTTGCGCAGGCGATGCGTCCAGAGCCACCTTTACTGCGTCGACAAAGCCGTCAGTGTATGACAGCCGATTTTCTTTCAGGACCTCAACCGGACTGCCATCAGTGCTCTCCGCACCGGCGACCGACGAGGCCACAAGCAAGAGTGCAGACACGCCGCGAATAATCGTTCTCTTCATTCTTAAACTCCTATTGTCTTGTGTCTTCAGTGCCACGTGATTGTCAGCACAGATCACCTTCACAGGCGCGCTTGAGCAACCTAAGTGGGTGTTGGCACCTCGATTCCTGACGCAATAGCGTGCTCGACCTGTTGCTTTTCTCGCTCTAGAAATGCGAGGGTGCTTAAAACGAAATCTTTGGCTGATGCTTCGTGTACAAAAAAGAAATTGTTCAAATAATAAAATAGATTTTTTGCATTCAGATTCATCTGATTTTGGTCTCGATCGCTATTAAATTTGGCAATATCGACTAACTTGAACTGTGAAGGGTTCAAGTAATAACCTTTATATCCCAAGCCTTCAAGCTTAGAAAAAATATCTGTGATGGGGAATTGATGGTGTCGCGACTCAATCTCAATCAATATCAGGGGTTTGAACTGACTAATGGTCTCGGCTCCACCATTGAGCACCTCTAATTCGTGTCCTTCAACATCGATTTTGATTAACCCTATCGATTCGAAGCCAGCTTTCTTTGCAAAAGAGTCCAAGGGGAGCAGCTGCACCGCAACCTCATCAGTTCCTGTTAGATTGGATTCAGTATGTGCATTAAAAGTCGCCCGCGCATCTACTCGTGTTCCACCGATAAAAGGCACTCGAATATTGCGTCTTTCCTCCTTGTCAGACAGCGCAAAATCGAACACATGAGCATTTTTGAACCGTTTTTTCAGATACCGGTTCAGATGTGGAAGGGGCTCAAAAATATACAAATTCTGGGACCCGACTATGTCTTCCAAAATTGTGCTGTAAATACCGGTATTCGCGCCGATGTCGAGCATCACTGATGAGTCTACAACAACAGATCTGAGTAACTTAGCCTCCACGTCAAACGGATAGTCCGCTGTGATCGGCGAAGTGATCGCCTGTTCTCGAAGTACCGCCTTTTCTTTCTCATTCATCATGAAGCCAAAACATATCTGGAGTAATTGTTGTGAGGGTAACTGCCGCTATCAATGCGCATCACCAGTCTTTTTTTTGGTAAGCGGCAGCGTTGCAACCGGCAGTCTTTCTAAGGTGAGCGTGAGCTCACAGGTCGCTCGTGCCCTAATGATGAAAACCAGATGCATCGGACGAATCCAACTGCGACTGCACCGGATGTTTGCCGAAATGTTCGAGCGCCCGTCGTATATCCTCCAGAAGCAGCGCGCCAAGGTCCCTGCTGACCCCATGGCGCACGAGAATACGCTGAATCACTTGTCCCTCGCTATTGGCAGGCAGCGTGTAGGCCGGGACTTGCCAGCCCCGAGCGCGCAAGCGATCTGCCAAGTCATAAAGATTGAAACCCGGATCTGTACCCTCCCTTATTTTCCAGCAGAGCGCGGGAATACCTGCTTTCATATCGCCATTATAGATAATTTCAAACGGACCCAGTTTCTCTATTTCAGCGGAAAGGTGGACGGCGGTTTCATAACAGGCGGTATGAATTCTACGGTACCCTTCTCTGCCCAGGCGCAGAAGATTGTAGTACTGGCAGGCAACCTGTCCTCCTGGCCGTGAGAAGTTGAGGGCGATGTCACGCATATTACCACCCAGATAATTCACCCAGAAAATCAAGTCCTCGGGGAGATCTGATGCCTCGCGCCAGATGATCCAGCCCACCCCAAGCGGCGCCAAGCCAAACTTATGCCCAGAGGCGTTGATCGACTTTACCCTAGGGATGCGAAAATCCCATACCAAGTCTGGTGCGCAGAAGGGCGCGAGAAACGCGCCGCTGGCGCCATCGACATGAATGGGTATATCCAGACCCTGTTCCGCCTCGAGCTTGTCGAGGGCCAGAGCGACTGCCTGCACAGGCTCGTACTGGCAGGTGAAAGTAACGCCCAGGGTGGGCACCACACCAATGGTGTTCTCGTCACAGCGTTTTAGCACCTCTTCCGGTGTCATTAGCAGTCGATCTTGCTCGACCGGTATTTCGCGCAACTCGATGTCCCAGTAGCGCGCAAATTTATGCCAGCAGACTTGCACTGGACCGGTGACCAAGTTGGGCTTGTCAATAGGCAGCCCCGCTGCTTTGCGTTTAGCTTCCCAGCGCCGCTTCATGGCCATGCCACCCAGCATTGCTGCCTCACTGGAGCCAGTGGTGGAACAGCCGGCAGTGTTAGCGTGTTCCGGAGAGTTCCAGAGATCGCCCAGCATATTCACGCAGCGCGACTCGATTTCAGCAATCTGTGGGTATTCATCTTTGTCGACGACGTTCTTGTCGATACAGTCATTCATCAGTTGGTGAACTTCCGGCTCGATCCAGGTCTGGCAGAAAGTCGCCAGGTTCTGCCGTGAATTACCATCCAGCATCAGTTCGTCGTGAACCAGGGCGTAAATAAGACGTGGGTCGTGTTCTTCTTGCGGCATTTGGTACTTCGGCAGGCTAACGGAAACATCAGACGAGCCGTAAATGTCATCATCAAGCTTATGCCGAATGGAGTCCTTGTCATGTAGTGCCATAAATACCTCTATGTTATACGCTGGAGTTTCCAGTCATTTCGTGTTGATTTGAGAGTAATTCTAGCCTTCTAAAGCTCGACTAAAAGCCTGCTGGCGGCAGTAAATGGCCATGGTATCTGCGAATCAATCACACCGCGTTCCTCGATATCGACCATTGCACCTGATCCAACCCATCCTGCCCTCGCAGTGTACGTTGTCAGGTCATTTGGAGCCACTTAACTTACCTTTTAAACAACAGTGTCTCTTCTGTCCTGTTCAGTTTAGCGTTGCCGTCGGACGCAGCCTGACATACCGCTTTAACGGCTAGAACGCCTTTAAAATCCTCCGCAATCCAATATTTTATTTTTTTAACCGTCGCAAACGACTATCGACACCTAAGTGCTAAGGGGTATTCCCGCACTTTTCACTGAACCGTAGGGCATGAGTTTATGCATCACCTTTATTTCACCAAATTCACCCAGCTGACTAATCATGCCATTGAATGCATCGCTGCTGCAATGCTCGCGATAGGCCTGCTCTGAGGTATAGAGATCGTAAAACCAGAACTCGTCTAGATCATCCTCCGCCTGGTGAAACACATACACCGGCACTCCCCTCTCCGTCGCAGTTTGCTCCATCATCGTCTGGGTTAATGTCGCCAGCGCAGCCCGTTGACCGGGTTTAGCCCGAATATTAGTTATAAAAGCAAACATAGTCAGTCCTTGTAGTTGTTTTTTACTACCTTGAAATTCGCACCTAGCGTATCGTGCACCTCGAAAATTCGCTCATAACCCGTATGGACGATCAGCCATTGGCCGTCCACTTTGCGGTAACGGTCGTGATAAATACCGTTGCCGCTAATCTGCAGTTTGTACTTCAATGCGTAGACAATATCGTGCAGGTACCAAATACCCTCGGCTGCGTCTGCACTGGTCACTGTTATTTCGGGGTGATGAGCCGTGTGCATGGACAGAAACTGGCGCCCGCGCATCGACCGCGATAGAAAGCTGATGATCTCATCGCGACTGTCAAAGCTGTTGTCACCATCGCTGTAGCTGGCAGTGGCATCGGGCACAAAAATTTCTGCCATCTCCGACCAGGCATTAGTGTCAAGGAATCGAAAATACTTCGCCTTCAGTTGTTTTATTAACTCGATGTCTTCCAAGTTCATCGCCATCTCCTATATTACTCGATGATTATCGCCATGGACGGGCAGCCCCCGCGAGTGATGGCAGGGCGCTGTTCATTTTGCATCGCGAGTTGTAGTATGTTTGGGACGAAAGCGCAAGACCATCGGCATTTACTGCGCTTAAAATTGTGCTCCCCTGCTCCAGATATAGAAGAAGAAGAAGACGCCACAGCTTGTCCCTTTCAAAAACCGAGGCGATAATACTGGCTGGGCTAGGCTAGGCTGTGAAGATACCAATAATAGGAGACGACAATGCAGGATCCTGCTGGCACTAACTATGCAACGGTCGATCAGAGCTATTTTGATAAGCGCGGCTTAAAACGCTATGCCGGCGTTTGGTCACTGTGGGCCTTGGGCGTGGGAGCGGTTATTTCCGGACATTTCTCCGGCTGGAATCTGGGCCTAGCCAACGGCTGGGGCAGCATGTTTGTGGCCACCATTATTATTGCCATTATGTACCTGGGCTTATGTTTTTCATTGGCAGAAATGTCACCGGCCCTGCCGCACACCGGTGGCGCCTACTCTTTTGCTCGAACCGCGATGGGACGCTGGGGGGGCTTCCTGACCGGCTTGTCTGAAAATGTCGAATACGTGCTGACGCCCGCGGTGATCGTCTACTTTATCAGCAGCTATATGGCCAGTATTTTTGATACCAGTATGGCGAGTCTACCCCTGTGGTGGGTCGGTTTTTATGTGGTGTTCATCAGCCTCAATATCGTAGGTGTGGAGTTGTCATTTAAGCTAACGCTGGTGGTGACTTTGCTGGCACTGTCCTGCTTATTCGTATTCTGGATTAGCGCCCTACCTTCGATCGACTTTGCGAAATGGGCGCTAAATGTCGGTACCAATGGCGCACTGCTGCCGGACGGCAATGGGCCGTTTTTGCCGTTTGGGTTCGGCGGCATTCTGGCCTGCCTGCCATTCGCTGTGTGGCTTTTTCTCGCCATCGAACAATTGCCACTGGCGGCCGAGGAATCTGTTGACCCCAAACGTGATATGCCGCGCGGCATTCTGGCCGGTTTTTTTACACTGCTGATATCAGCGTTCATGATTTTATGGCTCAACCCGTCGATCGCTGGCGTCGGTTCGTTTCAATTGGCCGGATCAGGTGAACCCCTGCTCGATGGTTTCAAGGCTATTTATGGCGACGGCATAGCAAAGCTATTGGCAACGATAGCGGTACTGGGTTTGGTTGCCAGCTTTCACACCATCATCTTTGCCCAGGGTAGGCAAATCTATTCGCTCAGCCGGGCGGGCTACTTCCCTTCTGGCCTGTCGGTAACCCACGGCAGCCGCAAGACACCGCACCGCGCTATGATCGCCGGCGCCGGACTGGCACTTACCGTTATGTTTATTCTATGGTTTAGTATGGGTGTCGACCAGGGCGCTGCGGCAATTGGCGGCACGCTGTTAAATATGGCGGTATTTGCCGCTATGTTCTCCTATATCATGCAGGCCTTGTCCTTTATTTTACTGCGCCGCAAGTTACCACGGTTGGAGCGGCCATACCGCAGCCCGTTTGGCATTTTAGGGGCTAGCTTAACCATTCTGATCGCCGCAGTAACGGTCTATTACCAACTCACTGACCCCATCTATCGACAAGGTGTTCTATGGGTGGCTGGCTGGTTTGCGGTGGGTATCCTTTACTTCACTCTTATCGGACGCCACCGATTAATTCTGTCACCCGAAGAAGAGTTCGCTTTAGAGCACGACAAAGCGCGGGCCCTATAACGCACCATCAATCTGTTTTTTGAGTTACTCGACGAGATCACGGCTATGGCGACAGAAGAAAAAATCACAGGTGAGCATCCAGCCATCGCTATGCTTAAAGAGTCTGGCGCCACCAAAGTGAAAGTTGCTGTTGCTGATATAGACGGCATTTTACGCGGCAAATACCTGCACATTGATAAATTCCTGAGTGCAGCCCAGCCCTTCCCTGCTGGCGGCTTCGGCTTTTGTGACGTGGTAATGGGGTGGGACATGATGGATCACCCTTACGACAACACAGAGCTCACCGGCTGGCAACACGGCTACCCCGATGCACTGGCGCGACTGGATCTTGACACACTGCGCCGCGTCCCGTGGGATAGTGATATACCTTTGGTATTGGGCGAATTTGTCAACGCCGATGGCACTCCCCACGCAGCATGCGCGCGCCAGACGTTGCAGCGGGTGCTCAAACGAGCTGAGAAAATGGACTTTCAGGTAATGACCGGCATGGAGTTCGAATGGTATAACTTCGCCGAGACGCCGCAGAGCTGGGCGGCCAAAAAAGGGGTTGACCCTGAACCGCTCACACAAGGTATGTTTGGATATTCTCTATTGCGGGTCAGTCAACATCAGGACTATTTCAACGCTATCATGGATCAAATGCTGGCCTTCGGCGTGCCACTAGAGGGGCTGCATACTGAAACGGGGCCAGGTGTTTACGAAGCTGCCATCGCCTTTTCCAGCGCGCTAGAACAAGCTGACCGAGCGGTATTATTCAAGGCCGGCATCAAAGAAATCGCTGCGGGCTTTGGCATCATGCCCAGTTTTATGGCCAAACCAAACCAACAGCTGCCCGGCTGCAGTGGACATATTCACCAAAGCCTGTCCGATGGTAAAAACAATGTATTTTACGGCGCGAAGGGCACGCACAACATGAGCCCGCTGTTTGAAAGTTATCTTGCGGGACAGCTGGCTTTCATGATGGACTTTGCGCCACTGCTGTGGCCTACCATCAACAGCTACAAGCGGCTGGTCGATGGCTATTGGGCACCCGTCAAGCCCACCTGGGGCGTGGATAATCGCACCGCCAGTTTCCGTGCTATTACCGCCTCGCCAAAAGCGACACGTCTAGAAACGCGTTGCCCTGGCGCTGACGTCAATCCTTATCTAGCCATGGCAGCGGTGATCGCTGCAGGTCTCGACGGCGTTGAAAAGGGACTTAAATTAACGACGCCTCCTATTACCGGCACCAACCGGGGTGCCGAAAATACAACCAGTGTTCCGCGCACTTTGATAGACGCCACGCGCTTATTTCAGCAATCTGAGATCGCCAGAGATTGGCTGGGTGATGTTTTTGTCGACCACTTTAGCGCCAGCCGCGAATGGGAATGGCGTCAGTGGCTGGACAGTGTGACCGACTGGGAATTGAAACGCTACTTTGAGATCATTTAATGCCTCGCCCAGTGCGCTAGACAACTCGGAGCCCATCACCATGAGCGTTACCGCTTTTAGCTTTCCAACCAACATACAATTCGGCGCTGGGGCGCGGCGCTTGGTCGCTGCGCATCTTCGCGAGGCTGGCTATCAGCGGCCATTACTTGTCACCGACAAAGCACTTGCTACACTGCCGGTGCTCGACGAATTCAAAACGCATTTGGAAGACCTCGACGTCGCAGTATTCTCTGGCGTTTTCGGCAATCCAACTACCAGCCAGGTAATGGCCGGCGCCGTGGCGTTCATCGGTCATCGCGCCGACTGCATTATCGGATTTGGCGGCGGCGCAGCACTTGATGTCGCCAAACTTGTCGGCGTTGCAGCGACCCATACTGGCGATATTATAGAGTACGTATGGGACCACCCGCAGTCACGCGCCATTGAACACTCCCTACCCTACTTAGTGGCGCTACCCACCACGGCCGGCACCGGTTCCGAGGTGGGCCGGGCTAGCGTCATCAGCGAGGATGACAGCCATCTAAAGCGAGTAGTGTTTCACCCGAAACTTCTCGCTAAATGTGTTTTTGCTGACCCAGAACTCACCTTATCGTTGCCGCCTCATATCACCGCGGCCACCGGCATTGACGCACTCACACACAATATTGAAAGCTACCTGTCACCGGCTTATCACCCTCTGTGTGACGGCATCGCACTGGAGGGCGCGCGTATCGCCGCAAGAGCATTAGTAACCGCCGTAATAGAACCGGATAACTTGCAGGCGCGCTCCGATATGATGATGGCCTCTATGCTAGGCGCTATCGCGTTCCAAAAGGACCTTGGTGCCGTGCATGCTTGCGCGCACGCTTTAGGCGCTGTCTGTGATCTGCACCATGGTTTGGCTAACGCTTTGATGATAGACACTGTGTTGGCTTGGAATCAGCCAGTGGTTCCTGCGAAGTTCGACGAACTGGCACATGTATGCGGCGTTGCAGGCGGCGGTGAAGCCTTTATTGATTGGCTGCGCCAGCTCAAGACCGACGTAGGTATCGTGGGCGGACTTGCCGCTCACGGCGTTAAGCATGAACAGATTGCGCAGTTGGCCGCCATTGCCAGCAAGGACCTCTGTCATCAAACCAATCCACGCGCTTGCACTGAGACGGATTTTGAGCGACTGTTCACGGCCGCAATGTGAACAACATGTGATTATAGCACCATCTAACACTTGTGGACTGGATCGCACCGCGCCCACCTGTATGTGTGTGTTTCCTTGACGTTTAAATAGCTAATGACCTTATAAAATCATTATACTTTCGTTCCTCTACTTTTCAGGATTCGTCCAATGAGCAATACAGAAACCCTAAACCTACCCAATCAACTGGGCAGTGCGATATTGTGCATGCCTAACAATGCCCAGCCAAAGGCTGGCGTAATCGTCGTGCATGAGTGGTGGGGTTTGAACGACTATGCCAAAGGGCGCGCCGAAGCATTAGCCGATTTGGGTTATGCCGCCATTGCCGTTGACATGTATGGCCATGGAAAAACAGCAACGGATCCTGAAGAAGCAGAGCACATGATGAACGCGGCGTTTGCTGAACCAGAGAAGCTGGACGCGCGGTTTCAGGAAGCTAAAAATCTGTTAGTGCAGCACGGCAATGTGACCGGCCACAGTATTTATGCGATTGGCTACTGCTTTGGGGGGGCTGTGGTGTTAAATCAAGCGCGCTCGGGAACAGAATTAGCCGGCGTTGCCAGCTTCCATGGCTTGCTGGAAACCGATAGCCCTGCACAGGCGGGCAGCGTTAACACCAAAGTATTAGTCACCACGGGCGGTGCGGACCCAATGAATGGGCCTGATATCGTGGCTGGTTTTGTAAAAGAAATGCAAAATGCAGGTGCCGAATATCATTTAACGTCGTTCCCGAACGTGGAGCATGGCTTTACTAACCCCGCTGCCACCGAGAACGGCAAAAAATACGGCTTGCCACTGAGTTATGACAAGCACGCGGACGTCAGCAGTTGGAACGCGCTACTCGATTTTATGCGATGACCCGATAAGAACAAGCAACACTGCTGCCAGCAACACACGCTAGGCAGCGCCTCCACTGCCTCAGTTGGAGGCCGTCGCAAATTCCGTTGCTGCGTAGCCTATTCTATTAGCCTCATCAGTGTGTCTATTGAGCCCCCCTGCCCCTCATCGCCCCATGCACCGTGAGGCGAATTCACGGATATGTCGCCGAGCATAAAAATGATATAGTCCTTATGCCTTCGGGTAATGAGCTGACACATTAAAGGAGAACACTATGAGCAATATTCTGACAAAAACATTCGGCGCCGCAGTGGTGGCCGTTGCAATCACCGGTTGCGCCTCGATCGCTAATCAATCCGCGATGGATACAGAGAGACGACTATCCGCAGCAGGCTTTCAAATGAAGTTGGCCGATACACCGGAAAAGATGGCCCGTCTTAAAACCATGACTGAACGCAAAGTTGTGGCCACGACAATGGATGGAGAAACGGTGTTTGCTTATGCCGACCCGACTACCTGCAAGTGCGTCTACGTGGGTTCAGAGAAAAACTATCAAGCGTATCAACGCCTCTCAATACAGCAAAATATCGCGAATGAGCAAAGAGCAACCGCGGAAGCTTCAGAGGCAAACGAAATGAACTGGAATGCCTGGGGCGCGTGGCCTCGACCTATGATGTACTAAGTGGAATGGCCGTTTGGCTTAGCTAACGTCTCCTCTAAATCTGTCTCTTATACACATCTCCGAGCCCACGAGACTAGGCATGATCTC
>CAJXTK010000068.1 GCA_913061115.1 uncultured Haliea sp.
AATGGCAGTGCCATTGATAATTGAGGGCTATTCATCGGAATCGAATGCCGCGATTAGCATCGCAGTGGTCCAATATAGGAAGTTGACGCAGACGCTGAAGGGACTCTTAATATGTTGATGCTACATATAGCATCCCTAATATTGGCGCGTAAGTCTATGCTAAATTCTGTTCTATTGACTCAGTACGACTACTGACGAACGTGTTATGTGCGGTAAGGGTCTTATTCGTCGCCAGACCATTATGTGGATGCAGAGTAGCGGAGTGCTAACACTCGTTTATAGCTGGCAAAAGTAATTAGTGATTATTTATAGATGCGTGACCATCCAGCGACGGAGACTGCGATTCTGCATCGGCCATGACGCTCACAACTGCGGTCCCGACATACCAAACCCAGACCAGCATTAGCACGTGTAAAACATCGTTTTCTGAAAACCAAAAGCCTTTAGACCAGAGAATCTGCGTATAACCGAGTAGTAGGTAGCCGAAATAAAGGATATTAGTGACGAACATAATGATCCAGGCTCGCAGTAAAATGTTGTCTTTATTAGACTTGTTATTGATATAGCGCCAGCCATTAATAAGGAAACAGGCAAGGAATGCAGGCGTGGAGAACAACACTAACATTTCAAAAGAGATCATAAATCTGTTTGGCAAGAATGCGCCGGCGGCTACGACACAGCAGTAAATGACTGTATTGACGAGGGCATAGGTAAGCAACAGGCGTCGCGTTAGACCTTTTGTGCAGGCGTAAGCAACACCTGCCAGCATGGCATTCACGCTTCCGACTTGCATCGCTAGATAGGCGATCTCCCACCAGCTGGTCCATGTACAAAATTCTCGTTCAGTACATTTTAGTTCGAAGCCAAATGCCTGATAGCTGGTGCCGGCCGATATCGCAGCAATGCCCCCCAGCGTCATGGCGATAGACCACCAGCGGCTGGATTTCTGTTCGTCATCCAGTTGCCAGAATCGCCACCCCACCCACAACCACATTAGTCCCAAGAAGTAGATCAAGAGTGTTGAGGTAGGTTGAGTGAGTGTGACGCCACTTGAAAAGAGTTCGACACACGGCATGCTCTCACACCATTGCGTTGGCGTGGTCTTTGGCTGCCACAGCAGAGAGTCGATCCGGTCACATCCGGTTAAAATGAGCGTGCTCAGGGCAGTGAGCGCCAACCTGGTCATGCCATACTCTTAAATTTCGCCGCGTAGCAAAGTGTTTGCGATGGTGTATAGCCCTCAAAAATTATAGTGGAATTAATGTGAGCCCTGCGGCCAATCCACAGTAATGCGGGTGCAGTAAGCAGCATGTCAGTTCGCTGACTGAACCCATATTGGCGAGGACCACGCCCGCTCCCGGATGGTCGCAGGAACATGGGAAGGCGGCGTTTGGCCCAATCGCAGGGCGTCGTAGGTCGACCAGCGGCAGGTGGGGTTTTGGAGGGCGCGCACGTAGTAAAAAGCATTCTGGTTAGAGTGATAGTCAGGGTCCTTCCAGGCTACAGCCATCTGAGCGGCACCGGTATTACCCAGACCTTCACAATTAGCGATGTTTACAGAGGCGCCGTTGTCGGGGCAGCGCAGGTTGGAGGCATCTATTTTTTGACCATCGGAACAGCTGATGTCGCGCACGCTTTCATGAGTAACACCTTCAGCGTCTATCCATCCCTTGACCATCTGGAGACGTTGCAGTGGCGCACTCATCAAGTCTGCTGCCGCCCAGACGAAGAATGTGGGGCTATCTGTTTGCTCTGTGCCTGGTGTTAAAACGCCACCCATGGGTACCCCTCCGTTGACGGCTAGAGCGATGGCATCAGGCTGCTCGGTAATATCCTCGTCGAAGCCCCAGCCGGCAAAAAAGCGTAACGTTATGCGTGGCCCTGAAGTCGCATAGACCTCGCGATGTTGCATGCCTTTAAAAATGGCATCCCGCGTATTTTCTTCTGCCCATACTCCCGTGAGTCCACCGGAGGTGTGGAACTGCAGAATGGATTCGTAGGGTTTGCGGCCGGGCCATTCAGTGATGCGGCGAGTAGCCGGTGAGGAAGCCGCTGCGACTTTGCCGACAAAATCCCACTCTTCCACATCACCGGGGCTGGAATTATGCGTATCGGTGGAGCCAATCAGGCCAAAGGCAAAGGGGTTAAATCCCATATCAGCCTGCATTTGAAGGCCGATTTTCAGCCCCTGACGGGCGAAACTGGTGGTGAAGGCACATCCGCTTTCCTGACCAGGCTGACACGGTTCTAATACCTGACCAAAGCCACACTCTTCGTCTGTGGCCCCAACACCCAGCGCACACTCTGAAGAGCCCTTGACCTGATAGATCTCGGCGAGCGGTTCGCGTCGCTGTCGCAGTAGCCAACCTTCCTCGTCGTAGGTCTCGCCGTCCCAAGTATTCTCACTGTAGAACAGGCCCCACCCCTTATTCATGTTGTGTGGAATGGTGAGAAAATCGCACTCGCCGCTACAGTCGTCTTCTAGGACCTTCCATAATGCTATGGCGTTGCCAACATCAAAGTAGGACGTGGCGTGCTCCGGGAGCCCAGTGCCATTAAAGATGACGTTACGATGGTGCTTGCCTGAGTCGGGAAGGGGTGGCGAGTACTCGTAGGCTGAAAATACCGTGAGCGTGCCGGGCTGGTTGTAGTTGTCCGCTAAACGCTTGTATTGCGACCAGTCACTATTGCTGTCGCGGTAACAGCGCTCAAGGTCTGTTTCATCTAGAGTGCATATCGGAAAATTAACCTGGGTTGGATGACTGCGGACACTATTGCGGTAGACGCCCGCCGCCTTATTGCTAGCGGGTGTTTCTGCCGTCTCGTTAGCAACTGCCTTCAACAAGAGGAATGTCACGACATTGGGCGTTTCCATTAGCCAGCAGTTTAGGTTTTCCTTTAGCGATAGATTAGTATCATCGCAACGCGTCCTTAAACCAAAACTCTCTGCATGATCTGTGATGGCCACAAAGTCCAGTGGCCGCGATAGCTGCATAAGTTCGCCCCCGGCACTGCGCAGGCTCTCGCCCTGCGCAAACCGGTAAGCATCTTCAATGGTCAGGGTTGTGCCAAACAATACAGCATCAAAGCTTTCCACAGTATGGACATGCAGGTCGCCCCAGTAGACATTCTTGAGAGCGTTGTAAGATTGATTAACGTGAGGTTGCGGCGCCGGAACGATAACAAGACTGTCATCCTGCAGAGCGTAATCTGCCGGCGCAGTGGAAACCGACGTGGCGCGATAAAGCGCGTAAACTTCATCCCCGCCAGCTAACCACAGCGCACAGGTTGACAGTATAATCACAACCAGCACGCCTAATAAGGTCTTCTTCAACATGGCTTTATCCATTTCTTATCGTTATTTAAAGTGTACATTTTCTAAAATACTAATAGTAGGCAGTGTGTTGAACTATGGTTGAAAAATTAACATGATATACGCGAAAAATAACAGGATATGTACCGCGCCTTGCAGAATATTGGTTCGCGCGCTGCTGAACGTCATCATGCTGACCATCAGAGTCACGACGAGTAAAACAGTTTGCGAATCAGGCAGACCTAAAATGACATGCTGATTGGTTATGAGGCTAATGATGAGCACTGCAGGAATTGTCAGACTGATTGTTGCAAGCACTGAGCCTAGCAGTATATTGACAGCCCGCTGTAAATTATTCTGCATTGCTGCACGAATGCCACTCATCGCTTCAGGTGCCAGTATGAGTGATGCAACAAAGAAACCGCCCAGCGCTATGGGTGCACCTAAAACTTCAATACTATAGTCCACGGGCCGAGCGATTTTCTCTGCGAGCAGAATGACCGACAGAAGATATCCCAGCAACAATAATATATGGCTGCTCATCGAATAAATCATTGGAGGATGTAGAGTGGTCTCACCTGCAACTTGTTGAGAACTCTCTAATCCCATTACAAAATAACTCTGATGGCGTCTGGTCTGGATCAGCAGGAAAGCCAGATAAAGACCTAGTGACATCAGAACCAGAAAAGCTGCCTGGAAGTTTGAAAGGCTTTGGTCTGAAGTCGACGTTGTGAAGTCGGGCAGTATTAGCCCGAATCCTGCTAACGGGATAATCACCACCAGATACGCATTGGCGCCTTGCAAATTATATTGCTGCTCATGAAAGCGCAGAGCTCCTAGCAACAGTGACAGGCCTACTAGGCCATTGACTACGATCATTACCACCGCAAACATTGTGTCGCGAGCGAACTCTTGATTGTTTTCTCCCGATAGCATGACGTTGGCAATCATTGTGACTTCGATGGTTGTCACTGCGATGGTTAAAATCAGCGTACCGTATGGTTCACCCAACTTACCTGCGAGAATTTCGGCATGTCGGACTGCACCAATCGATGCAAACAAGATCACCCCGAATAGCCAGATTGAAATTCCGGCGAACCATAAGGGATTTCCCAACATGGTCATCCACTGGTCCCCATACAGCAGGAATAGAATGGCGCTAAAAACACTCACTAAAAGTGTTCGTTCTCGTCGCAGCATAAAAAGTGACTCTGAAATGAAGATTGTAGGTTAACTCTATATTCTCTAGAGCCCAGTGTCATTTTTGTTTAACATTACCTCGTTGAGCGCAGAGATCAGCTAGCCACGGGATAAAGTTATGAGTAATCTTCGCATGCTTGTACCGGTTGAGTCTTAGGAGCCCAATAATAATGTTGTTGATAGCCCGATATGCATTACTGAGCATGCTTGTCTTATTCTGTGTTAGCACACAGGCAAAGAACAACATCTTAGGCCCCCCTGATAGTGACGGCCCCGTCGTTGTCGACATTGGATTTTATCTCAGTAACGTTAACTTCATTAGCGAAGCGGATGAAACCTTCCACTTTGAGGGGGTACTCAGTATGCATTGGCAGGATCCAAGGTTGGCATTTGACCCCGCAGTAACAGGCTACGATGACCTCTATTACCAAGGGTATTACCAGTTCAACGAAGTATTCACGGGCTGGTGGCCTCAGGTCTTTCTAGCTAATGAAGCGGGAGGGTTTGAGCAGCAGGGAATTGTGCTGCGAATAACGCCTGACGGCAACGTATATTACACCGAAGAAATCGAAGCCGTGGCTAAGTCGCATTTTAATTTGGCACGCTACCCGTTTGACCGGCAGCAGTTGGCGGCAATCTTCGAGGTGCTGGGGTTTGAGAGTGAGGAGGTGGTTCTGCGGGTAGATCCTGCGAGCAGTGGCATTTGGGACGACGATGAGCATAAAGTTGAAATACCCCAGTGGTATTCACCCAAGCTGTCTAGTTCAGTGGTCGAGTATGGGCCGAGTTACTTAGATGGCCGCGATGGCCATTTGAGCGCTTTTAGAGTTCAGATCGATGTCGAACGTGACCCCCGATACACCCTGCGGTTGGTCGGACTCCCTGTCATCATCTTCGTCATCTTGTCCTGGTCGGTGTTCTGGATGGATCGGTCTTCAGTGGGCGACCGCATGGATATTACTTTTATGGGCATTTTGACAGTAGTTGCCTATCAGATCATGTTCAGCGGAAGTCTGCCGAAAATATCGTATCCCACGATCTTGGGATCATTCATGATGATTAGTTTTGTGACGATGTGTGCCAGCGTTGTCGTCAATCTGAGGGTGTGGGTGCTAGACAGTCGCGGATTATTCGAAAACGGCGACAGGTTGGATCAGCGCTCCCGCTACCTTTTCCCGATAGTGTATGTTTTGTCGATTTTATTGGCCGGCGGTAGCCTCTACGTGGCGGGCTAGCTTTTGTCGCCACAGGCTCTGGACCCCATTGGGATTGGATAGCAGAATTGCAGAGCTTCGCCCATAACTCGTTAAAGTGGTTGGTACGGTTGAGGTTTTCAGCGCAGATGCATGCAGGCATTCCTCCGAGAATTGAGCTATCTTGTCGGTATCCGTTTCTTTAAAGAAGATAAAATTCTTATGTACGATATGGTTATCCGTAATGGAACGCTGATAGATGGTAGTGGCGCACCGGGTCAGCACAGTGATGTAGCGATAACAGCAGGGTGCATTGTTGCGGTTGGTAAAGATATCGGACCGGCTAAAAAGGAGATTAATGCTGCCGGCTTGTTGGTCACGCCCGGCTGGGTAGACATCCATACACACTATGATGGTCAGGTTACCTGGGACCCTATGTTCTCCCCTTCAAGCTGGAATGGCGTGACGACGGTTGTTATGGGCAACTGTGGAGTAGGTTTTGCGCCTGTTGAGCCAGGTAAAGAAGACTATTTAATACAACTTATGGAGGGTGTCGAGGATATACCGGGCGCCGCGCTCGCTGAGGGCATTGATTGGAAGTGGGAAACATTCCCACAGTATCTGGACGTTATTGAAAGTATACCCCACGCCATTGATTTCGCCGCCCAGGTTCCCCATGGCGCTGTGCGTACCTATGTTATGGGCGATCGGGGGGCGAATAATGAGAAGGCCAGTGCTGACGAAGTCGCCGCCATGGCGGCAATTGTTAAAGAAGGGCTTGAGGCCGGAGCTCTTGGTTTTTCTACCACACGCACGATTTTGCACCGCGCGAAAGACGGAGAACTCGCGCCGGGCACCACCGCAGATCGTGAGGAAGTGATAGGAATTGGACGTGTTTTGGGTGAAGTTGGCTATGGCGTGCTTGAAGTGGCCAGTGACCTGGACCCGGAAGAAGAAGAATTGGCATGGATGCGGCAAGTGGGCCAGGAAACGGGCCGCCCTGTGACTTTTGCCTGCCTGCAAAACAATCGTGATCCCGAGCAGTGGCAACGTTTACTCGCCACGGTTGATGAGGATCGAGCTGCCGGTGGTACGCTGACACCACAGGTAGCACAACGTCCTGCTGGTGTGTTGTTCAGCCTTGAGAGCTCCGGGCACCCATTTATTCTGCATGATGCTTATCAGAAAGTCGCACAGTTGCCGCTAGCGAAACGGGTAGCGGCGTTGCGAGAGCCTGCTTTGAGAAGGGAAATACTCGATAACCCCCCAGACCTTGCTGGCTTGCCTGAAGTCTTTACTCAGACGCTAAGCGCATGGGGCAATATGTTCCCTCTCGGCGACCCTATTGACTATGAGCCGGGCCCGGAGAAGAGCGTCCTGGCTCAGGCGAAACTGAACGGCTTTAGCCCGGCCGAGTTTGCTTACGACGCTATGTTAGAGCGCGAAGGCAAAGGCATTCTGTATATGCCACTGTTGGGTTACTCCAATGGTGACTTTGAGGCGCTGCGGGAAATGATGCTGCACCCTAATGCGATTTTTGGCCTGTCCGATGGCGGTGCGCATTGTGGACTAATTTGTGACGCTAGCATGCCAACCTATCTGCTAACTCATTGGGCGCGCGACCGGACGCGGGGAGAGCGCATTCCTATCGAGCAACTTATCCATAATCAGACCCAACGCACCGCGAATTTCTACGGTATGCATGACCGAGGATTAATCGCGGCAGGCATGAAGGCAGATATTAATGTAATCGACTATGACTCCCTGACGATCCACCCTCCGGAAATGGTGTATGACCTACCCGCTAATGCGCGAAGGCTGGTACAGCGGGTTGACGGGTATCGGCTGACGATTTGCAGTGGTGAGATCATTCGCGAAGACGGTCATGATACGGGTGCAATGCCAGGCAAGCTGGTAAGAGGTCCGCAGCCACAGCCACAATCGGCAGCCTGACGGGTGGCGGGCTCATTGCGTGCGATGGCTTGGTGACAGTTAGTGGAGTGAGCTATTTTACGCCTAAGATATTTCGCTAAGTATCTGAATTTATTGCAAAATCGTGAATTCTCTAAGTTTGGGATATTTTAGTGTATAATGCGCGCGGATTTGCATCTACCGCAGCAGTGGGCTTGGCAGATTCAACAAGCAGATCCACTGCCCGACCCAAACCAACAAACTCGCAGGACACACTACATGCTTACAGCCTCAAAACTGGAAAAAATAATTGAACTTGAAGACAGTCTCAGATCCCAATACCAGGACCAACTGGATGCAAAATCCGCCGAAATCGAGCTCGGGATTAAAAAACAGCAAGAACAGCAAGTTGTCATTGAAAAACAGCTGGCGCAGCTGACTACGATCTCTGCCGAAGGCACAGCAAACAAACGCACGGAACAACTTAATCGCGAATTAACCCATCGTTGTGAAAAGCTGGAAGACGAAGTCGCCACGCAGAAGAAACGTATCAAGAGCCTGCAAAAAGATCTTGCGGAAGATCGTGCAGAGATTAAGGCTTTGAAACAATACGATGCTGCAGCGATGAAAAAGAATTTGGACGCCAGCAAAAAGAAACTCGCTGAGAAAACAACGGCGAATGAAATGCTGCAAAAATCGTCGAGTAAGGCCAAAGCCGAAAACGTCAAGCTACAGCAAAAGGCCGATGAGCTAGAGGCGCGATTGGCAGCGCTGGAGCCCGAAGAGGATAAAGAAGACGTTAAAGAAGGCGTTAAAGAAGAGTCAGCTGCTGCTTAGGACTGTCTGGGTATTTGGCGCAGTACCTGATACCGTTTGCCCTTGATACAGGCCGGTCAGCATCGACTGGCCAATGCCAAAACCTTTCCTCGGGCTCCTTCGCTGGGGTTTCTGGCGTGCTAGAAGGGGTATCCGGTTATTTCACGAATGGAGCCGTACAGAGGACTGAGCCGATCATACATTTTCAGATAGACCTCCTTGTACAATTGATCATAAATACGTACGTTTTCTTCAATCGGGGCAAAGCGGTCGCCCTCATGTGCCATATGATCTAGCGCAGATTGATAGTCAGGGTAGAGCCCGACGCCGACTGCGGCGTTGATTGCAGCGCCAAGCCCTGAGGTTTCATAGGTATGAGGTCGCTCGACGGTTAGCCCGAATATGTCGGCAGTAATTTGCATGGCCTCATCACTTTGTGAGCCGCCGCCGGAGACTTTTAAGGTGGTAATTCTGTGTCCGCTGCGCTTCTCTAAGCGCTCTTTGCCTTCTCGCAATGCGTAAGCAATCCCTTCAATAATGGCGCGATAAATATGGGCGCGCGTGTGCACATCCCCAAACCCTATGATGGCGCCCTTGGCATCTGGACCGGGTATTCGGACGCCAGGAGACCAGTAAGGTTGCACCAACAGACCCATTGCCCCAGGAGGCGCTTCTCTAAGCAGGTCATCAAACAGTGACTCAGGCTCAACACCCGTCTCTGCTGCAATGCGTTGTTCGCGCAAACCAAATTCACGTTTAAACCAGTTCACCATCCAATATCCGCGCTGCACAATAGTCTCTGTGTTATAGGCATTGGGCATCGCAGCAGGGTAGGCGGGAACGTTTTTTATCGCTTCGATATAGCGGACATTGGTGCTGTTATACGTCGCGGCGCTACCGTAACTGAGACTGCCGGTGTCGGGGGTGAGACACCCTGAGGCAAGCACTTCACAGGCTTTATCCGCGCCGGCCGAGATGAGGGGCAAGCCCTCAGGAATGCCCGTCAGTTGTGCTGCCTCAGCACTGATCGCGCCAAGAGGCGATCCGGCAGGGACGAGCTCGGGCAATTGCTCTCGTTTAATAGGCAGTGCTCGCCATTTCCAGTCGAGTCGCCCGGCCCAATCATGTCGCTTGAAATCGAAGGGTAGATAGCCCACCTGGCTTGCGACTGAATCGACATACTTTCCTGTAAGTTTGTAAGTCAGGTAGCCCGACAGTAGTAGGTATTTAGCTGTTTTATTCCAGATTTCCGGCTGCTTGTTCTTAATCCAGTTAGCCTCAGCCTCGCTGCGAAAAAATCTTACAGCGTCCTTCTCTCCCGCCAAAGTCAGGAGGATGTTCCACAGTCCCATGGAAGGTAAATCTTGCTCCAGCCTCTGGTCAAGCCAGACGATGGCTGGGCGCAGCGGTTTCCCATCACGGTCGAGATTAATAATGGTTGCCCTTTGCGTGGTCAGGGCGACCGCTTTAATAGCACTTTTTGGAAAATCGAGCTGTGGCCAGAGTGCGCAACAGGCCTTACAAAGGTTGTCCCAAAAATAATCAGCATCCTGTTCAGCCCAACCAGGTTGATTCGAATAATAAGGTTCTATCTCGACTTTGCTTTTAGCAACCAGTTGACCTTCGAGGTCGAAAACGAGAGCTCGAACACTTTGCGTGCCATTATCTATCGCCAGTACATACTCTTTATTATTGCTCATGCGGTTGCTCTTTCTGATTGGCTCTTATGAGCCTGGCAGGTAATAGCGTGTTCTCCAGATCTCTCGGTAGCGCGCCAGTTCCCTTTTCCAAAGCTCGGCATCCCAGTTCAGTTCCTGCGCACAAATCTGTTCAATAGCCGGAAACAGACTTTCCCCTCCATGTTCCAATATTGAGCCTAGTCGAGTGCGACGCAGCATTAAGTCATCCAGGTGCACCACCGATTCATTGCGTGCAGCCCAGCGGCACTCCGCAAGGCAAAACGCCGTAGTTTCGATGGGCAAACGCTCTGCATCGGTAGCCTCAGCCAGCAGGGTCTTGGCATGCTTCCCATAACGGCCGATCAACCGTTGAGCCCATTGTTGGTCTGCTATGTTGAGTTCGGTCGCGGTAATCCCCGGGGGTTTGAAAATGCAATCATCGCTCTCCACTATCTCGACATGGCCGAGCGTTTCGGTTGCCGCGTTAATGGCGTCCAGTGCGATCAAGCGAAAAGTGGTGAGCTTGCCTCCACTGACTGTCACAAGGCCTTTATCATGCCATACAGCGTGGTCTCGTCTTTCCTTTGAAGGATCTTTCGCTTCATCTGACCCGATCACCGGGCGGACTCCAGACCAAGTTGATAGAATGTCGTCTCGAGACAGACTATGTTGCGGGAAAAGTGCATCCACGGCTTCGAGCAGGTACGCTAGTTCTTGTTCACTGATGACCGGTTCTTTATCCAGATCTTCATTATGATCAAGATCCGTAGTGCCTACTACGGTGGTGCCTTCCCACGGAAATATAAACACCGGACGTTTATCGACAGGGTGAAAAAGAGTCAGCGCGTCCTTTACAGGGAGCTTCGCCATGGGCAGCACAAGATGACTGCCACGCAGGGGTCGAATGCGTTTTTCCGGGTTAACTTCATTTCGCAGTCGGTCCGCCCAGGCTCCAGTTGCGTTAACGACCGACTTACACTGTATCTCAACCTGCTCTGCATTCTCGCTATTCTTGATGACTACGCCCGTTACTTGCCCCTCTGTCTTGAGCAAGGATTCAACTTTCATGTAGTTGACGGCAACGCCCCCTGCCTCCGTGGCATCCTGAAGTAGGCGCAGTACTAGCCTCGCATCGTCTGTCACTGTGTCTGTGTAGTACATGGCGCCATTGAGCCCGTGACTGTTAATACCAGAAAACTGCTGCTGGACTGAAGCTTTGTTGAAGTATCGATGGTCTTTGATGCCCGCTAACCAGTCGTATAGGGCCAGCAAAAGACCGAACACAAACCGTCCGGGAAACTGACCTTTTCTAAGGGTGAAAAAATACCCCATGCGGTCGATCAGTCCTGGGACTTCTCGCAGTAGCCGTTCGCGTTCACTAAGAGAGTCTCTGGTCAGCTTAATATCCCCATGGCTGATATAGCGCAGGCCACCATGAACCATTTTGGATGACCGGCTGGATGTGCCCGAGGCAAAGTCTTGCTGCTCTACCAACAAGGCCTTAATCCCGCGCCTGGCGGCTTCGCGTAAAATCCCAGCACCTATAATGCCGCCGCCTACAATCACCATGTCCCAGTTAGAGTCTCCCTGCTGGAGCGTCTTCCAAAGTGCCTTCCGATCAGTAAAAGTGGTACTTCGCACGTTCATTGTTAAGCCTTTGTGTTATCGAATATCATTCAGGGAACTAGCTTACCTGGATTCATTTGTTGCTGTGGGTCAAACAGTTCTACTAGAGTCTGAATGGCTTCAATGCCCAGCTCACCTTTTTCTGCGGATAGATATTTTGCATGATCTTTGCCTACCCCGTGTTGATGGCTGATAGTGCCACCAAAGCGGACAATTGCTTCGGCACCCGCCGCTTTCAGTTTTTCCCATCGAGCCAAGGTTGTTTCGTAATCGCTGCCGCAGCGAAATATATACGTTGTATAAATACTTGAGCCCTGACCATAGAAATGAGAAAGATGCGTGAAGGCATGCACAGCTTCTCCCTCGTCTGACAGGGCGTTGGTGATATCAGCCTGAATTCCTGCTGCTGCCTCGGGCACTCTCACCCAGTCGATAGCAGTTTCCATGGTGTCAACGGCATAGCCGGAATCCCACAATCCATGGCGCAAATAAGGCGAGCGAAATCGGCTGTGCTCCCACTTTTTTCCTAGTGCAGGGCCGGCGCCGACACCGCCATGACGCTTGGCAATTTGGCGGGTAAGCTTCAGTGCTGACTGACATTGGCCTTTAGAGCCGGTGACACCGAATGTGAACATAACTTTATCGTCACCGGCTCCACGTAAATCGAGATATTTCTCCAGTAAGGCAATTACCTGAGCTCCGCCCGCTAGCCGAAGCTGTGTGAAAGTTTCGATCTGGTTGCTCAGGCGCATCATGGAAAGTTGCATTTTACTCTGGACGATTTCACGCACTGCGGCCAGTCCAGCCTCCCAGGTGGGGAAAAATAATACGTGAAAAGATTCCTGCTCGGGTAAAGGTGTTACGCGGGCTTTAACCTCGGTAATGATACCCATGCGCCCCTCTGTGCCGAGAAAAAATTCACGCACATCGGGTCCGGCTGATGACGCAGGAATCGTGGGGATATCCAAAGTGCCCTTTAGTGTTTCGATGCGTCCCCCAGCGAACATCTGCTCAATACGCCCATAACGTAATGATTGTTGGCCACTGGAACGGCTGGCGACCCAACCCCCAATAGTAGAAAGCTCCCAAGACTGTGGGTAGTGCCCCAGAGTATAGCCTTCAGATTTGAGTTGTGCTTCCACGCGGGGCCCGATAGTGCCTGCCCCAAAGGTCGCAATTTGACTCGCTTTATCTAGGTTCATCAGTTGATCCATGCGCGTCATATCGATGGTCAGCACTGGGCGGCCGTCTTCCTCCGGATTTATATGCCCGACTACAGATGTGCCGCCTCCATAGGCGATAATGTCAATCTGCCGTTCGTTTGCCATTTGCAGTAAGGATCGAACCTCTTCAGTGCTGCGCGGAAACGCAACGGCATCGGGGAAAACACCCACCGCGCCACTCCGTAACGCGAGCCAATCTGGTAGACTTTGACCGCGGGCGTGCCGCAATCGGTCCTCTGCATCCAGGCTGTAGAGATCGTCTGGTGGAAGGCGCGACTCGGGCACAGTGGCCAGAACGTGCTCCAAGCTTGCATCAGGAAGAGGCTTGGATTCCCCGATTAGACCCTCCAGAAAGCGCAAGGCCGCAGCACTCAATTCATAGTCAAGCGCATTGTCGTCGTCGCCCCAACCATTCCATCTCTTCATCTTAGACACCTGATACTGTTATGAGCCCAAAAACCTCCACTGCTGAACAGAGTCTTCAGCTGTCCACGGGAGCCTTCTCGACAAAGCTTGTGAGCGGGGATTTTAAACCTTTGTTTGATGATTTAGTAGAAAGTTCTGCCTAAACAGAAGTGTGTCCACTATCCCTTAGAGAATCGCCTCTCCTGCCTCCTAAAAACGTCGGATAGGCCGGTTGCAGTCTGGGTGAGCCCATAGCTCGCTACTGCGAAAGTTGTCGCTCTAATATGCCGGCCATCGGATGGTCGATTAAATTCGAATTATCTATTGATGGATATCGGTGTCGCGGCTATTCTGAGCGATATGCAATAAACATTTTGGAGCAGTAGCCGAATGTACGATGAGTTAAGGAATGTCTGGGACGAATTGACGTCCGCCGGGCAATTATTTGAGATCGAAACCCTAGAAGTGCGCGGCTATCCAGTGCGCAGCTATAAACACGCGCCTGCATCTTTACGTGAGATCTGGCAGGGTACTGCTGCTTATCAGGATCGGGAATATCTTGTCTTCCAAGACGAACGTTACACTTACACGCAAGCTCATGAAGTAACGGCCTCCATCGCCAACTGGCTTTCGATACAGGGTGTGCAACCCGGTGATCGAGTTGCAATTGCTATGCGAAACTATCCGGAGTGGATGCTGGCCTATTGGGCCGTTGTGTCGATGGGTGCTGCTGTCGTTGGTATGAATGCATGGTGGGTGCCAAAGGAGATGCACTACGCGTTGAAAGATTCGGAGCCTAAGGTGATGATCTGCGATGAAGAGCGTCTTTTGCGGTTCGAAGAAATTCGCGAGGACTTTCAGAGTCTGATTGTCTGTGGAGTGCGTTTGCCTGATAGCGTGCCCGAGCATGTGGTGGACTGGCGTGAGGTCATTAATACTGAGAGCGCCATGCCCGAGGTGTCCGTCGATCCGGATGATGATGCCTGCGTGTTTTACACCTCTGGGACTACAGGCACCCCCAAGGGTGCTCAATTAACGCATCGCGGCTGCGTGTCAAATTTGATGAATATCGGTTTTAATCGTACTTTGCAGTCCACCGCCCTGGCCAGGGCGGTGGACTGCAAAGTACGAT
>CAJXTK010000069.1 GCA_913061115.1 uncultured Haliea sp.
ATCTAAAGCAGTGCGGTGCTACAGCGCATAAGCTGGGACTGAAGGTCGCAGCTTATTTTGTACTTGGTTTGCCGGGGGAGACTCGGGCGGACATGGAAATGACCATATCTTATGCTCGTGAGCTCGCGAAGGTCGGTGTTGACGAGGTTAACTTCGGACTGTTTATCCCGCTCCCTGGCACCCCGTTGTGGGAGCCCAGCAAGCACAAAATTAAGGATATGGACTGGCTGGATCTGCTTACAGTAGGCGATTTAGCCAACGCGGTATCCTTCAACGACGAAGTCGACGGCAAAGAACTGGACTGGGTGCGTAAAAAAGCGTACCTCAGCTTTCTCCTCACGCGCATTATCTACCACCCGGGGCAATTCGCTGGCACCATTTTTAACGTGTTGCGTGGCATCGAAAAAACCAAGACAGAACGTGTCCTAAAAACCCTCTACTCTCGTTACAAGAAAGACACGAAGGACGGCATCCATAAGTTGGTGTTCGACAACCGTACTTTCTACGCGTATCGCCACATGTATCGTAAGATTTTCCGGCTAATATTTCGCTAAGATTTTTAGATTTGGGTTAATTGATTAAGCCGAAAGTTTTATCGCGCTAATCGCCAACGATATCAAGACATTTTAAGTGTCATTTAGCCAACAGCAACTGCAACCAATCACACCCGAGTAAAATCTTACCCGGCTTATCCCTTACGACTAATTTCTGGTAACGCCGCACCCATTATTGCCTGCGCTCAGTCATTGTGCCGCCCAAAGTTGCATTAATAAGTCTCCTTTGGACTGTCTGTGGGCACCGTCGCTTTCTCGATTAAGTATGTAGGCCGGCTCTTGACTTCCATATATGTCTTGCCGATGTATTCCCCCACAACTCCAATCGCTAGAATTTGCAATCCACCCAAAAGGTATATGGGTATACCCGTAGGAGCCCAGCCCTCGATGGGCGTCGATAGGCCGGCCATCGCAGCATAGAGTGCCCACAAACCAAATCCAGTTGAAATCAGAAATACCACTAATCCCACGATAGAAATCACCCGCAAGGGCATAATCGAAAATGAAGTGATCCCCTGGGCGGACAGGCCGAGCATGTCGATTAGCCCATACTTTGACTCGCCCCCTAGCCTGGGACTGCGTGCATAGTAGACTTCAGAGGATTGAAGCCCCAACAAGGGTACAACGCCCCGCAAATAGAGGTTAGTCTCACGATACTGGCTCAATATGGAAACGGCTTTCCTACTTAACAATCTAAAGTCTGCATGATTGGGGATGGTGCGGACGCCAAGAAGACCCGATATCCAATAATGCAGTGAAGCGGTCCAGCGTTTGAATTTTCTATCGCTGTGCCTATCTACACGAACACCATAGACAATATCATTTCCCTGCGAATATTCATCGACCATTTCGTCGATGGCATTTATGTCGTCCTGCAAATCAGCATCGATTGATATTAGGGCATCTCCCTGGGCATGCATTAGACCTGCGTACACTGCATACTGATGACCAAAGTTTCTGGTCAACTTGATTCCAACGAAACAATCATCAGAATCTGCCAGGAGACTAATAATGGCCCATGTCTCATCGGCACTGCCATCATCAACAAAATAAATTTTCGACGTCGCAGCGATGGATCCACGCTCAGCGAGTGAATTCAGCTTCGACTTCAGAGATTGTGCCGAGCTAGGCAGAACTTCTGCCTCGTTCATGCACGGTACTATCAAACCTAGTACGGGTTTCTTAGAAGATGGCATAGTACATGGGCCTCAAAAAACCATAGTCGCAACAATACGTCTTGGCAGTATATAATAAAAAGTTAGATGCCTTTCTAGGAGGGGGGCGAGCTTGGACGGAATATTGTCTCTGCCAGGCCCTGAGCGGTAATACAAGCAACGAATTCAGCCCCATATTAGTACTAATACACCCTTTCAAAAACAAGTAAATAGTTCACATTATGAAAGGCCAAATTATTACCTTGTAGCATCGCCTGCCATGCGGGATAGTACGCCAATCCCCGCGATTGATGAACGGGGGCCATCTGAATTTTTAAGATCCCGCAAGGAGAACTACATGTTCAAGAAGACCGCAATAATCACCGGTATTGCTCTGGCAATGTCCGCAGGCGCTCAGGCCGACTACGACTGGGAATTAGGTGCAGGCTATACCGGAGGCACGATCTCACAAGAAGTTAAAAATAGAGTCGATAAAAGCCAGAGAATAAAACAGGACAATGACACTGACGCCTATGACGTGTCTGGTACTTGGTACATGGAAACTGTTGACACAAGCAAGGGCCCTCTCGGTGAAGCAGCTTTTCTGGATGCCTCTTCCAGCATAACAGTGGGCACTGGATACGGAAAAACTAGGGTATCGCAGCAAAACAATCCTGACGGCGAAACTTACATCGCTGACATGCGCTATGTTGCTGAAGGCCCGGGCTGGAAGCTGTCTGGCGTTATAGTGGACCTTGGCTTCGAGCGAGCAGAGCTTGGTGACAATGAGGTTGACACTTGGAATGCTGGTCTGGGTATGTATATTACTGAGACCACCACGCTTGTTGCTCAGTATGACTACCAAAGCCTCAACAATGGCAACGGTAGCGGCATTGACGCCTACGGCGGCACCATTGAGTCCTTCTTCGCTATGGGTGATGGTGGCCTTAAGGCATCAGCTAATTTTGGCAGAAGCTACATTAGTAACAGCGATGACGTAGACACCTACGGTATAGCAGGCACCTACTACCTGGGCAGCAACATTGGCATAGGCCTCAACTGGGAGCAGTCTGAAGAGAGTGGTTATGAAGTCAACCAGTATGGCGTAAGTGCTGAGTGGTTCATTTCTGAAAACTTTGCTGTCACCTTGGCATACAGCGATATCGTTGCTGACGACATTACGGGAATATACACCGCCCCGGGACAGCAGAATCAGCCGTTCAGGTATGAAGCCAGTTATGAAGAGCTCGGCTTAAGCGGCATATTCCGCTTCTAGACGAGAGTTTTATCGATGTAATAAGGCGGACACTTTAGGGTGTCCGTTTTTTTTTGCCTTTTATTCGTATTAGCCGGCACAAAATAGGCTCGGGACGCCTTGATTACGCCATCAAAGTATCAGTCACCTAGGCATCCAGTGCCCGACGGTACCTTACTACAGACCTATTTAACTATAGGGATCGTCTATGGACCGAAGCTGCTCGACTCGGCCACGACGGATATCGGGGTGACCTAGTCATGCAAAACGCCGGCTAGAATGCTATACAATCATACGACGCCGGACCGAGCCAAAGGCTAGACGCGCTCAGCTTAATGGCTAGGTTCGCTGCGACATATCATAGAATTCGCGTTCTGGAGCCCGTTCGACAGGTCTGTATAGCGCTTACGTAAGCTCTTCTTCACTACGACAGCATTCAGGGAAATTCACATGGCAAGACTACTAGGCAAGGTGGCAATTGTAACCGGCGGCGCTCGTGGAATGGGCGAGGCGACTGTGCGACTGCTCGTTGAAGAGGGCGCAAAGGTGCTTATTACTGACGTGCTGGACACCCCGGGACAGGCACTCGCTGAAGACCTGGGCGTCAGCGCTATTTATATGCGACTAGACGTCAGTAAAAAGGCAGACTGGGAGGCGGCCGTAAGCAAATCTGAGCAACTCGGCCCCCTGTCTATACTGGTCAATAATGCCGCAATCATCTTCCAAAAGACGATTATGGATACCACCGAAGAAGACTTCATAAAGATCTTTAGTATCAATCAATTGGGTGTCTTCCTTGGCATGCAATCCGTATTCCCCAGCCTGAAAGCAAATGGTGGCGGTTCTATTATTAATGTCTCCTCTATTGACGGCCTACAATCTAAAAATTCTCTCGTGGCCTATTCATCTACCAAATGGGCGGTGCGGGGCATGACCAAAGCTGCCGCTATGGAAATGGGGAAATTCAACATACGCGTGAATAGCGTGCATCCGGGAGGGGTGTTTACGGCTATGCACGGCTCTGATTTTATCTCTCAGGACGATGCCGATCAGTTTTACCAGAACCACGCTATTCCCCGAGTCGGTCTTCCCAGAGAAGTCGCGGCATTAACGGCGTTCCTAGCCTCGGATGAAGCCACTTATAGCACTGGCGCAGAGTTTATCGCGGATGGTGGCTGGAGTGCTGGGCTGGTCAATGACTCTCTCCCACAGCTCTAGACAAAATGGTATAGGGCTGGAGCTGCTAGGCAACTTGGAAAAAAATCGGGTGTGATCTACAGGCCTGTTCCTGGCGGGGACGGAGAAAACCACGGATCATTGCGGTCAAAATAGTCCGCCCGCCTGACCGCTCGGTAGGCACCGAGCAAGCCCTCTACCTGCCGCGGCAGACTCCCGTGAAAGAGCACACCGTCGGCACCGGCATCAAATTGGTCGTTGATGCGGTTTGCACAGTACTCAGCACTGCCTAAGGCTGCAGAGTCCACCATCCAGTGCTTTGGAAACAGTGAGGTCACCTCGGCTGTTTCGTAACGGGTAAAATCTTGATCGGCCGATTTTCCGCCCTCAAACAACGGGTGGCTTCTGACATCGGTCAGCACCGTTGGGTCCCACCCATTGACTTTGCACAGCAGCTCACCATAATCAGCCATATGAACATAAGTCAGCAGCCGTGCGGGACCGATGGCCAATGTTTCCTCCTCACTCTGGTCTGCAGCAACCACCAACGTTGCCCAGATTTTGCAGGCATCGCGTGCACGGCCAGCCTCCACTGCCGCATTACGCACAATATCCGCCGCCTCTGCGATCCCTCTATCGGTCAGGAACGGGTGTAATAATACGCCGTCATAATGACGCCCGGCCAATGCCAGTGTCTTGGGGCCCACCGCCCCGAGCAACATAGGAGGTGCGTGCTCAGACGGCTCACTCATATACAAATACGGAAACTTACCCAGTGAGTTCTCGCCCGAAAATGTTCCGCCGCTCCATAAACTACGCAGCAATTCTGGGGTTTCCCTCAAGCCCTGCAAACTCGCTCGGCGAGTACCAAAAATATCATAGAGCGCATCAAAACCTCGGGCAAAACCCATTGCAAAACGGTTATCTGACAAATGGCTCATGGTCGCCCCAAAAGAGCACAGCTCCATAGGGTGATGTGTGGGGTAATTCATTAGGCCTGTGGCTATTTTAATCTCTGACGTGATCGCTGCCGCCGCACCACACAAAACCTCAACATTCTTAAAATCGTAGCGTTCTGCAGGCCATATTGAACCGATCCCAAGCTTCTCTGCGAGAGGTACTTCCTCCAGAGTCCTGCGGGGGTCGTTAATGCGCCCGGGCAAAGTGTAGATACCCAATTCTGGAAATTCCTGACTCATGTGTATGGTCTCTCCTTGTTACAGCGAATATAGCCAACGGCCCATCAAACTTTCTAATTTCAAGCCGCAGCTTACCAGAGGTTAGCTTGCATCAGCCTGTATAAGGCCATATTGTTATTGTCGGTATAACTGAGCATTAATCCGACAACGAGAGGTCAATATGTTTAAGGGGGTTACCTACAATTATACGGATGCCACCGTGCTCGTTACCGGCGGCACCAGTGGCATCGGTCTTGCCTGTGCCCAAGGCTATCGCGACGCGGGAGGAGACGTCATTATCACTGGGCGCAAAGGTGGGGCCAGTGATTACGACGCTGACCTCAGCAATATGACCTACAAACAGTTAGATGTGGCTGATAGGGCTGCGCTCTATGCATTGGCAGGCTCACTCACTCAACTCGATGTGCTGGTCAATAACGCAGGGGGATCTCAGGGCAACGAATGGGAGGCTGATGGGTTCGACCAATCTATTGTCGTTAATCTATCCAGTGTGTTTCACCTTAGCTCGGCCTGCAAGGAATTGCTCAGCGCCAGTCCGTTTCCAGGTGGAGCAAGCGTAGTGGGTATCGCCTCCATGACGTCTTATTTCGGCTTTGAGTGGACGCCGGGGTATGGCCCTGCCAAGGCTGGTCTTGTGCAGCTGATAAAAACCTTGGGCATGAGTTGGGGGCAACTGGGTATTCGCGCTAACGCTGTTGCCGCAGGTCTTACCCGGTCTAACCTGACCACCCCTGTATTGGATAATATGCCGGACATGGTAGACGAGACCCTCAAAAGGCAAGGCCTTAAACGCACCGGTGAGCCTGAAGACATCGCTGCGGCAGTGCTATTCCTCACCTCCCCTGCCGCCGCATGGATTACGGGCCAAACCCTACCCGTGGATGGCGGGTTTACGAGCGGGATGAACTGATTTGGACGGGGAGTAGATCACGCCTACTAAATAGCGCAGATCAGAACGGAAACACTTTGGGGACGAGAAAGATCACCACCGCAGAATAGGCCAGTGAGACCGGCAAACCCGTTCTGAAATAGTCCCGGAACTCATAGCCCCCAAGGTTTTGTACCATCAGGTTAGTGGTATATCCGAAAGGTGTAAGGAAGCTCGCACTCGCACCGTAGGCGACGACCATCACAAAGGGCATATAGCTCACTCCAAAACTCTCTGCCAGGCCAAAAGCAATTGGAAAACTCAATGCGGCCGCCGCGTTGTTTGTCATCGCCTCTGTCAGTAACCATGCCCCCAGATAAACACCTATAAGCGCACCGTAGGGCCCTAGAATAGACAGGTTGTTCTGTAGCACGCCTGCAATGACCGCTACCAAACCCGAATTAGTCATTGCTTGTGATAGCGTAAGCGCAGACGCAATAATTAACCACAACTCGAACGGGAAGCGCCTTCTAAGCTCTGACCCAGTGACAACACCTATCGCGAGCATAAAGACTAGCAGGAAGGCCATGCCTTTGATCAGAGGCACCATATCCAAGGTGGCTAAGGTAATGACTACCAACAGCATGCCAGTAATCGCGTAATTCTGGGTATCTGTCGTCTGCACTTCACCGACCGAATCATTGATGATGGCAAAGTTCTTGTCGAGGTTTTTGCGTTCATTAAAGTCAGGGCCTACCGCCAGCATCATGCTGTCACCCGCCTGAATCGTGATGTTACCCAGCTTGCCCGACAGACGCTTTCCGCCGCGGCGCATACCGACCACCGCAGCGTCAAACATCGACCTGAATGCGCTTTCCTTAACAGTTCTGCCCTCAATGCTGGCGTTCGGCATGACGATCACTTCCTTCATATTCTGGCTCAGCAGACCCTCCTCCACCGCAAACAGACGCAAACCGTCGAAGGCCTCGAATACCTGCACCTGCTTGATATCGCCCGAGAAAATCAGTTTGTCACCCGCCTCAATATGCTCTTGTGGTGCTACCGGTGAGATCAGGTAATTGCCGCGAACAATCTCCACTAAAAAGAAATCCTCCAGCTCACGCAGTTTATTCGCGAGGATACTCTTACCTATTAACGTCGAACCCTTGTCGACCTCTACCTCAATGACATACTCATTGATATCCATGATTTCGGAACCGCCGACGGGCAACAACCTTGCGCTCAAAAGAAGAACAAGCAGTCCAACCACTGTTGCACTTGCTCCCACTATAAGAAAATCGAAAAATGCAAGACCGGTTCCGGTAACGTCCTCAAGAAAACTGCTTACAATCAAGTTGGTTGAGGTGCCAATCAAGGTCATCGTACCGCCGAGAATGGCGGCATAGGAGAGCGGAATCAAAAGTCTGGATGCGGGGTGGAGCCGATTATTACGAACCGTATGTGCCAGCGAAGCGACCACAGCAGTATTATTGACGAAGGCGGAAAAAAACGCCGTCGCAATACCTATTCGCAACAAACTGCCACTATAACTATGAACGATCAATTTATTGGAAAGACGACTTAGCCAGGACAGCTTTTCGAGGCCGATAGACACCAGTAACAGCAAAATCAGTGTAACAACGCCGGTATTCGTAGCCTTGTCCAGCACTTCAGTCGTATCCACCAGTCCTGCAAAATAGGCCGCCAACATAGCACAGACAAAGACCCGCTCCGCAGGCCACTTAGTGAAGATAAGTCCGAAGAATAGACCTCCGAATAAACCGGAGATAAGTAGCTGGTCAAACATCTATGCATTCCATGATTTTTTACACTTATATAATAGATATGATTCTTAATAACCAAGATGTTATATATTTAAACATTATTTTTATTAGCTCGTCTCGTGCCCCGGTACTTTATTGTTGCCTTGCTTCGTGGCTTCTTTTACCAGAGAGCCTTTCATCCGCGGGTTTCCCAATAGCGTTGCACACAGATTACGCCTGCTCCCTAACCGAGAATAGCAAACCGCTCGGCTCGGGCAGCCCCCACTGGCAGCTTACTTATTTGTCTGCACCTCCAAAATGAACGCGTATGTTACCAAAGCGTTAACACGGGCGGTTAGAATGATTTCTTCTAACGTTAATACTATTTGCACCGCTAGAAAGGCACACCCCCGCAATCGTCATATTTCACTAGCTCAAAGCGAAGATACCATTGTGCGTTGAAACAGGAGTAAGGTATTGTTTGTTAACCTTGGCCAGGCAGCGTTTTGGAACGACGGAACATGAAAACTCTATTTAAAATTGTATTCGTCCTAATCCTGCTGTCACTCGCGCTAGGTTACCTCTATCGAGAACCGATCAAGCACAGAGTTTTTGCGCAAATCACACAGGGTATGTTTGTCGCAGTGGACAACGACGACTTCGACCCAGGTCCTGCCATAAACTCGCATTTTCCTGGGTTACAAGCGACCTACCAGGATCGCAGTATAACGTTGATTGATGAGTTCAAAGGGCTCAATGGCACGGCGGTTATCGCTAGTCGTTCCTTCGACTGGTGCCCCTATTGCATGCGCCAGATAATGCAATTACAAGAAAACAAGGCCGGATTTGACGCGGCTGGCATCGGCATGGTCGCTATCACCTATGACGATCCAGTGTTGCAGCAGGCGTTTATCGAGAAGTTTGGTATCACCATTCCCGTTGTTTCAGACGTCAATGCCCTGAGCTTCAAGACACTGGGCATTCTGAACAAAGACTACAACACAGGTGAATTTCAGTACGGCATCCCGCACCCGGGAATGATTGTGATTGACCCCAAGGGCAAGGTTGTCGGCAAGCTATTCCTGGAAGCCTATAGTTCGCGCGTAAGCGCTGCAGCTTCACTGGCATTTGCAAAGACCGCACTCGGCCTAGATCCGCCCCTAGCCAACTGACGACACCATAAAAATGCGCGCGGCAGGACTCACAGCACCCTGCCTGACGTGGAGCCATAGCGGTTGGCATGAGCATCCAGTGCATCAAGAATACCATCGTGACGCATGGCGATAATATCGCGATATTCGTCGTGGGTGATGACATAGAAACTGCCGTCACGCACTGCATCCATTACCTGCTCACCTACCACCAGTGGAGATATTCCGTTGGCTACATCTGGCGCCGGCTGCTGGTGATCAATACCAGAATCCAGTTCATCAGGGCGAACGGCAAAGGACTGGGTAATTAGGTTAGTATTGACTAGGCCAGGACACAGAACGGAGACACCCACACCTTTATCAGCCACTTCCATCACTAGTGCCTCGGAGAGTCCCACTACCGCAAATTTGGTGGTCGTATAGAGCCCTTCTGGCGGACCGGAGATCAGGCCGCCCATGGACGCTGTGTTGATAATGTGCCCCTCGCCCTGCTCCACCAATAACGGCAAAAATGCCTTTACACCATGAATAACACCGTACAGATTCACGTTGATCAGGTATTGCCAATCCTTGATATCCGCATCGTGCATCATAGCTCCGATCCACACCCCTGCATTGTTGCACAGTAAATGAACACTCCCGAAGCGTTCCAGTGCTGCATCACGCATGGCCTCTACCGACGCCAGACTAGAGACATCAACCCCACAGGCCATTGCCTGTTCACCCAGGCTTGAGGCAACAGCCTGAGCCTTTGCCAAGTCTATATCGGCGACCACAACCTTCATGCCAGATGCCGCAGCAGCGCGCGCGATTCCCTCGCCAATACCTGAGCCCGCTCCTGTGACAACGGCTACTTTGCCTTCCAAATCCAGCATGTAAACTACCCCTTTTTAGGTGTTGGTTAAGTTCGGCCAAGCAGGCCCGACCATCGATCATCAGCGTAAGACTATAAAAACAGTATTATTATATCTTTTGTGACATCTTTTGGTGCACCTCTGTCAATTGCGCGACAGTAGCGGCACTCTGGTTGCTGTCCACCGCCGGTATGCACGACATCATACACCGCACACGATAATCTGTAATGGCTTGTGCGCATGGGATGCCTCGAAATTTGCGCACGCACGAGGCTTACCGCCCCACTACGGACTAATCATCCGACAACAAAAAAACCGTACTAGGCGGGCTTGAGAAGGCTCAGGCTATGCGAAGCTTTCTCATGCACACTAGAGACAACAGTCCTGCCATGATGCCCAGTAGCCAAAGTGGACTGGTAGGGACGGGTGTCGCTGGATGAGCTGCACAGCCTGTCGATATCGTTGTGATGTGGACAGGAGATTCAAAAGTTCCAAAGCGAAAATAGCCTTTTTCAAGCGTTCCAACGTCAAAATTTTGCGGCCAACCCGTTGTTCCTTCAGAGTAAATGACAGTCGCGAGGTTGGAATTGATATTGAACATGTAGACTTGAAAGGCACCAAAGTTGCCTTCAAAGGCCGCGCTGGTGAGGGCGTTGAAGGCGAAACTACTCAACAAAATCAGTCAGTCGATTATCCGCAAGTGTCACAAAGTGACCCTGACATTCTTCCTCACTGGCAAACACCGGCGCAGGATACCTCTCCCAGCCGCCCTCCATGCACAGCGCCGAACCTTCAGACAATTGCATAGTGGACAGCGCTGCCGCTTCAACATCTTCCACATGATAGGGAATGTCATACAGCTCTTTGCGTGAGAAGCGCTCTGTCATATCCGAAAAATGCGGCGAGGCAGGGTTACTTGATTCTGAGTAGGTGGTAATGGCTTTGATAATAGGACCGTCATCCGTAAATTCAGTAAACATTATCCACGTACCACTGGACGCCGTCACTTCAGGATAGCGATCGCCGACGCGCTCCAGTGACATTTTGTTGAATACCCCTTCCATTTCTTCACCACCGTGCAAAGGGATAAACACGCCATTGCGGGTAACGCCCTGAATATCACCAAGCTGGGCATCCAACGCAATGCCTGCATCATTCAGAGTTTCAACCGCCGTACCAAGCGCTGCAAGTGCTTCGGGGTTGTCGGTGGCATCAAGGCCACGAGGCGTACCTACCGGATCGTTGACATCAAATGGCACTACGTAATTGAGTGCCTCTGGCAGCCAGCGATTACCGCTGTCTCCATCGTTCGCTGCAAGCATGAACTCCCTGAACAAATGGGCTCCACGGCTATCCAAATTACTCTTAAGGTCCCAGGCGGCCAGTACAGGGCATGCAGGGCTGATATCTACCAAGCTACCACCCACCTCGACAGTCGGATTATTTTCACACAGTGTAACCAGGCCATCTCGCAACAATTGACCCGCCAAATTCTGATTGCTCAGCATACGGTCGACAAAGGAATCCATGGAAAACTTTGTTCCACCTAGACCGTCTATGCCTTGTTGTCGCTGAGCCACCATCTGTAGACCAGAGCGCGTGCGTAAAGTGCGCTCATCTTCGACATCTCCTGAGATTGCAGGAATGCCGGTGATGGGCTCGTTAGGATTGGCCAGCCAAAAGCTATCGTTGGAGTTGGTGACATAGTCATTGCGGAACAATTGAGCCCTTTTAGCAGAACCCAGCATACCCGGCTCTGGTGAGTCTTCATCGGTATTCCATTCACAGGAGGCGCGATCCCCCCAGTAAATAGTCGCCGCTGTTTGATCGCAGTCGATCAACTGCTTGTCAGTGAAGTTCAGTGCAGGGGCGAAGTCTCCGTAGAACACTTCGCCGGCACTGTCTGCCGCTAACGTGTTGGAGCCGGGAAGTGAATGGTATTGTGACAGGACTTCACGCAGCTCTCGAACGTTCTTGGATCTCATCCGATCCAGCAGGCCACCTTGCAGTCCGCGTGCGCCTTCATTGGCGACACGTAAAGAGTAACCACGCACTTCCGTCCAGCTAAACTGCCCGCCAAGCATCAAGCCAAAGTGAGTGCGATAAAAGGTGTGACTTGCTTCGATAATATCTCCCGCACCATCAAGCGAGTTGACGGTGATAACAATAGGCTCAATATCACGCACTTCTCCCTCAAAAATATATTGCAGGGGGTTACCTTCCACCAGACTCATGCGATAAAACATGAACGCCTTCGAAGTAGAGATAGTTCCAGTCCAGGCCACATCGCCATTGGTACCAAAACCGGCTAGCGCGTTACGTGCTGTTGTTGCGCCGAACATGTTGAAGAGGCCTGGAATAACCTGGTGCATGCCATACAGGCGAATACCAAAATCTTCAGAGAACTCTTTGTTCCAGCTGATATGCGGATTGCTAAACAACATGCCGCGGCCGCTTTCGCTAAGCTTGCCGCCAATCGCAACACCGTTACTACCTTTGTCTTCAGGGTTTACAGATGCAGCTGCGATGGTGGCGACCGCGAGGCTGGCCTGCTTGTCTTGCGCCGCCAGCTGCTGCTGACGTTCTCGCTCCATCGAAACATCTACTGCTGGCACCTGTTCATCGCCTGTACCTTTCGTCACCACAATAGGTGGCACTGAGGCCACGATGAATCTTGCAAAGTTCGGCAGAAAAATAGGCGTGAGGTGAATGCGACGTACATCTGACGACGTCATAGGCATAACCCATTGGGCCCCTTGGCAATTGGGATCAGTAACGTTTTCTACCCCCGTGTCAGTAAGGTAGCGATTGAAGCCTCTGGCATAGCCTTCGAACATGGCGTCCATCTCTGGCCTGATCACCGCATCGTAGGTACCCAACTCGGCGAGTAACTGGTAGAAAAAATCGGAATCCAGATTGCCGTCGTCCGGTCCCAGATACTCAGATTTTTGCCCACGGTGCTGCAAAATGCTAAGCGCTATCTCACACAGGTGGTCTTCCGCCGCCGCGTAGCCGGTGCCATAGCCGAGGCTACCCCAGTCTTCTGCGATGATATGGGGAAAGCCCCCTTCTGTGCGGTGCACAGTGGCTTGAAAAACCGTGCCTGCTGGGGTCTCAATTTCGACTGCTGGATTGTCCTTGGAATCGCTACAGCCGGCAACGATAACAACGAGTAGTGCGATGGCTGGACGAGTTACAAAATGAGGTGACATTTGGGACTCTCCGAGGCTTCTGGCGTGAAATTGACGATACACTATAAAACGGAATGAAATAAAATGGTAATAGGCAAGGATAAAAGCCTGTATTTATAGATTTTATCCGATCGTATGGGACTAATATTGGGAGAGTATACTGTCGGCAAATAGTTTGTATTTATTGATTGATTTATATAGATTTTTTGCATATTAGTAACTGTTTGGTAGCAAGTCTAGCGGAAACTGGCTCTGTGCAATAGGACTAATCCCCAGCCAACAAAAAAACCGCACTAGGCGGGCTTGAGAGGGCTCAGACTTTACGCAGCTTAAGCGATGCTTCTAGGGCTCACACCATAGCCCCTGTCTCTGTCAGCGATTCTCACAAAACGTTCCAGCACAACTCAACGTCACGCAGGCTTCACCGCAATTTGGGTTGATGGCAGAAGGCTCTTGGCCGGGATCTTCTAATCCAATCACTAGATATTCTAGCCGCTTGATGCTAGCGTGAAAAAGGTATATCGAAGAGGTGACCGTAATGCTATGTCGTAATTTGATTATCACTGTTTTGCTGACCTTTGCATACGGCTGCAGTGACTCTGACTCCGAAAGCATTGACCTCACAGGAACGTGTCCACTCGGCGCCCCCTATTGCGGCGGGGACTTCCCTTTGAATAACCAGGATACGACCCCTTATGGCCCTCCTTGGGTCAACGTGGAAAGCCAATTCTGGCCCTGCTACGGTCCTTACGCGCTCTGCTATTATGCTGACTGTGAGCCCAGTGAGGACGGAACAGTAACAGAATGTCCGTGCGAGTCCTTGTTTGGTCTTAACTTCGTCGAAGAAAGTTCGATCATGAACCTGCCCGTGTATGAAGAGACCGTCGCCGTTTGTAACGACGATCCGGACCGTTGCGCCCTCCCCAATGGTGCGCCTGTGTGCGATGCCATTAACAACGAGACCTTTTATGAAACCGTGCCCGGTGTCGCGGGTGTTTCAGATTTCAGCTTTGTCGGATTTGACGCGAGTGCTGCCGCTGGCACCGATTGCAGTGCCACACCGGGCGTTTACTCGGGCTGTATGACCTCCGCTTGCTACACCAACGACGAAGGTGAATTTACCTGTCGCTGCCCAACCTTTGACGGGCCGTTCCAGGTGGGTCAAGAGGGGGTCCCCTGTAACATCGAACCGATTACCTACTCTGCTGCCTACAATCC
>CAJXTK010000070.1 GCA_913061115.1 uncultured Haliea sp.
CTACACCTCTCTATTCGTCGGCAGCGTCAGATGTGTATAAGAGACAGGTCTAATGAATAGGGTAGCTCGCGCCCAACTAACAATGGGCCGCTAGCGGCGCCGACATGGAGTCCATTTGTTAGCCCGTCTTTCGTGGCGGCCACCAGCACAGTGGTGTCTCCCTTTACCGCGCAGCAGTTGACGATACTGCCAACACTTTTGCCCGATAGCGCATCATATACGCCAGTGCCTAAGGTGGGGCTGCTGTTAACGGCGAGTTGCGCTAGACCGGTGCGGCGCTTGGGTTTGCCGAGGTAGTGTAAGCGCGCTACGACTTCCTGGCCGGTATAGCAGCCTTTTTTGAAACTAATATGACCGGTGAGGTCGTAGTTTAATGTCTGCGGGACGAATTCTTCTTTCGTGGCTGCCTCGATGCGGACGATACCATGTGCCATTTGCAGGGCGTGCCACTCGGGCTCGCTCGCTGATTGTATCGCCTCACCCATAGTGTCCTGTGAGAATGACTTATGTAAATAGCATTCGAACTGCTCGCCAACCTGATCGGTCTGCACTACAACGAAATTGTCTCCATGGACCGCACCGAAGCGTTCTGAGGGTGCTTGGCCGAAGAGCTTGGTTAGCGCCGTGGCAGCACCTGAGCCCCAAACTGCATAGGGTTTCCAGTCCTCGCTTGTGTCGTCGAGCGCTGCTTTTGAAAAAATAATGTATTTGCCAAATGCCGCGCTGCTGCTTGCTCGGATACTCCGATGCATGCGTAGCGCAAAATGATCTGTACCTAACTGACACAGAAGAAAGTCGCAGACGACCCTGCCCTGCGGTGTGCAAAAAATACCGAGCAGGCCCCGATTTTTGTCTATTAGGCGGGTGTCACAGGTCGTCTGGCCCTGCAAAAATTTAAGTGTGTCGGGTCCGGTAATATGGAGTAAAGACTCTTGTTCTAAACAGGTGTAAAAGCAGCTCAAGTGTTGTTACCTCGCATGATCGACAGGCAATAATAGGCTCTGTCATCCACAATGTCAGTAATGAACGACGTCAGCAAAGCAATTAAACGATATAATGGGCGCTATAGATGGTCCTCTGAGAGAATTTTGTTGGCATGATAGATAAAGAAGATATTAATCGTATGCGGTGGGCCGCAAGGCGAGGTATGTTGGAACTCGACCTGATGCTTGAGCCATTTGTCAGTGAGAGATACGCACAGCTCGATGAGACCGATCGCCATAGGTTCCAACAATTGATGCTATGCGAGGATCAGGATTTATTTGCCTGGCTTATGCTACGTGGGGCGCCAGACGATGAGGAGCTAGCGGGGATTGTCAGCCAGATACGCCAATTCACCCGCTCTGCGCCTGAAGATCGGTGAGTCAGGATTGCGAGGAGCGCTGTACGGCGCGCTTTGCCTGATCATACTCTATGCTCTGTGCTCGATTTGGGCACGCGGCTATGCATTCCTGGTTGTTTCTCTGTCGGTCATTGCGTTTATTCTATTGTGGCTGCTGCGATGCAACCCTATGCGCGGTGCCGAGCTGTGTTGGCGCGAGGGTCGCTGGACACTCGAGCGAGACGGCGTTATCAGGGAAATTTCCCCGAGTAAGAGTAGTACGATGCTGCCCTGGTTTGTTTATATTGCGTTCACCGATATAGCAGAAGGTTCTGCGGGGCATATTTGGCTTTTTGCTGACAGTGTACCCAAGCATCAGCTACGTCGGTTGCGTGTCCGGCTGACGCTGCTGCGCTGAGTGTTGTGCGGGGCCACCGGTCTCGACGCTAAAGGTTTTTACAGCACTACAGGGGAGAGTTATCTGGCACTAAAATGGTATCTTTGGCCACTGTCAGGAGCTCTGGGTAGTCTAGTGTGTAGTGAAGTCCGCGACTCTCTTTGCGTGAAATCGCGCACTGAATCATAAGCTCGGCGACCATCGCTAGATTGCGTAGCTCGAGTAAGTCGTTGCTAACTTTGTAGTTGCCGTAATATTCTGCTATTTCCGCCTGCAGCAGCTGTACTCGATGTAAAGCACGCCGTAAACGCTTGTTGGTTCGCACTATGCCAACATAATCCCACATGAAACGACGTAACTCATCCCAGTTGTGGGAGATCACTACATCCTCATCGGAGTCTGTTACTTGACTCTCATCCCAAGGAGCGGCAGCAGTGGGGGTCGGTATTTGGCCTAGATTGTCGGCAATATGATGGGCTGCAGACTCCGCGTAGACAATGCATTCAAGGAGGGAATTACTGGCCATACGGTTAGCGCCGTGCAGGCCGGTACAAGAGGATTCTCCTACAGCATACAATCCAGCGACGTCAGTGAGGCCGTGGTTGTCCACCAGAATGCCGCCGCAGGTGTAATGGGCCGCGGGGACCACGGGTATGGCTTCGGCGCTAATGTCGATACCAAGTTCTAAGCAGCGTGCCATAACAGTGGGAAAGTGGCTGTTTATAAACTCAGAAGATTTGTGTGAAATATCCAAAAAGACGCAGTCGGCACCGAGTCGTTTCATCTCGTGATCGATCGCACGTGCCACAACATCACGCGGCGCCAGTTCGCCGCGCTTGTCGAAATTTTGCATGAAGGGCGTCCCATCCGGTAACAGTAGCCTGCCGCCTTCTCCACGAATGGCCTCGGTGATCAAGAAGGATTTGGCCTTAGGGTGATATAGACAGGTGGGATGAAACTGGTTAAATTCCAAATTGGCTACCCGACAGCCGGCTCGCCAGGCCATAGCAATTCCATCGCCGCTGGCGCCGTCGGGATTGCTGGTGTAGAGATAGGCCTTGCTGGCACCGCCAGTGGCCAGAACCACTGCAGAAGCCTGAAACAGATCAACATGGCCGCTCTGCTCATCGAGAATGTAGGCCCCTTCACAACGCCCATTATTCACTACCAAATCCACAGCAACCCGGTGTGTGAAGATTTCAATATTTTCGGCAGCAATGACCCTGTCCGTTAGGACTTCGGATATCGCCCGTCCGGTGCGATCAGCAGCGTGTATGATGCGTCTATGGCTGTGACCGCCCTCCATCGTCAGGTGGAACTCCTTACCTAGCCGATTGCGAGGAGCTTCTCGAAGATCGAAATCGACGCCCTGTTCTACCAACCATTCGACACAGCGTCGGCTGTTGCTGACGGTGAATTCCACAGCGTCTCGGTGGCATAGTCCCGCCCCGGCTGCTAGTGTGTCGGCTACATGGGAATCAATGGTATCTCTGTTGTGGAGCACTGCAGCCATGCCGCCTTGCGCCCAAAAGGTCGACCCCTGATTCAGGTCCGCTTTGGTCAGCAGAGCAACCCGACAGTTGGCTGGCAAGCGCAGCGCTAGACTGAGACCGGCGGCGCCGCTCCCAATAACTAATACATTGTGTTGATGCCGCCTCGCCATGTTGCTCACTACTTGATGCTTTAGAAGGTGAAATATATGATGTGTCTCAAAGACTTAGCCTCATCAGGCTGAACAAGCGGAGTATATACGACCTCGTGGGAAATACGGAAGCAATCCACAAGCAATTTTCTTGGCCACAACTCGCCTTGATGTATATCACTCGGGCTGTCATGCGAACTAAGTGCAGTTTTTGTTGTCTATTACTTAGTAGGCTTATATTCAGTCGGACAGTGATACCATGTGCTCGGGAAGGGGGCTACACATGACTGTCATCGCGACTGATCAACAACTTGTCGCCAGAGTACAAAAGGGTGATTCGAGGGCGTTTGATATGCTGGTCTTGAAATATCAGCACAAAATATTCAGTTTGATAAGTCGCTACGTGCGGGATGCTGATGAAGTTCAGGACGTTGCGCAGGAGGCTTTTATTAAGGCCTATCGATCACTCCCTGGTTTTCGGGGTGATAGTGCTTTTTATACCTGGTTGTATCGTATTGCGATCAACACGGCGAAAAATCATCTGGTGTCACGCTCGCGACGTCCTCCGGGGTCAGATGTTGAGCTTGAGGACGCCGAGTACTTTGAAAGCGGAGGGGGGTTACGCACTATTGAAACCCCCGAGAATGCGCTATTCGGGGAGGAGTTGAAGGCGGTGGTGCAAGATGCAATTAGCGCACTATCAGAGGATCTCCGAACGGCCATAACGTTACGTGAATTCGATGGTCTAAGTTACGAGGATATCGCTGACATTATGGACTGCCCGGTCGGCACCGTACGCTCGCGCATATCTAGGGCACGTGAGGCGATAGATGTGTTGGTGCGTAAACAAATGGATGGCGAGGCTTGATGCCCTATTTAGAAGTATTTTTAGCCGCCGGCGGCTCTAGGTCGAGTTCTCCGCTAGTAAGGCATTATCGAGAGTGTATTGAATATGGATGAAAGAATGGGTGAATCACTCTCCGCTTTGATGGACGATGAAGCCAATGAGCTGGAGCTGGAGAGGGTGCTTGCGCAAGTTTCTCAAGATCCCGAACTGCGTCGTGCATGGATACGTTATAACGTGGCTCAGCAAGCAGTCCAGGGCAGTCAAATTGCGCGCCTTGATTGGGATATATCAGAACGGGTGAAATCTTCACTGGAGGTTTCGAGTGCAACCGCTCGGGAGCCGACAGGTATAGGTTTCAAGCAACGTATGTTACGTCCCTTCGTGAGTCTTGCTGTGGCGGCCTCCGTTGCGGCAACCGTTGTTATCGGGGGGCAGCAACTGGCCTTGATTGGCAGTGATGACCCCTATAATTACGGTCGGTCGGTCGCAACGAATGCTTCACCGGTAGGTATGCTTAACAGTCTTGGCGCTACGACTGTGCAGGCAAGTTATGGTATGCAGGCGGTGCCCATTTTGGAGCCGGCTACCAGCAAGGCTTATCAGGAGCTCGCATTACAGCGGCACCGTAAATATATGCAGGAACATGCAGAACAGGCGGCACTGAATGCTCCGCAGGGTCTGATTCCCTTTGCTCGTGTTCCTCAGATACAGGAATAGGTGACGTCGTTGTTTAGCGTGTCAAAAAAACTCTTTAGATATCTATTATTGGCTGTTTTTTCGGTATCTACATCCGCGGGAGCAAATGCGGCTAGCTGTCCCGATGATGATGCCGTGGCGCTTTCCTGGTTGGACAAAATGTCCAGAAGTCTGCGTCAGGCTAACTATCACGGCGTGGTGACGTTACAGCGTGATGGTGACATGCAGGTGATGCAAGTCTCCCATATAGTGGGCGATGGGAGCAGTTCGGAGCGTCTCGTGGAATTGACGGGCCGGGGCGCACAGGTAGAGCGGTTATCACACCCACTAGACTGTATACACCCGGGGGATCGGTTGCTGCGCGGCGAGGTTCTGCTGCCGGAAAAAAGTTGTGGAATTGCCACGCACTATCGCTTTGCCGTCACACCAGGAGAGCGTGTGGCAGGACGGGAGGTTGTCCGCATTGTGATTGAGCCGCGGGACATATACCGTTTTGGGTACGTGGTTGACCTTGATGAAGAAACAGGCATCATGCTCAAAGCGCAGACGATTGGTCACGGTCATAAAACACTCGAAACCATGCAATTCGCCAACATTGTTTATTCCGATAATCTGCCTGAGTTCAGTCAGGCAGATGTCATCCATACGGCGCAGCATCTTGATCCTCAGAGCGCTTCAGCCCAATATCCTGTGACTCGTGCCTGGAGTATAGGCTGGTTGCCGCTTGGGTTTGCTGCAACCGACCCATCCACTGGGACCAGTGAGCGAAGAACCTATACTGACGGTTTTGCGGTTTTTTCTGTGTTTTTGGAAGAGCTCAATGTTGAAGTTCGAGCGGGCGAGGGTTTGGTGAAACGGGGTGGTACTACTTCGTATACTCGTGGCATGCGCATTGATGATCAGCCTGTGCTGGTAACGGTAATAGGCGAAGTGCCTGTCAATACCGCTAGAATGGTGGCCGACTCACTAGACTGGCTGCCGTAATATGCTAACAGAAACAGGGCGTGTAGTAGGAATAGAGACCGATGGAATATGGGTCGAGACCATCCGGCGCAGTACCTGTGGAACGTGTTCGGCACAAAAAGGGTGCGGTCATGGGCTGCTCAACCGCATCTCTGAAGGTAAGCGTGGTTATGTGCGAGCGTTGCCTGGAGGCCACTCCGTCGAGGATTACAAAGTCGATGATCAGGTCCTCATCAGCATCCCTGAAGAGGTGATTTTGCGAGGATCTTTCATTGCCTACATTCTTCCATTATTGAGTATGCTAGCTGGCGCTATGGCCGTATCCTATTTTTTTGCAGGCCAGCCTGATTTGTTAGCGGTTGTTGGTGCGGCTGGCGGATTGGCCTCCGGCTTCATACTGGTTCGCTGGCACGGCATTCATCATAGACAGGACCCGGAGTTTCAACCGGTTCTTCTGCGCATCGATTCTCCGGTCGTAGAAGCGGTGACACTTCTCTAATCATTCTTGTATGCTGACATCTCACTTATTGCGTTGGATCCACTGTATGACTACTAAGCTGCGCTTATCTGGTTTTCTTTTTCTGAGTACGTTTTTGTGCGTTACGCAAGTAATGGGGTCGTCGCTCCAAAAATTGCCGGATTTTCGGCAGATCGTGCGCGAGCATTCGTCTGCCGTCGTCAAGATCATCGTGGAACAAAGTCCCAGCCAAAATAACGGCGGGCAACCGGGCCAGGAACAAATTCCTGAAGAGCTGCGCCGTTTTTTTGAGTTTCGGGGTGCTCCGCCTTCCGAGCGTCAGCGCATGGGCATGGGGTCGGGTTTTATCGTTTCCGACGATGGCTTTATTCTTACCAACAATCATGTGGTCGACGGGGCCGACAATGTCTTGGTGCGTATGAGTGACCGCCGAGAGTTCGATGCAGAGGTCGTCGGCACAGACCCCCGCTCCGACCTCGCACTTCTGCGTATAGACGCTGTCGATCTGCCTATGCTCAAGCTGGCGGATAATGATGACCTTGAGGTGGGGGAGTGGGTGTTGGCGATCGGTTCGCCCTTTGGGCTGGATTACTCGGTTACAGCCGGCATTGTCAGTGCCAAGGGGCGCAGTCTTCCTACCGAACAGAATGAAAACTACGTGCCTTTTATACAGACAGACGTCGCGATTAATCCTGGTAACTCTGGTGGGCCACTGTTCAATCTCGATGGGGAAGTCGTCGGTGTTAATTCTCAGATATTCACCCGTAGCGGCGGTTCCATAGGGCTCTCATTTGCTATTCCAAGCTCCGTGGCAAGTAATGTGATTAGACAATTGAAGAAGAACGGACGTGTGACGCGAGGCTGGTTGGGCGTCACTATTCAGGATGTCGATAAAACACTTGCGAAGTCCTTTGGTTTAAAGCGTGCAGGTGGCGCGTTGATCGCAGATATGTCCAATGATGGCCCCGCTGCCAAGGCGGGATTACGCAGTGGAGATATTATTGTGAAATTTGATGGGAAGCCTATCCCTACGTCAGCTGACCTGCCTCACGTGGTAGGGCTGGTTGCCCCTGGCTCCACCGTAGAGGTAGAACTAGTACGGGATAAAAAGTCTCAGACCATTAGCGTTAAAGTGGGGGGACTGGAGTCAGATGACAGTTATACACTGTCAGCAGGAGACGCTGACGAGCATCGTGGCGGTCGCCTTGGAATGGAGGTGGAGTCGCTCTCTCCTGAGAGCTTGGAGCACTTGGGCGTCAGCGGCGGCGTGGTGGTGCGCCGCGTTGAGTCTGGTTCAATTGCCGCGGAGTCCGGCATCAGGGTTGACGATGTCATCACCCTTATCGACACCAGTCCTATTCAATCCGTCGAGACATTTGAGCGCGCCGTCGACACGTTGAAGGATGGAGGTTCCGTCCCCTTGCGTTTGATTCGTCAAGGTTCTTCTTTGTTTATTGCGCTTAAGCTGTCGGATTGATTCCTGCGTAATATTAGGCTCGCTGTCGATGCCCGCGGTCTGAGTCAGCGTAGCGGTTGTCTGTGCATTGAGGTACAATCTCGCGTTTTTGCGGGCTAAGGGGTAGGCGTATTGCCTGCTTCAGTCCTGCGGTTAATCGAGCCCAATAGCGTGAGCGATCTTCGACACATCCGTAACTTTTCTATCATTGCCCATATCGATCACGGCAAGTCCACTCTGGCGGATCGTTTTATCCAGCACTGTGGCGGGCTAAGCGCACGGGAGATGGACACTCAAGTTCTCGACTCAATGGATATCGAGCGCGAGCGCGGTATCACTATCAAGGCGCAGAGTGTCACGTTGGACTATACCGCTCTCAACGGGCAGGTTTACCAACTCAACTTCATTGATACTCCCGGACATGTTGATTTTTCCTATGAAGTGTCACGCTCCCTCGCCGCGTGTGAAGGGGCGCTTCTGGTTGTAGACGCAGGGCAGGGTGTGGAGGCCCAGTCAGTGGCCAATTGTTATACTGCCATTGAGCAGGGGCTGGAGGTTCTCCCTATCTTAAACAAGATGGATCTGCCGCAGGCGGATCCTGATCGGGTGAAGCTGGAAATTGAGGAAATTATTGGCATCAATGCCATTGACGCGTGCCTGGTCAGTGCAAAATCTGGGCTTGGAATAGAGGATGCTCTAGAATATCTGGTCGAACACATTCCGCCTCCCGAAGGCGATCGCGAGGCCCCGTTGCAGGCCCTGATTATCGACTCCTGGTTTGACAATTATTTGGGCGTGGTTTCTCTGGTGCGAGTGAAGCAAGGTGTGCTCCGCAGGCGTGAAAAAATAATGGCTAAGTCAGTCGGCAAGGCCCATCAGGTCGATGTGTTAGGTGTTTTCACGCCCAAGCGTGTCGAACAGGATATGTTACAAGCTGGCGAAGTAGGCTATATCGTGGCGGGTATCAAAGATATCCATGGCGCACCGGTTGGCGATACGCTGGTGCACGCTAAGGACGCGAATGTCGCGGCCCTCCCGGGGTTCAAGCGAGTAAAGCCGCAGGTGTATGCGGGTATCTTCACGATATCGTCGGATGATTATGAGGATTTTCGTGACGCGCTGGCAAAATTGACCTTGAATGACGCATCCTTGCAGTATGAGCCGGAAGTTTCTGATGCACTCGGTTTTGGGTTCCGCTGCGGATTTTTGGGCATGCTTCATATGGAGATCATTCAGGAACGACTGGAGCGAGAATATAATCTCGATCTTATTACCACTGCTCCAACAGTTATCTACGAAATTGTAAAAAAGAACGGTGATATTGTGCCAGTGGATAATCCTTCGGCGCTGCCCGATGTTGGGGATATTGACGAGATGCGTGAACCTATTGCCCGTTGTAATATTCTTGTGCCTCAGGAATATTTAGGCAATGTGATCACGCTTTGTGTAGATAAGCGCGGTGAACAGCGGGACATGCAATTTCTGGGTGCTCAAGTCTCGGTTGTTTATGACATCCCGATGGCTGAAGTTGTGTTGGACTTTTTTGATCGATTGAAGTCTGTCAGTCGTGGCTATGCCTCTCTTGATTATGGCTTTGAACGATTTCAGGCCGCTAATCTTTCGCGACTCGATGTTCTAATCAATGGCGAGCGCGTAGATGCTTTGGCATCAATCATACACCGTGATCACATACTGCACCGGGGCAGATTACTGACGGAAAAAATGAAAGAGTTGATTCCAAGACAAATGTTCGATGTTGCGATCCAGTCTGCCGTTGGCGGTAAAATCGTTGCCCGTCAGACCGTCAAGGCGCTGCGAAAAAATGTGACTGCCAAGTGCTATGGCGGAGACGTGAGTCGTAAGCGCAAGTTGCTGGACAAACAAAAGGCTGGCAAAAAGCGTATGAAGCAGGTTGGACGGGTGGAAATACCCCAGTCTGCATTTTTGGCTGTATTAAAAGTGGATGGTTAAAAAGTGAATGAATTTACCGTAGATTTCCCGCTGATTCTGTTATGCCTTGTCATTGGTAGCGGGCTTCTTTGGCTGTTAGATAGTCTTTTTTTGGCCCCGGGTAGAAAACGGATAGCCAGCGCGTTGCAGGCCCAGTACCCGCGATGGGATGTCGAAGGGAGTCCAGATGCTGGGAGTTATCAGTCGCGGGTGGCAGCAAAAGCCAGGGAACCTGTGTTGGTTGAGTATGCCAGGTCATTTTTTCCGGTCTTGCTGGTTGTATTCGTGTTGCGCTCCTTTCTGGTGGAGCCTTTCCAAATACCTTCTTCATCGATGGTGCCCACACTGGAAGTAGGAGACTATATTCTTGTCAATAAGTATACCTACGGGATTCGACTCCCGGTGATACGGACCAAAGTGTTGGCACTCAATAATCCCCAGCGAGGTGATGTTGTGGTGTTTTTCCCGCCACACATGAACGACACTTATTTTATTAAACGCGTTGTAGGCTTGCCGGGTGATACGGTTGAATACCGCAATAAACAGATATTTGTAAACGGCAAGCGGGTAGAGCGTGAGCCTGCCGCAGAGCAGTTCGCGCAGAGCTCTCATAATATCACGGGACGTGAGTCGCTGGGAGAGTCTGAGCACCTTATGCAGGTCGACACTCGGCGTCCTTCAAGCGACTTTTCGGTCGTAGTGAGGCCGGGACATTACTTCATGATGGGTGATAATCGCGATAATAGTAGTGATAGCCGAGTGTGGGGTCAGGTGTCTGAAAAGGATATAGTGGGCAAGGCCTTTGCGATTTGGATGCATTGGGATACCCTAATAAGCCTCCCGAGCTTTAGCCGTGTTGGCGCGATAGAATAAGTCATAAAAGCTACGTGAGGGAAATCATATGATTACTCGCAAACGTGAATCCGGATTGTCGCTCTTGGGGACACTGAGCATACTGTTTATGCTGGGTTTTTTTGCCATGTGTCTTATTCGTATGTTTCCTCCCTATTTTGAGTACCTGACCGTGAAGAGCATTATCTCTAAGATTGCGATGGATGCTGACTCTGCTATCGAAACAAACGCAACAATCAGGCGCAAGATAGCCAATATTTTCAATTCCAATCAGATATACCAGTTGGCCCCCAAGGATGTAGAGGTCTATCGGTTGAAGGGGAAGACCTATATTGATGGTAATTATGAGGTTCGGTTGCCTATTGTGTGGCGGATCGATGCGGTCTTGAAGTTTGACGACCTGCTGTATCAGGTTGGCGATCCCGAGCCACTTTCTAAACCACTCACAGTTACCCAGTAGCGCGTGGAACATACTACGCGGCTGCAACAGGTGCTGGGTTATCAGTTTCGTGACCCGGACTTACTTGATTTGGCTCTCACTCACTGTAGTGCAGGTGGCCAAAACAACGAGCGGCTTGAATTTCTGGGCGACTCTATCTTAAATCACATTATTGCTGAGGCACTCTTTCTGCGTTTCCCCGCTTCAAGGGAAGGAGAGATGAGTCGAATGCGGGCTTCTCTGGTTAAAGGCGACACACTTGCCGAAGTCGCATTGGAATTAGAGCTCGGTGACCATTTGCGACTGGGCAGCGGAGAGCGCAAGAGTGGAGGGCACCGCCGCGCGTCTATTTTGGCAGATGCGTTTGAAGCTGTGGTTGGTGCTATTTTGTTGGATAGTGACGTAGAGCAGTGTCGTCAATGTGTGCTCGGTTGGTTCGATGCCCGCCTACAGCAGCTGTCGACTGGCACGGTAGAAAAGGACGCAAAGACGCAATTACAGGAGTATCTGCAGGGGCGTAGTCACCCCTTACCTGTTTACGAGCTACTCAGTGTCCAGGGGGAGGATCACACGCAGCAATTTCAGGTGGCATGTCGGCTGCGCGATCCTAAATTAGTTGTTGAAGGTAGTGGCCCTAGTCGGCGTAAAGCAGAGCAAGACGCGGCCACTGTCGCCTTGGAAAGGTTGTCTAATCATGGCCTTTGATACCCCATCTCGCTGTGGTTATGTCGCCATTGTGGGTCGGCCTAATGTTGGTAAATCCACACTGCTGAACCATATATTGGGACAGAAAATCAGCATAACGTCTCGTAAGCCACAGACCACTCGCCATCAGGTGTTAGGGATTAAGACCGAGGATAATCATCAGATTATATTCGTCGATACACCGGGTCTGCACAAGGATGCGGGTAAAGCCATTAACCGCTACATGAACCGGGCAGCCAGCGCCGCTATTCGCGATGTCGACCTGGTGATTTTCGTCGTGGATCGCACGGCATGGACGGAGGAAGACAGCATCGTACTGGAGCAAATCGAGCAATCGGGACTTCCGACTATGCTGGTAGTCAATAAAATTGACTTGCTCGCCGACAAGACGGAGCTGCTTCCCCATTTGCAGAGCTTGGCGGCCAAAGCCGAATTTTCCGCCATCTTGCCGGTATCCGCGTTACGTCAGCACAATGTCGATGCTTTGGAAGAACAAATCCTCACGTTATTACCCGAGTCTGGCCACTTTTTCCCCGAGGACCAGATCACCGACCGTAGCCAGCGTTTCCTCGCTGCGGAAATTGTACGAGAAAAGATCATGCGGCAACTAGGCGACGAGTTGCCTTACTCCATTGCCGTTGAAATAGAAGAATTTGCCCAAGAAGGCCAGGTGTTGCACATTTCTGCAGTCATTTTCGTTGAGCGTACGGGCCAGAAAAGGATACTTATCGGTGATAAGGGCTCTCGATTGCGTTCGATTGGCATGGACGCTCGCCGCGATATGGAGGGACTTTTTGACAGCAAGGTGATGCTGCGACTTTGGGTAAAGGTCAAATCTGGCTGGTCAGACGACGAAAGAGCTCTGCGCAGTCTGGGATATGACGACCGTTAGGTCTTCCCCTATAGAATGCGCATCAATTTACAACCCGCCTATGTATTACACAGTCGCCCCTACCGGGACACGAGTGTCCTCTTAGAAGTGTTTACCGCTGAGTACGGACGCATTAGCTTAGTCGCCCGCGGCACACGACGCCAGACACGAAGGGGAAGCAAAGCGGCTTTGTTACAACTGTTCAGTCCTCTTTTGTTGTCGTTTTCCGGTCGCATGGAATTGAAGACGCTTAGCGCAATAGAGCCTGTGAGAGGTATGTCAACTTTGCGGGGTGAGCGATTGTTTAGCGGGCTCTATATGAACGAATTGCTGGTGCGCCTGCTACATCGAAACGATGCTCATCCGGAATTGTTTGCGGCCTATGACTATGCACTAAAGGCGCTTGCAGGCAATGCCGTTGTGGACACAGTGCTGCGAGGGTTTGAAATTACCTTGCTTGATGAGTTAGGTTACGGTCTGAACTTGAGTCTTGACGGCGCTAGTGGAGAGCCAGTTGATGACACGCTGCGCTATCGCTATGATCCCGATTGCGGTCTGGTCGCTAGTGGCGATGCTACCGATTGTTCTGCAACCTATCGAGGATCTGATTTGTTAGCGATGGAATCCGGCGAGTTTGAGGGAGCTGTGCGGCTTGCGGCCAAACTGCTTTTAAGAGAGGTTTTGGCGGTGCATCTAGGTGATATGCCATTGCACAGTCGTGAATTGTTTCGCGTCAAAGCGACGGTGGCTGCGAAACACCAAGAGGCGCCCTCTAAGTCCTGTGTGAGTGGGGATCCATCGTGATTTCAGTGTCGATAAGATAGACAAGGTGCCCATGTTTCTGACGAATTCGACATGGCCGCACGCGGTCAAAGTTCTATATAATCACACATCCTTCCTGAGGCACTACAGCTATGCCTGATTACCCCACTATTGAAGCCTGTATTGGTAATACACCACTGGTCCGACTTCAGCGCTTGCCAGGGACTACCAGTAATACCCTTCTCGCCAAGCTGGAAGGCAATAATCCGGCTGGATCAGTCAAAGATCGTCCAGCGCTCAGTATGATTGCGGAGGCCGAAGCGCGCGGAGACATAAAGCCAGGTGACACGCTAATAGAGGCGACCAGTGGTAATACCGGTATAGCACTGGCAATGGTCGCGGCTATACGGGGTTACCGTCTTATTTTGATTATGCCTTCGCATATGAGCCTGGAGCGTAAACAGGCGATGTCTGCGTACGGGGCACAGTTGCTGGAAGTGTCGAAGGAGGAGGGCATGGAGGGTGCTCGTGACCTGGCCATGAAAATGCAGGCTGAAGGCCAGGGCACAGTCCTGGATCAGTTTAGTAATCCAGATAATTCACTCGCGCACTTTCAGGGTACCGGGCCGGAGATATGGCAGCAGACTGACGGAACGGTTACTCATCTGGTGAGTTCCATGGGTACGACTGGGACTATCATGGGCTCTTCTGCTTATCTTAAAAAACAAAACCCCGAGGTGCAGATTGTAGGGTTACAGCCGCTGGAAGGGTCCACTATTCCTGGGATTCGTCGCTGGCCCGAGGCCTATTTGCCAAAGATATTTGAGGCGTCTAGAGTCGATAGGGTAATAGATATTTCGCAACAGGAATCAGAGCCTGTCTCTTATACACATCTGACGCTGCCGACGAATAGAGAGGTGTAGA
>CAJXTK010000071.1 GCA_913061115.1 uncultured Haliea sp.
TCTACACCTCTCTATTCGTCGGCAGCGTCAGATGTGTATAAGAGACAGCTGTGGCGCAGCTGCTGCGACAACGCCATCGGCGGTCACCGCAAAAGAGCCCCCGTCAAACACCAACTCATCCTGACCCCCCACCTGATTCACATAGACGATCGGAATACCGGCTTGCCTGGCACTTGAGCCCACAATTTCCCAACGCTCGGCACGCTTACCCTGATGGAAGGGCGAGGAGTTTATGTTCAGCAACAACTGCGCGCCAGCATCAGCGGCCTGGCAGGCAGGAGATCCCTCCCAAATATCCTCACAAATACTCAAACCCACCATCACACCTTCAATACTGACGACACATGGCTGGTCACCCGGACTAAAATAGCGCTTTTCGTCAAAAACTTGATAATTAGGCAAACTCTGCTTGCGGTACTGAGCCACTATTTCACCGCGGTGCAGGACTCCGGCGACATTGTAGAGAATACCGTCTTCGCACAGCGGATAACCTATCACCACATGTGCTCTGCCAGTCATGGAGGCACATAGAGTATTGAGGGCCTGATCAACCCTCTGTGCGATACTTGGGCGCAGCAGTAAATCCTCTGGAGGATAACCGCTCAATGTTAATTCAGGGCACACAACGACCGGCGCCTCATGCATCTGTTCAGCGAGGGTTATAGCGTCGATAACTTTTTGTGTATTCCCTTCAAAATCACCCACTAGAGTGTTCATCTGGGCCATCAAGATATTCAAAATACTCATGGAACTCTCAGGCGGTGACAATACAAGGTCGGTATTGTCCGGAAAAGCGACGCCTATAGCCAGTCCCTCGTTGAAACAATCCTGTTATACTAAGACTCAATCTCAATAACAGAAGCAGTAACAGGCCAGCGCACGGTGAATCGCCCAGCCCTACTTATCCAACCTGAAGTCCACTCGCAGAGCTATCAAAACCTCGCACTGTTCCGCGTTTATGTGGCCTATCGCTCCCTGCTTTCTATTGTTTTGCTGATTATGTTGGTAAACCCCAGCACGCGCGCGTTAGTAGGCTCGCTTAGCCCTGGTTTATATACAACGGCAGCATTGGTCTATCTGGCCACCAGCATTCCTCTAGTGGGTTCTCTGTCTACACGACTTAATGAAAGCCAGACGCTGATGTTATTGGTCTTTCTGGTGGATATTGTCGCCATCACCTTATTGGCCGACTCTAGCGGTGGAATGACCAGCGGACTTCCCGCATTACTCGTGATTACCGTGGCCGCCAGCGCCGTCCTTATTTCGAATCGAAAGCTCGCTATGCTGGTTGCGGCTGTTAGTGTTCTGGCTATTTTGCTGGATACCGCTTGGTTAATAATGCGGGACGTTCTCAATATCGGATCACTTTTCCCTGCGGGACTATTGGGGCTGCTTGTTTTTGGAGTGGCGCTAATGGTGCAGACGATCGCCCACCGTCTAGGTCGGGCCGAAGAGTTGGCACGCAACCGTTCCAGCGACCTTTATAATCTGCAGCGACTCAATGAACAAATAGTGCAGCATATGCAAACAGGTATCCTGTTGGTCAATAACGAGGGCCTTGTGCGAGTCATGAATAAGTCCGCTATGCGCTTACTCACACCAGAGAGACAGATAACAGAGCAACAGGGAGGGCAGCTGGAGGACTACTGTGTGAAGCTGGCGGACCAGTTCAAGCAGTGGGAACACTCTGGCAGGCATCGGGCTACGCCATTCACAGTCGCAGAGGGGGGCAATCCGCTGATTGCCAACTTTCAAGAATTGCAGCCCCGCGTTAATCACGAGTCCCTTGTTTTCGTGGACGACTACACACCCGTGACCCAGCATGCACAGTCACTGAAGCTCAACTCGCTAGGCAGGCTCACGGCCAGTATCGCTCACGAAATTCGCAACCCGCTTGGGGCCATCAGTCACGCCGCCCAATTACTGCAGGAATCACCCGATCTTGCACCCTCTGACAGCCGCATGGCGGATATCATTCAACACCACAGCGAGCGCGTTAACCAGATTGTTGAAAGCGTCATGCAAATTTCGCGTCGCGAGCCACCTAAACCAGAGCAACTACTGCTGGAATCCTGGTTAAGTGCGTTCGTTCGCGAATATCTCAATGCCTTGAACCGACCGGCGGAAGTCATCATCGATTGTGACTATAAAGAATTGCTCATCGAATTCGACCCGGAGAATTTACAACGCATCTTTAGTAACTTGTTGGACAATGCGCTGCGTCACAGCAAACAGGAAACAGGGAAAGAAACGGCGCGCATTCATATTGACGTTGACTCCACCCTTCATCAATATCAGATTAATATGATTGATAATGGCAGTGGCGTGGCCTTCGCCGATCGGGCTAAACTCTTTGAGCCTTTCTTTACCACAATGTCTGAAGGCAGCGGTATGGGCCTGTATCTTTGCAAGGAGCTCTGTGAAATCAATAATGCGGATCTCGATTATCGACTCACTGGAAAAGGTGAGAGCTGCTTCCGTATCTCTATCAATCAACGAGCTCTTTAAATGGCAACCCAAAGCGTTTTAATCGTGGATGATGAACCTGATATCAGAGAGTTACTGGATATCACACTAAGCCGTATGGGCCTTCAAACCCATAGCGCAGCCACACTTGAGGAAGCCAAAGAACTTGTTGCACGGGTGCAGCCAGACCTGTGCCTAACCGACATGCGTCTCCCCGATGGCAACGGCATCGGTCTGGTACAGTATATCCAACAGGAATTTCCTCACATTCCCGTTGCTATGATTACCGCTCACGGCAGCGTGGAGACAGCCATCTCTGCGCTCAAGGCAGGGGCTTTCGATTTTATTAGCAAGCCTGTCGAACTGGAAAATTTACGCAGACTGGTCAGCTCAGCCCTGCAATTGCAAGCCGACACTAGTCAGGCGCAGGATGCGCTGGATCAAGGGATGATCGGCAGCGCCCCCGTCATCCAAACTCTGCGCCAACAAATATCCAGACTTGCTCGTAGCCAGGCACCGGTGCATATTCACGGCGAGTCTGGCAGTGGCAAGGAGGTTGTGGCGCGTCTAATCCACAATAACGGCCCACGAGCCACCGGCGCTTTTGTTGCTGTTAACTGTGGCGCGATTCCGCCGGAACTAATGGAGAGCGAGTTATTCGGGCATGTTAAAGGGAGCTTCACCGGTGCCAGTCAAGACAAGGTAGGCCTCTTTCAAGCGGCATCTGGCGGCACTTTGTTTCTCGATGAGGTCGCTGATCTCCCCCTCACTATGCAGGTCAAGTTACTGCGCGCGATACAGGAGAAAACAATACGCCCGGTGGGCGCAAGCGAAGAACAGCACACGGATATCCGCCTACTTAGCGCGACCCACAAAGACCTGGCCAATGAGGTCGAGACCGGAAAGTTCCGACAAGATCTTTACTACCGTATAAATGTCATCGACGTAAGAGTACCCAGTCTACGCGAGCGGCTAGAGGACGTCCCCGCACTGACCAAAAATATTCTAACTCGCATTGGCACAGAAAACGGTACGGCCGAATCTCGCCTGGAAAATTCTGCTGTAAACGCACTGAACAATTACACGTTTCCCGGCAACGTGCGCGAACTGGAAAACATACTAGAGCGCGCGCTCGCGCTTTCCGAGGGCGATAGTATTACCGCTGATGATCTTCAGTTTTCCAGTGCCACGACAAGAGATCCTGTCTCCTCACAAGATGAAAACAGTGAGCGAAGTGACAAAGCGCACGAGAGCCATAATGCCTATGGCGACCTCGAAGGCTATCTGGAAGATATAGAGCGGGAGATGATCAGTCGGGCACTGGAACAGTGCCGCTGGAACAAGACCGAGACCGCAAAAATGCTGGGGATAAGTTTTAGAAGCCTGCGATATAGACAAAAAAAACTAGGATTAGATAATTAGTCTACCTTACCAGCATAAGGATGTAGGTCCATCGCCCGTTGCCGACTTGATTCCCAACGAGTTTAGACTCAGGGTCCCGCAAAGACGGTCTTCAACCTGACTGAGTTGAGGTACAGCATATAGCGTGTAGCCATATTCACTTGTCGTAAGATCGATAAGGTAGACCCTGCTCTCTGCCAGCACAGAAACCGCTTCCCCGTCAGGGCTAATGGCATAAGGACTAGTCAAAAAACCTAAACTCGAAAGGGTCTCGGCATACTGCTTGTAGTCGATGAAATATTGCTCCTGTCTAATCACAACGTCCAGTAATTCAGCCACACCCATACTGCGCCGAGTATTGATGAGCTGTCGCTGATACGAGGGTAATGTCAGAACCAGTAATGTTGATACTATTGAGACCACAATGATGAGTTCAATCAGAGTGAAACCTTTATATCCCATGCTACTCATCGGTTTGCACCAGTGCGCCTATAAGGGATCAATACCGGGCTCCCGCCAATAGGTCCGATATAACGCCCTCGCATGACTGGGCAATAGTTTGCTGATATCGGGCACGCCATCCCCGTCCATAGCATACCAATCGATGCCCTCGCCTGGCAGGGAAATAACATCGCCTACCGGCAACGCGCGCATAGCAACGCCTTGGACTACATGGGCACTACCGCGCCGCGTCCTACTACCATCGACACGCACATCAACTTCAAAAATCGCTGCGTCAAAACTGCGACTGCTCGGCACTGCGGCCTGTGACGCCCTCATAGGAAAATCTTGCCATAACAACGGATCTTGTCTGGTGATGCGATAATCGATCTCGTAACCTTCAGATGTTGAAGCCGACACAGGTACGGGCAGAAGTCTGAACTCGCAATCAAGAATCTTAGGGTCCGGCGGGCAATTTGAATGCCCCACCTCTGTATCGAGCAAGAAGTTATCGGGGCTTTGCGACAACTCATCGGCAATAGCCTCGGCTTTATGAAAGGCCTCCTCCAAAAACTGATCATTACCAGCCATACGCAATTGCAGCAAGGCAGTGTGTATCGCCGTCGTCGAGATAACCGCCAGCATCAGCATAAACACCAGGGCGAGTATCAGTACAGTCCCATGACTTGTCTTAATCGCGGTTTTCGGATGGCTCTTCATGGCTCTGACATTTCAATCTGAAGGTTTGATACGATTTCGAAGAAAAATCGATGAGCTGATGACGCGCCTCAAGTAGAAATCGTGCCGGGGCGGCAGAATTTTCTGCCCCAGTGCATACGATTTTTGATCTTTATGACCCGGAATCATACTAATACTGCGCAACAAGATATGAATTTTTGCCACAACGGCATGCTGCATTTCATCGCCGGTAGGGCCTGACTTATACTGGTTCGGAACCCCATCGGCGTCAGTATCAATACCAAACTCGAACTGCAGATCTTCCACCCCCTCTACTAGGCACCGTGAAGTCATCTTGTCGCCAGCAAGTGTCTCCATACAGAGTGTCGGAATGGCGTCGCCCTGAGAATCAGAATACCGACGGATAAAGAAAATTCTGGATACCGCCTCCCAGTAGCTAAGTGAAGGCACGGCTATAAATGGATCAAGCAAATCGATAGGACGCAGCTTTTCCCACTCAGCCGAACCACCTAACGTCAATCGGAAATACCACACTTCACCTGTAGACGCGGTAAGGCCATCAGCGACGACTCCACGACGCAAGCTGGCCTCACCGGCCGTGCGCTTGATCGCCAACAGGTCTGTATTTAGCTGTATAGCTGCATTATCTAGACAGGTAAATGCTGTAGAGTTTTGGGAAACAGGCACAGAATTCCCAGGATAATCGTTTACGAAATCCAATGAGTTTTCTGCATCCAGAGCCCAGTTCTGATGACTACAATCGCCGCCCACTGACACTGGGACAACTCCGTCCATTGAGGGAACACCTGCATAAAATCCTACCATCGCCAGCTCTCGTGACAGCAGACGCATCGCATAACGTCCGCTTTCCTGCATTCTCGCCATCTGCTCATCGTAAAAGGCATTCCGCTTAGCACCTAGATAAGTGCTGACAAACCCCGCACTAAGGATGACCCCCAATAACGTTGACACCATCAGTTCAACCAAAGAAAAGCCTCGCCCTGAAGCACAGCCAAATGTTCGCTTATGACGAGCCATGCTCAACGTCTTCCTATGTAGGTGGAAATCATGAGCTGTCGTCGCTGTAATGTGTCGTCATTGGATTCACTCGGTGTTGCCCCGGCCCCAATATCTTCAGCACTGCAGGTCGATGGTGTTGGTTGCTGGACCACAGAGGAAACAAGCCAACTTATGGTCACAGACACTTCACCACCATCACTTGAGATACAGGCCCGAGGTGATACCAGCCCACCTGAGCTAGCACCATTACGCTGCCCTGAAATCCCTAGCAGGTTCGACTCCCACTGCCACAGGTCAAATATCGCAAGTTGCAGAGCAGTGCATGTGGAGATATTACAATCAGCGTCTGGCAGCGGAAGTAACCGCGCAGTGTCCCCGAGCGCCATCGCTCGATAAGCCTCAAGTTGTCCGGAATTTGTTCGCATACGCTCAACAATGTCACGTCCTAATGCCGTTGCAGTCGACCGTTGGCTCGCCTCGTAAGCCACTTTCTTTGCCACCAATTGCGCTGACATAAGACCCATCATTCCTGTCGAAAAAATTAACAGTGCCAGCAGATACTCCAGCATGCCCATGCCACTCTCAACCGACACTCCATATTTGGCCTGCGCTTTGACGCGGCCTATCGGCGAGGCATAAAGCGGGCTATCACCCATCAGACAACAGGGCATTCCCCCCAACCTCCTTTCAAGCGCGCCCTACCCACTATGTTGATCACAATACTCAGCGGCTGCACACGCGCATCGCTCGGAGGACAGAACAACAACGTGCGATTGCTGGGGGAGGATCCGCTGGGGAGGTAGTTAATTAATTTAAAAGCCGCTCTGGTGCCACTGCGATTGGTTAGCTGGTAGCCAGGCGGTAAACCCTCAAATACCTGGAGCACTTCGTCAGCACCTGCGTCGACAACTTTGTCTTTATCCGCATTAGCAAACACAATCCAGCCATCGACATAGGTACCAGAACATTCAGCTTTTCCGGTAACGGCCATCGCTGAAGGGCAGATACTGACGGGGCTGTTCCTCATGACCGCCTCACTGCGCGCCAGATTGATCGCACGCAGAAAGCGAATCGACTCAGAGCGCAAGCGATTACCGTGCAACAGATCCTGCATTAAGGAGGCACTTAGAGCCAGCGTAATCGCAATAACCATCAGCACGATCATCAATTCGATCAGAGTAAGCCCCCTGAAGCGACAATAAAGCGACACGTTCTCCACCGCATTTCTCCTTTTGAGAACAAGCATAGGAATACAGCAAAAAAGATGCCAGCTGTTGGCGACTTTTGCCGGAAAAGGACGTCATTGGATGCCCGAGAGGGCTGATAAACGAGTTTTAGGCCGCTCTAGATATTGGTTGCGTCGATGCGCAATTCACGCGGCAACGAGAATGTAATGTGCTCGGCGCTCCCTGCCAACTCTACCGCGGGGTCAGCACCGAGAGCAATCAGACCGTCGAGCACTTCCTGCACCAATACCTCCGGGGCAGAAGCTCCAGCGGTCACCCCGACACACGACTTACCTTGCAACCAGGCGGGGTCTATGTCGTCAGCACCATCGAGAAGATACGCTTCTACACCCATGCGCTCAGCCAACTCCCGTAATCGATTGGAATTGGAACTGTTAGGCGAGCCCACCACCAGTACGAGATCGCATTTAGCCGCGAGCGCTTTCACCGCGTCCTGACGATTCTGCGTGGCATAGCATATGTCGTCTTTTCGTGGTCCTTCAATACTCGGATAGCGCGCTCGAAGGGTGTCAATCACCTTCACGGTGTCATCCACCGACAGTGTTGTCTGGGTCACATAGGACAATTTATCCGGGTTTTTGACCTGCAGTAATGAGGCCTGTTCATCATCTTCCACCAGGTAGATGTCACCACCGGCGCTGCGATCATATTGTCCCATTGTCCCCTCGACCTCGGGGTGCCCGCGATGACCGATCAGGACACACTCTCGACCCTGAAGGCTATAGCCAACCACTTCAACATGCACCTTGGTTACCAGCGGGCAAGTGGCATCAAACACCTTGAGCAAGCGCTGCGCCGCTTCCTTGCGCACCGCTTGAGACACGCCATGGGCACTAAAAATGACAATGCAGTCATCAGGCACTTCGTCTAAATCATCGACGAATATCGCTCCACGCGCTCGCAAATCATCGACCACAAACTTATTATGAACGACCTCATGCCGCACATAAATAGGAGCGCCAAAAACCTCCAGCGCTCGATTAACAATATCAATTGCACGATCTACCCCAGCGCAAAAGCCACGCGGATTCGCCAAACGAATTTCCATTACCCCACATCTCTCCTGAAAAACAACTCACTTATGTCTATTTAGGAACAGGGTCTCCACATTGAGCCCTGCTACCCTAGTGTATTTCCTCGGGCACGACCCGGTGAATGATGACATCAAACAGAATATTACGACCAGACAGTGGATGATTGAAATCTACCGTCACCTCGTCGTCGTCAAAAGCGATAATCATACCCGGCAGCTCACCGCCACTGGCATCGGCAAACGAAAATATAAGGCCGATTTCCAAATCCGCGTCGTCATCAAATTGCTTACGTGGCAAATACTGTACGTTATTGTTATTGGGCTGACCAAAAGCATTTTCCGGCGGCACAACAAACATCTGCCTCTCACCTGGAGCCATGCCAAACAACAATCGCTCGAAACCGGGCAACAGGCTGCCATCACCGATGACAAGCTGAACCGAGTCCCCACCAAAATTGGTGTCCACCTCTGAGCCATCCTCCAAACTGACCGAGAAGTTCAAGTAAACCCGGGTTCCTTCACTTACGGTTACAAGCGTCATTGATCTGCCTTCTGTTCAACCAAAGCGGGTTTGTCCCGGCTCAAGAAACTGTCCAGTAACATGCCAACTGCCCCTAGTGATATAGCCGCATCGGCGATGTTGAAGGCGGGGAAATAACGGCCCTCGTAGTGGGCCGAAACAAAGTCCACCACATAACCCAATGCGACACGATCCCACAGATTACCCAAAGCGCCTCCCAGGATCATGCCGAGGCTTAATGCCAACAGCAACTGGCCCCGCGGCATGAGATACAGCCAGACGGCCAATACGGCGCTTATCCCGATCGCAGCGGCACTAAAAAAATAGCGCTGCCAACCGCCGGCATCGCTTAAAAAACTGAAGGCCGCCCCCGCATTGTGCTGTAACGTAAAGTTCAACCACCAGAACACAGGCACCGGCTGTCCGTACTCAAGGCCGTTGCTCGCGAGACTTTTGGTGTACTGGTCCAACAGAATGATAACCAGTGCCAGACCAAACCATGGCAAAGAAGAAATCCCGTTACGCATACTGACGTTGCTCCCCTTCACCATCAATGTTGTCCACACAACGGTCGCACAAGGTCGGATGCAGCGCACTATTGCCGAGAGTCGAACTGCGATGCCAACAGCGTTCACATTTCTCATCTTCGACGACGGTAATCTGTATACGCAGATCGGGAAGATCGGTGCTCGTTGCATCAGAATCGGCAGCGCTCAAAGGCATCAATGTTGCAGAGGAAGTGATTAATACAAACCGCAATTCGTCCCCCAATGCCTGCAAGCTCTCGTTTAACTCAGCGGAGCAATACAGTGTAACTGCAGCATCCAGTGAGCCCCGCAGCACGCCCGCAGCACGCTGCGACTCCATGGCCTTGTTAACCGCGGTGCGAACCAAAATCAACTGCTGCCAAAAATCTTCTCCCATCGCCTCATCGGCTGAGAGTTTTTGTAAATCATCGCTCCATAGCGCCAGCATTACCGACGGCCCTCGTTCTCCCGGCAGATTCTCCCAGATCTCTTCCGCCGTAAAACTCAGTATGGGTGCGATCCAACGCACCAGCGCCTCACCGATATGGTACATCGCAGTTTGAGCAGAACGCCTAGCTAAGCTGTCTGATTGCGTGGTGTAAAGGCGGTCTTTGATAACATCCAGATAAAAACCCCCTAAATCATTAGCACAAAAATTGTGCAGCATCTGATAGACCTGATGGAAGTTATAGCTGCGATAGGCCTCCACCAACTCTTGCTGCAACTGCGCTGCTCTGTCCACCGCCCAGCGGTCGAGGGACAGCATGTCAGAAAAACACAGAACATCCACGCCTGGATCGAAACCATCAAGATTGGACAAGAGAAACCGCGCGGTGTTGCGAATTCTGCGATAGGAGTCGGCGGTGCGCTTGAATATTTCATCACTGACCGCCAGTTCACCACGGTAGTCGGTTGCTGCGACCCACAAGCGCAGAATATCAGCGCCAAGCTCATTCATCGCCTTCTTGGCTGGGATAATATTGCCAAGAGACTTGGACATCTTGCGGCCGTCACCGTCCACCGTAAAGCCGTGAGTCAGCACTGTCTTGTAAGGCGCTGCACCGTCGATAGCAATGCCGGTCAACAGCGAAGACTGAAACCACCCCCGATGCTGGTCGGAGCCTTCCAGATAGAGATCCGCAGGACTGTGCAGTTCATCGCGCTGACGTAGCACACAAGCATGGGTGACGCCTGAATCAAACCAGACATCCAGTGTATCTGTGACCTTGTCGTAGTCATCGGAGTCCTCACCCAATAATTCAGAGGCATCCAGATCAAACCAGGCATCTACGCCCTTCTGCTCCATGCGTTGGGCAACCTGTTCCATCAACTGCAGGGTCTGCGGATGCAGTTCACCCGTTTCTTTGTGCACAAACAGGGCGATGGGAACGCCCCAGGTACGTTGACGCGAGATACACCAGTCTGGCCGACTGGTTAGCATCCCCTCGATACGTGCTCTGCCCCATTCGGGCAGCCACTGCACACCTTCTACAGCCGTCAGCGCTTTTGTCAGCAACTCTTGCTTACGCATGCTCACAAACCACTGCGGCGTTGCTCGAAAAATAATCGGCGTCTTGTGGCGCCAACAATGAGGATAAGAGTGCTGAATGTCTTCGTTGTGCAGGAGCACGCCACGTTCCTGCAATAACGCAATGATAGCGGTGTGGGCCTTTAATACGTGCTGACCCGCAAAGTACTCAGTATCTGGAAGGTATACACCGTTTCCACCTACCGGGTTGTAGACGTCGAGATTGTATTGCTTGCCCACCACGAAATCGTCCTGACCATGCGCCGGAGCAGTATGTACCGCCCCGGTACCCGCTTCCATCGTGACGTGATCACCGAGAATCATCGGTACCTTTCGGTCAAGGAAGCAATGCTGTAACAGCTGATTTTCTAACGCAGCACCTTTGCATCGCCCCACTATTTTGAGTGACTCTAGGCCAAAGCGGGAAACGCAGGCCTCCGCTAATTCCTCCGCCACCAACAAGGCCCTACCATGTCCTTCAATCAATACGTAATCCAGCTGTGGATGGACACACACGGCCATATTGGCTGGCAGCGTCCAGGGCGTCGTGGTCCAGATGGGCACTGCGATTTCGCCGTCATAGGCTGCGCCGCAGGTGGTGCTGAACGCCGTAGGATCAATCGCAATGAAAGCCACATCGATGGCGACTGAACCCTTATCCTGATATTCCACTTCTGCCTCAGCCAGAGCTGAACCACAATCCATACACCAGTGCACCGGTTTGAAGCCCTTGTGCAGGTAGCCATTATCTACAATCCGTGACAACGCGCGGACAATGTTTGCCTCAAATTTGAAATCCATGGTCAAGTAAGGTTTGGACCAATCACCGATAACCCCCATGCGGATAAAGTCCGCACGCTGGCCATCAATCTGACCGGTGGCGTATTCACGGCATTTCTGACGGAACTCCGTCGCAGTCACTTTAACGCCAGGTTTGCCTATTTTTTTCTCGACATTGAGCTCTATCGGCAAGCCATGGCAGTCCCAGCCAGGTATGTAGGGTGCGTCAAAACCGTCCAATGTTCTGGATTTGACAATAATGTCCTTCAGAATTTTGTTAACCGCATGCCCCACGTGCAGATCTCCATTCGCATAGGGAGGGCCATCGTGCAGAATAAACTTGGGCCGCCCGGCGCACTCTTGACGGATTTTTTCGTACAAACCCATTTCCTGCCATTGTTTCAGGCGCTGAGGCTCCCGCTGGGCCAGACTCGCCTTCATTGGAAAATTTGTCTGGGGCAAGTTCAGTGTGTCTTTATAATCGCTCATAATGTCTCTATCGAATTCGAGTCCTGGTGACACCAGGCCCGTGTCTTCTCTATATCCCTCGCTATGTTCTCTTGCAGTTCTTCTACCGAATCAAACTTTTTTTCATCCCGCACCTTATGGCGAAACGTAACTTCAATGTACTTGCCATATAAATCAATATCGCGATCCAACAGATGCACTTCGAGATTGGCCTTGATACTGTCATCAACCGTAGGCCTCACGCCCACGTTGGCCACACCTGAAGCATTCTGCAAACCGCCTCCACTGACTTCCACCATATACACGCCAGACAACGGTGCTCGCAGCCGACGTAACTCCAAATTAGCCGTGGGCGTACCAATTTTTCGCCCCAGTTGGCGGCCATAAATCACTCGGCCAGAAATACTGTAGGGCCGACCCAACAAGGCCTCCGCTTCCAAAAAATCCGCGCTCTCCAGTGCCTCCCGAATACGGGTACTACTCACTCGCTCACCGTCGATTGCGAACGTCGGTGTCGATCCGGCAGAATAACCGTAGCGAAGACCTTGCTGCTGGATAAACTCGATATCTCCCTGGCGGTCAGCGCCAAAGCGAAAATCGTCACCTAACACCACGTAACGCACACCCAAGCCGGCCACAAATATATCGTCAACAAAACGCTGTGCTGACATACCTCGAAGTTGCTCATTGAAACGGATACGCAACAAACGGTCTACGCCAATCGCCTCCATCGCGCGAGTTTTCTCCCAAAAACTCATTATTCGAGCGGGTGCCTGCAGCGGAGAGAAATACTCACGGGGCAGCGGCTCAAACACAATAACCAGCGACGGCAGCGACAGCTCCCTCGACTTATCAAGGAGATGGCGAATAACCGCCTGATGGCCAAGATGCACGCCATCAAAAGCACCAATCGTCGCAACACAACCGTGATGTCTGGGCCTCAGATTATGCAAGCCTCGAATCAGTTCCATTAGGTATAAAAACCCAGTCAGACCAAACCCATAAGTATAGCGAAAATGCGCTCCCCAGCCTAATTCCCAAGCGCCCTCAAGAGGGTGAATATGCCACGCAGAGATAGGTGCTCAATGAGTAGAAGGAGCCCGCAAGTGCAACATTCGAGTACCCAGCAGCAAGTGGCAGGTAAAATACACTCCAACACCGGCGCCGCAAAGGAGAACTAATTCGAAAATTCTCTGGTCCCAGCGCCACTCTGACCACGCACTGCTATCGGGCGAAATCAATAGCACCGCAGCGCCCATACACGCAGTGGACAGAAGCAGGCGCAGCATGTAGACCGTCCACCCGGGCTGGAATTGATAGAAACCAGCTCGCAGCAACCCGCGCAGCAACATCCCGGCATTCAGTATGGCGGCGACACTGGTAGCCAGAGCAAGCCCCACGTGTCCGATGTTCCACAGGTACATCAGTGGCAAAGTGAACAGCAGATTCAAAACCATATTTGCTACCATCGCAATAATACCAATCTTGACCGGTGTAGCCGTATCCTTGCGGGCGTAGAAGCCTGGCGCCAAGACCTTTACCAGCATAAACGCAATCAAACCGAGACTGTAGGCACGCAAACTCAAGGCTGACATGTCCACGTCTCTAGCGTTTAGTGCACCGTACTCAAACAGCGTAATTAATATGGGCTTAGCGAGCAGTATTAACGCCAGAGCCGAGGGCACTCCAATCAACAACACCCAACGCAGCGCCCAATCTAGCGTGGCACTAAATGAAGTCTCTCGGGCCGCCGCGCGATGCGCAGAGAGGTTGGGCAAGATAACCGTCGCGATGGCGATACCAAATATACCCAGAGGCAATTCTGCGAGTCGATCTGAGTAGTACAACCAGGAAATACTGCCGGTGGGTAAAAAAGAAGCCAACACCGTATCCAACAACAGA
>CAJXTK010000072.1 GCA_913061115.1 uncultured Haliea sp.
CCTCTCTATTCGTCGGCAGCGTCAGATGTGTATAAGAGACAGGACTTAAGAGTCTATTGAGCTCATAGGTGGATTTAAAAGTACTTGCCCTACCGCTGTTTGCCCTGCTCAGTCTGACTGAAGCAGTCATTACCCTCTAGCGCGGACACCCTGCTTCGACGTCGCTTTATCAGAAGCTGTCGCCTTTGGCGTGGACACAATCTTCTTGCGTGCGGCAGGCTTTTTCTTCGTGGCCACCTTCTTTGAATCCGAATGCTGTCGCTGCTCACGCAAGGGTTCTCGGTCTGCACCGGTGGGTGATGGACGGCGTCGCGAGCTACGCGGACGATGATACTCGGACGCGTCAGGGCGCAGATCACCCTGCTCAAAACGGTTCAGGATCTCCTCCATGGTACGACTGATTCTGGTGCAGATACGAATGGCTTCCACAGCGGGATACGCCGAATTTTCGCCGCCCTCCATCAACTCTACCAAGTCCTCTTCAGACAGATGCGATAGTAGCTTGGCGGGGTTGTACCAACTGAAATTGGGGACAATATTGATATCGCCACTGTAATCCTGGTCTATCAATCCGTGCATGCTGCTGACCAACATATTGACCCGCGGCCAGCTATCGCCGCGCTTCTGCACAATGCCCCGATAAAAATTAAGAATTTCTCGGCTCACACCGATACCCATGGTGCCTAAAGCCGCACCCAGTGCACTGCGTTCTCCATTTTTGTTCAAAAAGGGTATGGCAATGGGGTTTACCATGCTCACGATAAAATGATTAGTGCTGTAGAGCCGCTGCAAGCGTTTTGCGGGCAGATCATCGGCGATGGAGCCATCTACCCATTTTAGGTTGGGCAAGTAGGGCTGAGCCTCTCCATGCTGATTCTTTGCCATCAGCATAACCGGAGGGAACACTCCCGGCACGGCGCAGGAAGCCATCACTGCAGCACGTAAATACACATTCGGTGACGTGATGGCATTGAGCAAGCGCGACTGCTGGTGCAATTCTGCTGGTGCGATTGAGATACTGATCTGCCTGCCGGTCTTTTCGTAGGCCTCATGAAAAGTTAAATCAGGGATCATGCGAGCGACCATCTTCTCAAGGTCACCCACTTCTATACGCGGGTTAGCGCCAAAGAACATTTTAGAAAATACGCTCGCCTCCTGCTCGGCTTCAGAGACCACATTTGCGGGATCGTAAAAATACTCAAGTTCTTTATCGGTGTGCGTACCGATGACTGCCGCCACCAGCGCACCTGCACTAGAACCGGAAATGACGCGTGGCAGCAAACCCTCGGTCAGTAGCGTCTTGACCACACCCATATGGTAGAAACCCAGCACACCGCCGCCACTTAACATAAGCGCGGAGCGGCCAAAGCAGATATTGGCGCGATAAAAAAAGTCGAGCTTTTGCTGGGTAGTAATGTCATCACTCTCCAACTCCGCAAGAAAACGCAGAGAGTCATCGATCTCATCAACATACTGCTCTATCAAGGTTTTGGTGCCAAATTTTGCACGGCTATAGAGACTATGCCGCCCCATGCCGCCCAAGTTTCCATGAATACCCTCATTGAGGGTGAATAAAAGCCCCTGGTAATCCTGGCGCGCACGCAACTGACGTAATTTGTCCAAGCGCAATCGAATTTGGGAGTAGTCGTATTGGCTGGTCTTGTCTATCGCGCGCCAGCCCTTCTGCCCAGATATTTCGTCGTGCTGCTGAGCAAGTTGACTCCACTGCTCATAGGTAACGGCCTGGTCCATCTGTTGCTGGAGATTTTTTAACTTGAGTGCATTTAACAATGAGATACCCATATGCTAGAGAGCGCCTGTTTGCGCATTCTTAGACTAGCATAAGCGAAATACACGCTAACTCATAGCATCCAATAGGTCCAGTTCGCCAGCGCTCACAAACCTCATCAGCGACTGAGCAAATTTCCAGCTATTCATAGCAAAAACAAGAGGCCGCTCGGAGCCGCTAAGCAGTCTCCAAACTCAATAGTTTACAATCAAAACCCAGCGAATTTTGTTGGGTGTAATCTTGGTTCGTTGCGGGCCTGTCAATAATGGCATCCCACTGTCGGTCCAGTCCTCATACATATTTAGCCATCAGGCTCACACTGAGGTATATTTACGGATTACCGTTTGCGATAAGGCCTTTGTTATGACAGCGATCCACAAAAAGCTCTATTTTCGGCTCCGCCAATCTCTGGCCAGCACACTTTTCCTGAAGCCGCAGCCAAAACCGATGGTATTCATCGGAGAAGGCTCCACTGTCCAATTGAGCAAGGCTATTGGTCGCTTCGGTTTGCGTAAAATTCTGGTAGTGACTGATAAGCCACTCCACGATTTGGGGGTTCTCAATACAACACTGGAAGCACTGCACCAGGCTGGAGTACAGACAGCCATTTTCGATGGAGTACTGCCAGATCCGACAGCGCAGATAGTGGATGACGGTATTGTCTGCTATCACCAAGAGCGCTGCGACTCCGTACTGGCATTCGGCGGAGGTTCTTCCATTGATGCGGCTAAGGTAATTGCTCTGGGAGCCGCCAACAATTGCAACACAGCGGGCTGCCTGGGTATCGGCAAATGCAAACTACCAGCCGTGCCCTTTTTTGCCGTGCCCACAACGGCAGGGACAGGCTCTGAAGCCACCTTTATCGCCGTGATTTCCAATAACGAAACACATGCAAAGGACGCCGTTGTAGATCCGTGCCTCATACCTAAGGCCGCAGCGCTGGATCCAGAAATAATGCGCGGACTGCCAAAACACATTACAGCCGCAACAGGCATGGATGCACTCACCCATGCGATAGAGTCCTATATCGGACGATGGGAGACAGACGATACAAACTATTACGGGCTCGCCGCTTGTCGACTCGTGTTCGACAATCTCGCAGAAGCCTGTCGCAACGGCGATAATTTGCAGGCACGCGAATCAATGGCACTCGCATCACATTATGGCGGATTGGCCATTACCAACGCACTGGTTGGATACGTGCATGCGATTTCTCACAACCTCGGCGCCAAGTATGGGGTGCCGCACGGACTGGGCAATGCGTTGCTATTACCGCATGTGCTGGAGCTCCTTAAAGAGGATGCGACGGAGAAGCTTGCCGATATCGCTGTCTACTGCGGTATGGGTGCGCGCACTGAAACATCCACCGCGCTGACACGTAAATTAATTGACCAGATCTGGGCTCTCAATGATGAGATAGGCATTCCACGAACAACTGATGTCATTCGCACAGACGATATTGAAGGACTGATTACAGCCGCTTTGACCGAGGGTGGAAATTATCCCTCGCCGCGATTCATTACGGAAAATGAGTGCCGCGACGTGCTAAGGGCCATCAGTTCCTGATCAGGCTGCATCCATGTTCGCGGATACTGGATCTTCAGTCTTCCTAGTATTGTTCGATATTGGGAAGTGGCTTTTGAGCCCTATACGTCTCTGCTGAAGCTGCCCCTAGGCTTAGGGCGAATCCGATTCAGCGGACTTTGTGTTCGCATCACCAAGCACCTTAGCGCGATACTCTTCTACCAAATGGCGCTTATACAGTTTGCCGTTGTCCATGCGCGGCAGCTTAGGATGAAAGTCCACTGAGCGTGGCATCTTGATGCTGGAGATGCGTTCGCGCAGCCATTCCATAATCTCTATAGCCGTCTCATCTGTAGCATCAGCCCAGTTCATAGGCTCGATCACTGCTTTAACCTCTTCCCCGAACTCCTCGTTTGGAATTCCAAATACCGCCACGTCAGCCACTTTATCGTGGATGGCCAAAATATTTTCAACCTCCTGAGGATAGATATTCACTCCACCGCTGATGATGGTGAAGTTCTTACGATCGGTAAGGTAAAGATAGCCTTCGTCATCGACGTAGCCCACATCACCGGTGGTTGCCCAGCCTTTGTCGTTGTAAGCATCCTCCGTTTTTTCCGGCTCATTGTGATAATGGAAGCTTCTTTGTTGACCGCCGAAATAGACTGTTCCTATTTCTCCGTGTGGCAATTCCGCGCCCTCATCATCGACAATATGCAACTCACCCACTAGGGTCACACCCACAGAACCTCTGTGGGTTAACCAATTGGCAGAATCGATCAAGGTAAAGCCGATGCCTTCGCTGGCTGCGTAGTACTCCATGATGATCTCACCCCACCACTCGATCATCTTCTCTTTCACTTCGATAGGACACGGAGCGGCAGCATGAATGGCAATTTGCATCGAACTCACGTCGTAGGCCTGCCGGACTTCTTCGGGGAGTTTAAGCAGCCGATTAAACATAATGGGCACCCATTGACTGTGGGTGACGCGATGCTCTTCGATCAGCTTCAACGACAACTCAGGCTCAAATTTTTCCATAATCACGGACGTGCCGCCGTTATAAATCGTCATCATGTTGTAGTGCAATGGCGCTGCATGGTACAGGGGAGCAGGCGACAGATAGACGGTCTCCTCTCCAAAGCCAAACAGCACACCTAGGGTGGGTGCTGCCCAAGGAGGCGTATTAACGTCTTTCGCGTAATCATTGACAAAAACCCCTTTGGGCTGTCCTGTGGTCCCCGAGGAGTAAAGCATGGGAACCCCATTACTCTCATCGCCTATCGGGGTATCTGGCTGCCCATCTGTAGCCTCTTCCCAAGACTCGAAGCCAGGCTTGATGCCGCCCACCATGTAATAGTGCTCAACGCCTGTGGCCTCTGCGAGTAACTGTTCTGCCACGTCCGACAGGGCAAGTGAACCGATAAACAATTTAGCCCCGCAATTTTGCAGAATGTAGGCCGTTTCCGATTTCTTTAAATGCGTACTGATCGGTGTAAATATCAAACCACTGCGCTGGGCCGCCCAGACAATCTCCAGAAACTGCCGGTTGTTTTCCAGCATCATGCCAATATGGTCGCCCGACTTCAGACCCAGTGAACGAAACAGTTGCGCTGCCTGATTGGAACGCTCATCGAGCTCCTGATAGGTCACAACTTCACCTGTCGAACCCATAATAATGGCAGGTTTATGGGGGTAGGTCTTTGCGGTAATACTGGGATGCGGCATGGACTATTCCTCACTCATTTGGCGTGCTCGTTCAATACTATAGAAGTTTCCATCAAAAAGTGACAGTGGCCTAACGAAACCGCATCACGCCCTGCTGCATGGTAGTCGCCACCAGACGCCCCTCTTGAGTATAGAAGCGACCACTGGCTAGGCCGCGACCGCCACCGATGCGCTCTGCTTTAACCGTGTGTAACAACCATTCATCGGCACGAAAATCCTCGTGAAACCAGAGAACATGATCAAGACTTGCCACTTGAAAACCGACATGCGCGAAGTGTCGTCCATGCGCTATCAAGCAAACATCAATAAGGACCGCATCAGACAAATACGCCAGTACCGCCTGATGCAGTCCGGGTTGGTTGGGCATCGGGCCGGTTGTCTTCATCCACGCCTGTAAGACCGGCTCCCGTGCCACCGGATTGTCCCAGTCTACTGGCTCGACAAGACGAATATCCAAGTCTTCTCCGGTAGTAATCATGAAGCTTTCGTCCAGATTGTCGTGTTCCAAACTTAACTGGCGCTCACTGGGCAACGCTTCTGGAGGCGGCACCTGCGGCATATCAGGCTGATAGTCATCACCTTTCGAAGGCATCTGGAATGACAGCGAACTGACCAGAATAGGCTTGCCTCCCTGCAGTGCCACCACGCGCCGGGAACTGAAGCTCAGTCCGTCTCGGGCAAGTTCCACCTCGAATATAATGGGTTTAGTCGGATCGCCCGGGCGCAGAAAGTACGCGTGCTGCGAATGCAGAATACGATCGGCGGCAACGGTTGCCACGGCAGCACTGACGCACTGAGCCAATACCTGACCGCCATACACCCTAAAAGCGGCGGGGTGCATATTGCCGGCACTGAATTTGTTCTCACCCAGAGACTGGGGCGTTAGCACGTCAAGCAGTGTGTTGAGCACGGTTGTTACCCTGTTGCCAATTGAGGCGCTATTATCCAGATTTGTGGGCCAATGCCAAACAGCGTTTGGCGACATCTGCACACGGCAATATGCCTTACAGGCAATATATTTGATATTCTCAACTCTGGAAGCAGTATCGACCGAGATAAGGAGGGGCAATGAACAGTACAGCAACGCCGCTTGAACTGCGCCGCGCGATACGGTCAGGAGAGCATACTGGCAACACCTCGGGCATGGCAGCGGGCTTCGTACAATGCAATGTCGTGATTCTCCCTGCAGAAAATGCCGGCGATTTTCTGCGTTTTTGCCAGCTAAACCCTAAGCCTTGCCCACTCATTGCCGTGGGAGACGCAGGCGCTGCAGCGCTGCCCGAGCTGGGCGATATCGATATTCGTACCGATGTGCCCCGCTATCGAGTGTTCCGCCAGGGTAAAATGACACAAGAAGTCACGGATATCACTGCGCTGTGGCGCGACGATCTGGTGAGTTTTGCACTGGGTTGCTCATTTTCCTTTGAGGAAGCGTTATTAGCCGATGGCCTGGAGGTGCGCAATGTGAGTCAAGGCCTGAACGTGCCCATGTATCAAACCGATATTGACTGCGCTGAAGCGGGCCCCTTCTCTGGTAAGATGGTAGTCAGCATGCGTCCGTTCAAGGCCAGTGATGCCATTCGCGCCATTCAGATCTGTACAGGGTTTCCCGCAGTACACGGCGCGCCCATCCACTTGGGCGACCCCAGACTAATCGGCATTGAAGATTTAGAGCGACCGGATTACGGCGACGCAGTACCGATAAATGAGACTGAAATTCCACTGTTCTGGGCCTGTGGCGTCACGCCACAGGTGGCTTTGACTGCGGCCAGACTGCCCTTTGCCATCACCCACAGTCCGGGGTGTATGCTGATCACTGACGTGCGCAACAGCCAATTGGCCGTGCTGTAATACCGGGGAGAATCAATGCAACTTAACTGCGATCTAGGCGAAAGCTATGGCAACTGGAACATGGGGCATGATGCTGCCGTGATGCCCTTTATCGACCAAGCGAGTATCGCGTGTGGCTTTCATGCAGGTGATCCCTTGACGATGCGCAAAACGCTGGCGCTGGCGGCACAGCACGGCGTAACAATCGGCGCCCATCCGGCCTACCCCGATATTGTCGGTTTCGGCCGTCGCAGCATGACACTCAGCCGCGATGAAATCATTGCCTGCCTGCACTACCAGATGGCAGCACTGGAGGGCATGGCGCAGAGTCAAGGCTTAGCACTGTCCTACGTCAAGCCGCACGGTGCCCTGTATCACGACATGATGGCACAAGATGGCGTACGCGCCGCCATTCTCCATGCGATAGCCAGCTACCACCACCCACTGACACTGATGATGCAGTCCACCGTAAAAGCCGATATGCATCGAGAGGAAGCAAAGATAGCCGGCGTAAAACTCGTCTTCGAGGCCTTCACCGATCGCTGCTATGGCGACGACGGTAGTCTGGTGCGCAGAAGCCAGCCAGGCGCCGTGCACAACCGCGAGCGTATGCTGGCGCAGGTGCAGCAGTTGCGACAGGACAGCACCGTGACCACCTTGAGCGGCCACATCATCCCACTGCAAGTCGATACCCTTTGCGTACACGGTGACAACCCTGAAAGCGTGGGATCCATCGAAGCGATTCGTGCGCTGGTAAACGGCGGCTGAATCACAGTGAAGCTGCGTATAGTGGGCGAAGATGCCCTAATGGTCTATTTTGGAGACGTCGTGGATGCTCAGACTTCCGCTCGTGTCCAGGCCGCCACCAGCGCCATCGAGTATGTCATGGGCGAGGACCTTATCGATCTGGTGCCCTCCTATGCCTCGGTACTGATTCTCTATAACCCTTTGCGCACCAACCACGCAAGCGTAGCGAGGCGCGTGCGGGACGTCCTTAGCAATGTGTCCACACCAGCCACTGTCGAATGTCGCACTGTGGTGCTGCCAGTCTACTACGCCCCCGAGGCAGGTATCGACCTGGAGTCCCTGGCTGAGCGCGCCGGTCTGCCTATCAGTAAGGTGATCGACCTACATGCAGGCGCCGAATACAGGGTTTACGCTATTGGTTTCGCGCCCGGCTTTGCCTACCTGGGAGAAGTGGATGAACGCATTGCGGCGCCCCGCCTGGCGACCCCCAGAGCCAGTGTCCCGCGAGGCTCAGTTGCCATAGCCGATCGTCAGACCGCCGTTTATCCCTCCGTTTCACCGGGTGGCTGGAACCTGATCGGCCGCTGTCCGGTGCCAATGTTCGACCCCAGCGCCCAACCCTGCATGCCGGTAGCCGTCGGCGATACGGTGCGCTTTGAACCCATCAGTCGCGAGCATTTTCTGACACTGGGAGGCGATCTAGCATGAGTATGCGCGTAGTCCAGTCAGGCGTACTCAGCCTACTGCAGGACAGCGGACGATACGGTCAGCACCGCCTCGGGCTGAGCAATGGAGGGCCGATGGACCGAGAAGCGTTCCACTACTGCAACCGTCTACTGCAAAACTCGCCGGCCAGCACCGCCATCGAAATCAGTGTTGGCGGTCTGCAACTGGAATCTCTCGTCGACACCTACATCTGCCTCACGGGTGCGCCCATGCCGCTCAGCATTAACGGCCAAGAGAAGTCTTTGTGGGCCGTGCAACGCGTATACGCCGGCGACATCATACAGATCGGTTTCGCCAGATCAGGCTGTCGCAGTTATTTCGGTGTGGCTGATGGCTTTACCATCAAAGCCCGTTTTGGCAGTACCGCAACCGTGGTAAGGGAAAATATCGGGGGCTTGCGGGGCCATAGCTTACAGGTTGGGGATCAACTGCCCTGCACCACTACCACCGCGCGCAAACAGTATTATTTGGCCGACAGGGATCAGCCCCGCTATCAGAATACGCTCACTGTCCGCGTCATCCCAGGCTACCAGCAGCGCCATTTCAATCGGGTCGAGCAACGTCGATTTTTCGGTAGCACCTATAAAATATCCGGGCGCTGCGACCGTATGGGCTATCGGCTAGAGGGGCCCGTCATCAAATGCGATATCGAGGGCGTCTTGTCTGAAGGCATCTGCTTTGGCGCCATCCAATTACCGCCGGACGGACAACCGATCGTGCTGCTTAATGACCGCCAAACCATCGGGGGCTATCCCAAAATTGGCGCAGCGTTGTCGCTGGATGCCGCACGCATGACCCAATTGGTGCCGGGGAGCAGCGTACATTTTGCTCCCATAACCCACCATACCGCCCACAAGGCCCTGCAGCTGGCACAGCGTTTTATATTACGCAAGCCTCTGCAAGAAGGTCGACAATGAATGAGCAGCAACTGAGCGAGTCTATCGAACAGCTGTTAGTGTCGAGAAACCTGCGCCACATGACCGTCGCGCAAGCGGCTCTCCAGCCCGGCTACTATCTGCGCGCCGCCCGACACCTGCGAGACAGCACCGGCACGGTTATCATTGGTACCGGATTTCCCGTTTCCAGCACCTTTGAAACCGATGGACCGGTCGGTGCCATAGCACTGTACCAAGCTCTAGAAGCGCTGGGAGCGCGTCCCTATATCGCATGCGGAGCGCCGTTGTCACACGCACTGGCTCCGGATTACCGTGTATTGAATTTGACCGCACGCAACCTAGAGGCGGCGCGTATAGAGGCTACGACGCAACTATCGGCCTTACAACCGCACGCTATCGTCGCAATCGAGCGTCCCGGCATTGCCGCAGATGGCCGCTACTACAATATGCACGGGGAAGATATTACCGCTCACTGTTTTTATTTCGACCCCTTCATCAGCCAAGCGAATTGCCCTACCATTGCGATTGGAGATGGTGGCAACGAAATCGGCATGGGGAATATAGCCATAGCTTTGACCCGCCTGGACATCACCGCCTCGGTTACCTGCTGTAATGAACTGCTGGTAGCCGATGTCTCCAACTGGGGCGCCTATGGCCTAATCGCTTTTTTGGGTTTATGGTCGCAGCAAGACCTGCTGGCGAACATCTCGCCGGAGGACTTGCTTCACTATCTCTCGGCCCGCGGCAGTGTTGACGGCGTGACCAGACAAAACACGCTCACCGAAGACGGGCTATTGCCCTTTGAGGGGGCAAACATCATTGAGCAACTGCGCGTGCTCACACATTTTTCGCCGCGCTCACTAGAGCGGGGCTACAGTGAAACAATGGGTACATGAATGAGTACTGTTTATCTAAACGGCAATTATATCCCGATGAACGAGGCCCGCATCTCGCCGATGGATCGCGGCTTCCTATTCGGCGACGGTATCTACGAGGTAGTACCCTCCTACGACGGCAAACTCGTCGGTCTTGCGCCGCACCTGAAACGCATGCAGGACGGGCTGGACGCGATAGGAATCGAACTGCGTGTGGATTACGACCATTGGCGAGAGATTGCGTTACAACTGATTGCTCGCAATGGCAGTGGCAACCTCGGGCTCTATTTTCATGTCAGCCGCGGCACCGACACGAAGCGCAACCACGCCTATCCCGATGACCTCGCACCCACTATTTTCGCTTTCGCCTATGACATTCCATCTGCACCCGTAGCAGACAAAAATGCGACAACACCCTTTAGCGTTATCACGGCAAAGGATCTTCGCTGGCAACGCTGTAATATTAAGTCCACCTCACTGCTTGGCAATGTTATGCATTATCAGCAAAGCCACACGGGAGGTCATAATGAAACCATTCTCTACAACGACCGAGATGAAATTACGGAAGCCTCTTCGTGCAACGTCTACGTCATTAAAAATGGCATCGTTGCGACCCCGCTATTGGATGAACAAAAACTCCCCGGTATCACCCGCGACACGCTACTGGAAATTTTGCGTCGTGATGGCAGCATTGCCGTCGAAGAACGCGTCGTCACATTAGCTGAACTGAATGATGCTGATGAAGTATGGCTGTCCAGTTCCAGTCGGGATATCGTGCCGGTGATCGCGATTGACGAAAATCCTGTCGCCGGCGGCAACGTCGGTGATGTATGGCTGGTGGCGCAAACACTCTATGCCACTCATAAGTTTGACCTCTGATGGCCCGACCCAATCAAGCAAGACTTAATCTTAGCGCGCTACGACACAATGTCAGTGTGGCGCGTAAACTGGCGCCGCACTCTAAATTGATGGCCGTAGTGAAAGCCAATGCCTATGGCCACGGTGCGGCAACCATTGCCGCTGCATTGCAACCCAATGTAGATGCTTTGGCTGTTGCCAGCCTCGAAGAAGCCGCTGCACTGCGTGATGTCGGCATTACCCTGCCCATACTGCTTTTAGAGGGTATCTTCGAGGCATCCGAATTGGGTATAGCCGCGCAACTTGAGGTCTGGCTGAGCATCCACAACGAACAACAGCTGCAGTGGCTAGAAGATGCAACATTGTCTGCGCCGCTGCCCAGTTGGCTCAAGGTCGACACCGGCATGAATCGGCTCGGTGTCACGCCAGCAAGCGCCTTGCAGCATTATCAACGCCTGATGGCCACGCCCAACGCTGCTAACGACATAGTGACCTACACGCATTTCGCCTCGGCAGATGATGTACACAATCAGCAAACACAGCGACAAATTGCTGTGTTCGATGACCTGCCTTTTAGCGCAGCACGCAGCGCAGCCAATTCAGCGGCGTTGCTGGCCTGGCCACTGGCGCATTACGACTGGGTGCGCCCGGGTTACATGCTCTACGGTAATTCGCCCATGGCACAGGATCACCCCAATGCACAAACTCTAAAACCGGTCATGTCACTGACCTCTGCGGTGATCGCCCTCCACGACGTCGCTGTCGGTGAATCTGTCGGGTACGGCGGCACTTGGGTTGCACAGCGGCCCTCCGTGATCGCCACGGTGACTGTTGGCTATGGCGACGGCTATCCTCGCGAGGCGCCTAACGGTACACCGGTACTCGTCAACGGGCAACGCGCCACACTCGCAGGCCGCGTCTCCATGGACATGATTACTGTCGACGTGACAGACATCCAAAACGTTCAACGCGGCGCCGAAGTCGTGCTGTGGGGCGCAGGCCTGCCACTGGGAGAAGTGGCTCGCTGGGCCAACACTATCGGTTACGAACTCACCACACGGATGCCGCAGCGCACACCCAGGGTTGTCGTCAATGCCTAGCCAAAGATTAGCAGCCTATGCGCTGTGGTCGACACGCCAGGCGGATAAGCATCGACGAGGTCAATATGCCGTCCGATGAGAAGACGTGCACCCTACTGCACCATTTAATCGAACGACATGCCGTCGAGCGACCCGACAGCGTCGCGTTGTGGTGGTACGGTGACGCGATCAACTATGCCAGTCTCTACCGCAATGCCATGTCTACGGGAACACGCTTGGCCGCCAGCGGCGCGGCAGGCGATCGCATAGCGGTACTGTCGTGGAACTGCCCCCAGTTTGTAGAACTGATTTATGGCGCCACTGCCGCGGGTAGAATTCTGGTGCCGCTGAACGCCAGACTTGCGCCCGCAGAATTGATTCACCAGCTGCAATCTGCTGGCGTGACGATGCTGTTTGGTGACCGGGAATTACTGCAGCCGGTACTAACACACACTAACTTCGCACCTGCTACTCAGACGGTTTATCTGGACGAAGACTATCTCAACTGGCGCGAGTCTGGCCCCCGCGAACCACTGCCGGCGACTAACCCCGAGGATCCTGCATGGATACTGTTTACCTCTGGTTCCACCGGTCGGCCCAAGGGGGCGATGTTAAGCCATCATTCATTGATGGCGGGATTACGCTCAGCGGCACTGTCGCGACCGGTGCAGCCATCCGATAAATACTATTACCCATTCCCGTTATTTCACGTATCCGCTCACAATGTCCTGCTACAACATTTATACGGTGCCGCGGTTGTACTGGCGCGCTCATTCGATGCTACTGACACCCTCACAGCCTGCAGTGAACTACAGGTGACGACAATGTCCCTCGCGCCGACCATGATCGTCCTATTATTGGATCACCCTGGCTTCACTCCGGCGCACCTAAACTCAGTGCGTACCATTGGTTACGGTGCCTCGGCTATGCCTCAAACACTGTTACAGAGGCTGCTGACCGACACCGATGTAGGCCTGTGCCAAAGTTACGGCATGACAGAACTGGCTGGAAGTGTGTCATTCCTCACGGTAGAGGATCATCAAAAAGCCGCCCTAGATCGACCGGAGTTACTGCAATCGGTAGGCCGCCCCCTCGCCACGGCGCAACTCAAACTAATCGACGAACAAGGACGTGAATGCGCCACAGGTGCAGTCGGAGAGGTTCTGGTCAAGGCCGCACAGTGCATGATTGGATATTGGGGTGATGATGCCGCCACTGCACTGGCAATGGACAATGGTTGGTTACTCACCGGAGACATCGGCCGCTTTGACGGCGACGGTTACCTGTACATTGTCGACCGCAAGAAAGACATGATTATCAGCGGCGGGGAAAATATTGCGTCTCGAGAAATAGAGGAAGTATTGCGCCAACACGCATCAGTCAGGGATTGTGCCATCATCGGCTTGCCACACCCCAAGTGGGGAGAAAGTCCCTGCGCAATAGTGCGGCTCAGGAATGATGCCAGCGACTCGGAGCTCCACACTCACTGCCGCGCATTCCTAGCCCGTTACAAAACCCCCAGACGATGGATACGCGTCGATGAGCTGCCTCTCAACGCCTCCGGGAAAATCGACAAGCCTCTCCTCAGGCGACTCTATGCACCCTCGAGCTAGCGGTTGTCCTGTGAATCAAGAAAATCGGAAAACGCATTCTCGTAGAGTTTGAACAACACCAACGCGAGCGAAAACACGAGGGGGCCATAAATAAGACCGATCAATCCAAACACCTGAAGGCCTCCGATAATCGAGAAAAAAACCACCACAGTGCTCATGCTCGCACCCTGCATTAACAGAGGGCGCAAAAAGTTATCGATTGACCCCGTCACCACAACGCCCCACACCACCAAAAATCCGGCCCAGCCCATTTCGCCTGTAAACGCCAAATACAGCGCCGCCGGCACCCAAATCAATGCTGTGCCCACCAATGGTATCAGCGAGGTGAACGCCATCACAGCACCCCAGAAA
>CAJXTK010000073.1 GCA_913061115.1 uncultured Haliea sp.
ACGAGATCATGCCTAGTCTCGTGGGCTCGGAGATGTGTATAAGAGACAGATCCGGGCGCACTACTGGGCATGATTCTGGTCGGCCCGCTACTAAAACGATGGATTTTGCCAGACCTGCCGCTTCCTCGTTTCCTCGATGTACTGGCAATAACCGTTTGCTTCTCTTTCGCTCTTGTACGATTCAGCTGTCTTATGAACGGTTGCTGTACGGGGCCTGAGTGTGATGCGATTTACTGTCTCAGTTATGAACCCGGAAGTCAGGTTTGGTATGTGCAGCTCCAGCAAGGCTTGCTTGATCATTCTTCCCATACTAGCAATCCCGTATTCCCACTGCACGCCCTGTTCATGGCAGCATCGCTTGGCGTTGGCGTTTTTCTCATGTGGTTCGATACGAAACGTAGTTTCAATGGCCAAATCGGCCTGCTGTTCCTCATTCTGCACGATGGCGCCAAAGCAATTCTTGAGTCTTTCAGAGTGCCGTACGTAGGCGAGCTGCAACTGACATCATTTTCAATTAGTGCGGCGGGCCTAGTCGCTCTGATTATTGTTTTATATTATCGGCGTGTTAATTCAGCCTGAGACACCCAATGACCAGAGAAAGTCTTAGTCAACGCCTTTTTATAGCGATCATGTAAGATTTTGACCCTTTTGACGTAGGTCTGGGTTTCCTCGTATGGCGGGATACCGTTATGCCGTTTTACCGCACCAGGGCCCGCGTTATAAGCGGCTGTCGCCAGCATGGTATTCCCATGATGTTCTTCAAGAAGCCACGCCAGATATCGAACGCCGCCCTGAATATTGTCTTCCGGCACTAGGGCATTCGTGACGCCCATATCTTTTGCCGTATCGGGCATCAACTGCATTAAGCCGAGCGCACCCTTTTTTGACCTGGCCCCGGGCTTAAACGCGGACTCAGCATGAATAACAGCTCTAACCAATGCCGGATCTACCCGATATTTCTCGGCCGACATATTAATCGCAGCCTCAAAAGCGTTCAATTGGAGCACCGTATTGTTCCAGTCCACTTTAGACTTCGGATTACAGGCGAAGCATGAAAATTGCACCATCTCGTACTTAATGCCCATGGGGGCGCGGTCGGAATAGGATTGCACACCAGATGGGTTCCTGTACTTGTAGATTTTAATGGCGGGTTTTTCAGAAGAGTCATCGGGCACTTGCGGGTCATTGGTCAGGACAGAAGTAGTCTGATCCGCCACTGCATGTGCAGTGAGGAGCAATAATGCACATGCAAAAATGCCAAGCAAACCTCTCACGCCATTATTTTCCTGTTATACCCCTAGGCCCATTGTAGCCCAGCTTCAAGCGGGAGCCACCGGATCGAGTGCCAAAATTCACAAGAATGGGCTCACAGACACCAGCACAGCTGGGAAAAAACACAATATTAAACCGACTAATTGCTCAAATCTCTTGAGAAAGCGATGGGTCAGCCCTTAATTCGGGCTACACTGCATCGTGCTATTTCTTGAGAAAATGGAAGAACCACTTGCACTACCATCACTAAACATAATCTGTAGTTTACAAGACTGACCACACAGGAATGATCAATGCGACAAGTAGACATCAACAAAGAGCCTGTTGAGCTGTTCAAAATCCTGAAGTTTGAAGGCATCGTGAGCAGTGGGGGCCAAGCAAAATTAGTGATTAGCGATGGTCAGGTGACGGTAAACGGCGAGGTGGAGACCCGAAAGAGGAGAAAGGTAGTCGCCGGCGATATTATTGTCTTTGCGGAAGAAGAACTGCAGATACGTCTCGCACAATAAAAACATTCACGAGTTTTCGCCCTTTACCTCACTTGGAACCGCACCGCAGGGTAACGCGTTCACAGTACAGACCTATTCTTCCTCGCCCTTAGGATTTCAACTTGTGACCAGACCTCGATCAACACACAAACGCTCACCGGCCTCCCCCACAAAACAGCGCCAAGTTAGCCTATGGGGCAAAGACACAGTAGTCATCGAGCGGATGAGTCAGGAAGGCCGCGGTATAGCCAATCGCCAGGGAAAGATCGTCTTTGTTAGCGGCGCGCTAACAGGAGAGCAGGTGCGAGTGCAGTGTACAGCAGTGAAGCGAGACTTCGACACGGCCGATATGATTATGTTGCTGCCGGACTCTGCACCCTCTGTGCTACGCGTTCTCCCCCAGTGTCGAGTTTACGCTGAGTGCGGCGGGTGTACCTTACAACACTGGTCACCGGCAGCACAGCAGCGTCACAAACAAGACGCGTTGCTAGCGATGCTGCTGCCAATTGCACCGGGCCTGATACTTGCGCCGCCGATAATCAGTTGCTCAAGTGGTTTCCGCCATCGAGTACGCCTCCTCGTGACACGCAATACTGACAAAACGTACTCGCTTGGTTTTCGGCAGCGCGGGTCGCATGATGCGGTCAGTCTCCAGCACTGTGTAGTCGCTAATGCCGCGGTCAATACACTGCTGCAAGTTCTACCACACATTTTATTCGCTGCGCCCGAGTTGCAAGGCCTGCGCGAAATAGAGATTGACGCCGACAGCGACAACCAACTGGGTCTGTGCTTTTACTTCGCTGCACACCCTGGAGAGAAAATCCTGTCTGCGCTGCGTACAGCCGTACTCTCCGATTCCGTCATTGCGATGCGAGTTCGCCTAACTGCCAGAAAAAAATCACGCAGTGATGCACTCTATGATGATGGAGGGGAGCAGCTTAGGCAGCTGCAGGAACTTTACGAAGAAGGTGAATTAACGCTTCGACTGCAACCGATAATTGAAGACGACAGTATTGAAATTGAAGAGTTACAGTTAGCCTACCTGCCCGGCGATTTCACTCAAACCCACTGGAGCGTCAATGCGGCACTGGTCTCCCTCGCGCTAAATTGGTTAAAGCCCGGCTCAGATGAGATCGCTCTCGATCTCTTTTCAGGCATAGGAAATTTTAGTTTGCCTTTTGCTCGCCGCACTAAAACCGTCCATGCGATCGAAGGTGATAGTGATATGGTCTTGCGCGTCGAAGGCAACGCGCAGCGAAACGGTATAGAAAATATTAACGCGACAATGCTCAACCTTATGACGGATACAGTGACCCTACCCAAAGCGGATATCGCCATTGTGGATCCGCCTCGCGCCGGCGCAAAGTCGGTCTGTGCGACACTGGCACGCTCAAAAATAAAGCGCCTCGTGTATATATCGTGTCATCCCGCAACGCTGATGCGTGATGCGCGAGTGCTCTGCGGTGCCGGATTTCAGCTGACCAAAGCCGCAGCGGTGGACATGTTTCCTCACAGCGGACACAGCGAGGCTATAGTCCTGTTTGAACGATAGACGCTGCGCGTTGCGCTTTTTAGCGCAACAGCAGAGCATCCAGCGTCTCTATATCCGCCAGCACGTCGGCGCCAACCAAAATAGCCTGCAATCCAAGATCCCGTGCAGCATCTACATTCGCCTGATAGTCATCTAGAAAAATAACTTGTCCTGGTGATATATCACCCAACTGGTCCAGGGCGAGTTGAAAAATACGAGGGTCGGGTTTGCGTATGCCCACGCTGCTAGAGTCAACAACAAAATCAAACAATTCATCAACCGGAATGAGGCTACGCCAACCATCACCAAACTCCTTTACATTGTTAGTGATGATGCCAGTGGTATAGCCCTCCTGCCTAAGAGATCTCACCCGCTCTACCAGCGGCTTCCTCTGATCTGCACCGGCGTTATTACCCGCCATTCGTGCAAATAGCTCGTAAATATCAATCTGTAGATCGAGTTTCTGGCCCAACCCCAGAATCTGATTACGGGCGTTTTCAAGGGTAATCTCGCCACGCTCAAGCTGATGCCAAGGATGGTTACCATCGTGCTCATAGGAACCAAACACTATGCGAGTAATCTCTACTGGCTCAACACCCAATTCCTCACCAAAATCATGAACGGCATGAAAAGGCGAATCCGTAAAGACGCCACCAAAGTCAAAGAGCACGGCTCTAATTTTTTCCAACATTCTTCCTCTCCTCATTAACGCAGCCCCCTGTCGGTGAATGCCATTTATAAGACTGTGTCTAAGCTGGACCTGCTAGTGCTGCTAGCACCTGCCAATAGCGCTGCGCAGCCAGTCCTCAGCAGCAGCCCTTTAATAACGCATGAACAGCGTGCCGAGGGGTCTTGGTCAATTTCTGCATGAGCTTGAAGGGTATTACCGAAAGGCCATATTGCTCTTTAATGCTGCTCAACATGACTAGCCACAACTTGGCTGCCATTTCTGAATCATAGAGAGCTCGATGGAGCACTCCGTCCATTGGAATATTCAGATAAGCGACTAATGAGCCTAACTGATGGTTCGGAGAGTGCTGGCACAACCGCCGCGCAGCGAGCATAGAGCAAGAAAATTGCCCCGAGTAATCTATAGAGACCCGTGAGAACTCGGCATCGAGAAAACGTTTATCAAAAGATGCATTGTGCGCGACTAGATTAAAGCCTTGTATGAATTCAGAAAAGTCTCGCATGACTTCACCACAGGGACGCGCCTTAGCAAGCATTTCATTGCTGATGCCCGTGTGCGATTCTATAAAGCCACTAATGCGTTGGCCGGGATACATCAACTCCTGAAAGCGCCCTATTACTTGACCACATTCGATTTTTACCGCGCCGATCTCTATACCACGATCACCCTCGCCCGGGGATAGCCCTGTGGTTTCAAAATCGAGGATAACAACCGTATCAGCCGCGGCACCGTGATGAGACATCTGCTCATCCGTATTAGTATTGGTCGCAACCTCATTCGCTGTTACACAACTTGAGCCTGTCATCGGTATAGGTCCATTTTGGGGTCGCAATCATCTATGACTTCGAGCTCCATCGAAAAAGGCCCGCAGCTGTCTATTTCATTGTACGCAAAAATCATATGAAAAGGTGTCTGTAGCTTATCTGCACGTGCATAAATCACGCTCGCGGACGGCGAAGCAGTGTGCGTTGAATGATTCGGTAGTGGTAGTAACGTCGCAATATTTCTTTCCTAAAATTTCGTTATTCTACAAATAACTATTACTGTCGGAGTATCAGTGTGTCTCCTTTCTGTGAAAATTCAATGTGTTTCAAAAACGACATTCCAAGGAGTATCTCGTCCATTTGCAGCCCCGGAGCAATTGCGGCGTGTACATTCTGTAATTCGATTTCACCTACACTGACACGGTCTAAGTTCGCAGCATAGCTGGTGGATCTGCCGTTGGCAGTCTGTGTTGAAAAGGCCCTGCCGCGTGGTATTCCCAGATGAGACGCTATGTCTTGTGGAATTGCCACACCGGTGGCGCCTGTGTCGAGCATAAAGGTAACGGGCTTACCGTTAATTTCTCCACTTGTTACATAATGTCCAAGTTTGTTGCGCTGCAGTATCACTTCCCGCACACCTCCCTCCGAATGTCGCGTCTGCAGATTCTGATTGGGATTGTACTGTTTATCGAGGGCATCACTAAAAAACACGATGCCCAGACCAATGAAAGCCAGCCACGCCAGCGCCTGCATGACCGTTCCCATGCGCTTGTGACCCTGAACCTCGTCGTCTGCCCTCACTCCTAAATCCTCGACCATTTTTCCGTACACTGTCCCCGACCCGACCCCGTTTTAATGCCGAAATCGTACACAACAGCGGCAGCGAAGATCACCCCTATTGCCGCCAAAAAGGGGAGTGTACGCTAAATATTATTAAACGCTGCAAATTTTCTTTCCCTCAATTATACTCCTCAACTAGCCGGGTGAGCAGTTCAAAAAAGCGATACGCTAAGCGTCCATGACGCGTCAGTATAAGAGGCCGCTTTTGAGTCTCTGTAGTATGATGCACTCTAAAGAGTCTCCTGGCGTCCTATCACTGCTCCTCTTGGATCATTAACAAACAGATAAGTGAGATGAAAAGACGCCATCAGTTCCTAGCGTTTGCGCTGCTACTCCAAATCCCGCTATTTGCCTATCCAATTTTGCGGCTCTGTCAGTGGTTGCGCATGGACAGTGTGCAAACTGCCGCTGTGTTTCTGCCACTGTTCTTTAGTCAAATCGTGGCGAGGCTCTACCTACAGCAGGCAAACCATGGTCCGGTGTTTTGGCTACGGCGTGGTGCAGATTTGTGGCTGGGCATCAGTCCTTTATTATTATGCATGCTGGTGGCCACAGAACTTCCGGTCGCACTGGGCTGGATAGCCGAATATACCGCCGCTCAGGCGCTGGTTTGTGTGGCTTTTGCGCTAACCGCATACAGCGTTTTTAACGCCTACTCACCTTCTGTGGTGGAGATAAAGCTATCCAGCACAAAGGTCACCTCTACTTTACGATTCGCGCAGATCACTGATGTGCATATTGGTTCTCGCACTAGCGCTTTCCTAAGTCGTGTCATGCAAAAGGTTAATCGACTAGATATCGATTTTCTATGTATCACTGGCGATTTTATCGATGCTACTGGGGTTAGTGAGCAAGCACTGTCAGCCTTGCGCAGCTGTCGCGTGCCTACGTATTTTAGCATAGGCAATCACGAGCGCTACGAGGACCTTGACGCTATTTTGCAGCGTCTTAACCGACTAGGCGTCAGGGTTCTGCGCTCGCGTACCACCACGCATGGCGAGGTCCAATTGATTGGCATAGATGATGCAGATAACCCGTCACAGGTCCAGCGGGAATTGGCAACACTGGATATCGATCCCAAACGGTTTGTACTCCTTCTGTATCACCGCCCACGCGGACTCAGGGCCGCAGCTGAAGCCGGGGTAGACCTGATGATTTCTGGTCACACCCATAACGGACAGATAGTGCCGTTTAACTTTGTAGTAGGCCGAGTATTTAAGAAAACCGTTGGCCTGTTCAAGGAGGGTCTGACGCGGCTTTACGTCTCTCCAGGAACCGGAACCTGGGGCCCGGTGATGCGCCTGGGTAGTCGGGGCGAGGTGACTTTATTCGAGATACGACCGCTCACACAGTCGATTAACGTTGCACCATGAGTAGCGGCACCCTGTCCACCCAGCTCACTCGAGAAAGACCCATATGTCAGAAACGTTAAGCGATAAAAAGTTGGCCGAGATCGTCAACCTCACGCTATCGCACTACGAAGATAATGCATTGGCGTTTCGGGAGGGGACAAAAGATCACGATGTAAGCCAAAACTACGATAATTTTTTGGCCCCGTTTGAAGCAACACGGAAACTGGATATTTTAGATTTTGGCTGCGGCCCTGGCAGAGACCTCGCCCATTTTAAATCCTTGGGCCACCGAGCCGTGGGGCTTGACGGGAGCTTCGCTTTTTGCTCGATGGCGCAGGAAAAGACCGGCTGCCCCGTTCTGCATCAATCATTCCTAGCGCTTGATCTGCAGGAGACAAGGTTTGATGGCATCTTCGCGAATGCGTCTTTATTTCATATTCCGAGGCAGGAATTTTCGCGTGTTTTACGACAACTGCACAGTGCTCTGCGACCAGGCGGAATTCTATTTTCCTCCAATCCCCGCGGTAGTGGTGAAGACTTCTCTGGTGAACGTTACGGCCACTTTATGGAATTTGGCGTCTCCAGCACCTATCTAGAGGATGCGGGCTTTAAGGTTATTGACCATTATTATCGTCCACCGGGGATGCCATGTGCCGCACAACCATGGCTTGCCATAGTGAGTCAAAAGTCTGGCTGATAACACTATGTCCTCTGTGATCGCTGGCTTACGACTGCTCTCTTTCGGACCTGTGGCCCCTTGAAGCTCGGGGCCTTAGCATCTTGTACCAGTCACGAAAAGGCCCCGTCGTATTTTGCCAAAAGGTTTGATGCTCAGATTGAGAGTCCGGACCTAGACCCCAGGGCGTGTATTCGTCCACCTCCGGAATATACAAAGTGCCGAACATCCTGTCCCAGATGCTGGTGAATACGGCCAGATTCTTATCGTGATGTTGCTGCAGGTAACTGTGATGAACATGATGCATTACAGGACTTTGCAGCCATTTTGACAGCCATACTGGATAATGGAACTGCACATGATAATGACGAAATGATCCATTGAAGCCAAATAGCACGGCGAAAAAACCAAGATTAAGCAGAGTGGCTTCAGTAATTCCACCATTGAACAGGAAGCCAAAGATTCCGGCTGCGAACCCGTAACTAACTGCGCCGCCAACAACCCAGATTGGGCCGTCGATAAAATGCTCGCGATACCGTGTCAACGGCGTCAATACCTCCGCAGAATGGTGGATTTTATGCAGTGCCCACAGGGCGGGCACCTTATGCATGGCATAGTGCGTAAGGAAGAAAACGAAGTCGTAGCACAGTAGCGTCACCAAGCTATACAGCAACATCCATGCTAAGTTGGAATGTAGCTCCGGGGAGTTACCAAAAAGCCATTTCAGCACGCTGATTACTGACTGTTCCGTCGCGGGGCCAACGGTGGCCAGCAGCGCTATCGCCCAAAATGGGTAAAAAATTCGTTCTGTTACCCACAACCAGACATCTACTCGAGCAGACGCATGAGTATAAATATCTTTGGGCAAGAGGAACTGAAGTAGGCCCGCTTTTCGGACTCGGCCATCAACGCCCTTTGATCCGTGGCCACCGCGAAGGAACCAAAGCAGGCCCGCGATAGCGAGCGTCAATAATACGATCTCCCACTCGAGGTCCTGTGGAATATTGGTGGCCGCTGTATTCCAGACGAACTTCGCAACGGTCTGGCTCATCTGTGTAAACGGGCCAACAATATTGTCGGCGCCATTTGCGGTGTCAGTGTGTGTACTTACTAAAGACATAGGCGCGGAAGACTTCTCAAGTTCCTCAGAAACGACGGTGAGTTTATCATCTTTGCAGAACAATACTCTATCAGCGCTATGTTTCCAAACGGACAAAAAAAGGCAGATCGATCAATGGCGCTATATAGGGGCTAGGCAAGTAAGCCGGCCATAGGCGATACTAGAGTACGAGCTGAACGGGTAGGTTTAGAGGGAGAGACATATGGATAAGGTACATTGGGAGTATCTGAGCCTGCACCGCGAAAACCGTGTGTTGGAAGTCACGTTTCGCTCCCCTAACAAGGTAAACAGCCTCAATAATGCTATGATGCGCGAGCTGACGCGTCTGGCGCAGGAACTGCAGTTCGACAGCGAGCTTAATGCCATTATCCTAACCGGAGCTCAGGACATTTTTAGCGCTGGGATGGATCTTAATGATCCGGAAGCCGCTAATGCCAGCAATCTGACAGTGGCCCAAAGACGCCAGCTGGTCAAAGTTGGGCCCGGAATGTGCGCCGCATGGGAGGCTCTTGAGCCAGTCACTATCGTCGCTATCGAAGGTTGGTGTATTGGAGGCGGCACTGCTCTGGCGGTTGCCTGCGACTGGCGCGTCGCGGCTGACAACGCCTCTTTCTACGTGCCGGAGCTCAAGCTGGGCATGAACATGAGTTGGCAGAGCGTGCCTCGCTTCACTCACCTGATCGGGCCGGCAAAGACCAAACAGTTACTGATCCTCGCCGAGCCACTGGATGCCGCCACTGCAGAGCGCTGGGGATTGTTAGACTACGTTTGCGCGCCTGGTCAGGCATTGAGCCGCGCTCGCGAACTTGCGGCCCAGGTCGCCGCTATGCCGCCGGTGCCTGTACGCATGGCCAAGAGAGCGATAAATGCCAGTGCGACGGCCCTGGACAGTGCTGTCAGTTTTATGGACGCCGACCAATTTTTGCTCACCCAAGACACAGAAGATGCTTTGGAGGGCGCAACAGCCTTTCTTAAAAAACGACCGCCTCAGTTCACAGGCAACTAACCTATCAGTCCGTAATCGGAGAACGAGATGTCCTACAATACACTGCGGTATGAGACCGCAGATTGCATTCTCACCCTTACACTTAACCGCCCTGAGCATCTTAATGCATTCACAGTTGAGATGGGACATGAACTCATCGAGGCTTTTAATCGCGCCAGTAATGATGACGATGTGCGCGCGATAGTTGTGACTGGACAAGGTAAGGCTTTCTGCGCAGGCATGGATCTGTCGGTGGACGGCAATGTATTCGGCCTTAACGAGGCGCTAACGCCCACCATGGAAGACATGGACAAGCGCATGGATGACCCTGAGATAGTTGCAGGTGTGCGCGACCTCGGAGGCCGGGTCACGCTGGCAATCTATGATTGCAACAAGCCGGTGATCGCGGCGATCAACGGCGCGGCGGTTGGCATCGGCGCCACCATGACCTGCGCAATGGATATACGTCTGGCGGCAGAGCACGCTCGTATCGGTTTCGTCTTTAACAAAATAGGTATTACGCCTGAGGCCTGCTCTAGTTGGTTTCTGCCGCGCATTGTGGGCATCTCACAGGCACTAGAATGGGTTTACAGCGCAGATGTCTTGAAAGCCGAGCAGGCGCTGGCGGGAAAGTTTTTAAAAGCAGTCGTGCCAGTAGATCAGCTACTGGAAGAAGCTTACAGCATCGCGCGACGTATCGCCCAGCATAGTCCGGTGGCGATCGCGCTGACGCGCCAAATGATGTACCGAAATGCAGCGCAACCGCACCCCATTGAGGCCCACAAGGTAGATTCACTTGCGATCTTCTACACCAGTTTAAACAGCGGCAAGGAGGGGGTACAATCGTTCCTGGAAAAACGCCCGGCCAACTTTACCCAACGCACATCTACTGACATGCCGCCTTTTTATCCCTGGTGGGAATGAATCGAAACGCAGGGAAGTATCATCAGGCCCTGCACCCGCGCCGAACTCTCGAGTCTCATCAATGGAGCACCTCCACGATAATTCATTGCTGCTAATTTGAGCGTGGTAGGCTGTAGCCCCCTTTGGAGTCACCCATGCGACCACGGTTAGCATTTGCTTTTATCTTTTTCACGGTACTGCTGGATGCAATTGGGCTTGGCATCATTATGCCGGTTGTCCCGCATCTCATTATGGATATCTCCGGGGGCTCGCTGACCAACGCCGCGCGCACCGGCGGCTTTTTGATGTTCGCGTTTGCTAGTATGCAGTTTATTGCCTCTCCGTTACTGGGCAATCTGTCGGACCGCTTTGGACGTCGCCCTGTATTGTTATACTCGTTGCTGGCAATGGGCCTTAACTATCTGCTCATGGGTTGGGCCCCGACACTATTCTGGCTTTTTGTTGGTCGCATTATTGGCGGCGTGTCTGCCTCTACCTATGGGACTGCCAATGCCTATGTGGCAGACACCTTCCCAGCCCACAAACGCGCCCAATACTTTGCGCTATTGGGGGCGGCCTTTGGTGCCGGGTTCATTCTTGGTCCTGCTATCGGTGGATTTTTAGGGGAATACGGGGCCCGCACACCTTTTTACGCCGCCGCAGGCTTAACTTTCATTAATATTATCTACGGCTACTTCGTATTACCGGAGTCACTGAAAAACGCTGACCGTCGGCCGTTTCAATTGTCGCGGGCCCACCCGCTGGCAGCCATTAATCAACTGCGACAATACCCAGTGGTAATTTCGCTCGTGCTGGTTTATTTCTTTTACCAACTGGGCCACTTTGCGCTCCCCAGTGTGTGGGCATTTTTTACCATTGAAAAATTTGGGTGGTCACCCCGCGACATTGGTTTCTCATTAAGTGCTATCGGCGTGGCAATGATCTTCGTGCAGGCCTACCTTATCCGCTTAGTATTACCCAGATGGGGCCCCACCAAAACCGCCGTCGTGGGATTAATAGCAACGGCCTTGAGCTTCATCGGCTACGCCTTCGTCCCTTATGGATGGATGATGTACCCAATAATAGCGATAAGCGCGTTGCAAGGATTTGTGGCTCCATCCGTACAAAGCATCATGTCAGCACGAATTCCCGCCAACGCACAGGGCGAGCTACAAGGCGCGATTGGCAGCATGAGCGGCCTAGTGGCCATCCTCAGCCCACCGGTTATGACCCAACTCTTCGCCTACTTCAGCTCTAGTCAAGCTCCTACCTATTTTCCCGGTGCGCCTTTTTTTGTGGCTGCTATTCTTACACTGTTGGCGTTGGTCGTGCTATTGCGCTCGGTCGCGCTCGGTCGAGGGTCACACGAAAACTAGAGCATAATAACCGCCAATGACGTGAGCACATAGCGCTGCAATAGTTGGCGCAAAGTCCCATGCAGATGTCATCCAATCCCATGTGCTGGACTAGCTGATCGAGTACCATATTGCATCATACGCGCTTAGACAGGATCTACGATATGACAGACACGTTATTGCGCATTGGCGGCGCCAGTGGTTTCTGGGGTGATGCTGCTCGAGCCACGCCTCAATTATTAAGTGTTGTGGGCCTTAATTATATCGTTTACGACTATCTTGCTGAGATCACCATGTCCATCATGGCCCGGGCTAGAGCCAAAGATGAACTCAAAGGCTACGCATCAGACTTTGTCAGCGCAGCCATGAAACCAAACCTCTCAGTAATCGCCGAGCGCGGCATCAAGGTCATCTCCAATGCGGGCGGCGTCAATCCCGAGGCTTGCGCACGAGCGCTGCGCCAGGTCATCGCCGAACAGGGGTTGAGCCTCACTGTGGCCTGCGTGGTCGGTGATGACCTGGTTGCCCGTAAGGAATCGCTACAAACCTCTGGCATCACCGAGATGTTTTCCGGCACAGCCTTTCCGCCGAGTGAAAAAGTATTGAGTATCAATGCCTATCTGGGCGCCTTTCCGATAGCCCACGCTCTTGCATCAGGCGCCGATATTGTCGTGACCGGCCGCTGCGTTGATAGCGCCGTCACATTGGGCGCCTGCATTCACGCCTTTGGCTGGGGGCGCGATGATCTCGACCAACTGGCCATGGGTTCTCTGGCGGGTCATATCTTGGAATGCGGGCCGCAAGCCACCGGCGGCAATTTCACTGACTGGGAGCAGGTGCAAGGTCTGTCGGATATGGGCTATCCCATCGCAGAAATCTCCTCTGACGGCAGTTTTGTCTGCACCAAGCCTGAACATACAGGCGGCCTGGTCTCCGTAGGTACAGTGAGCGAACAAATGTTGTACGAGATCGGCGACCCGCAAGCCTACATGCTACCCGACGTGGTCTGCGACTTCTCAACGGCACGGATCGAGCAGGTTGGTGAGGACCGTGTGCAGGTGTCCGGCGCTAAAGGTCGAGCGGCCCCCGACACCTACAAGGTCAGTGCAACCTACGCCGATGAATTTCGCGGCGGTACCTATATGACTTTTTATGGCATCGATGCCAATAGGAAGGCGCGCGCACTCGGTGAAGCGATATTCAAGGCGGCACGCAGAGTCTTCAGGAACGCAGGCCTAGCTGACTTCAGTGAGACCAGCATAGAGTTATTAGGCACAGAGACCCACTACGGCGCATTCAGTAAAGTGAAAAACAGTCGTGAAATTGTGATGAAAATTGCGGTGAAACACTCGGACATCGGGGGTATCGGTATTTTTCTTAAAGAAGCGGTAGGACTTGGACTGGCAACACCGCCGGGCCTTTCAGGCTTTGCCGGTAGTCGCCCTAGCCCCTCCCCTGTGGTGCGACTGTTTTCCTACACAGTGCCAAAGGCGCAAGTGCAGGTAAAGATACTGCTGGGCGATGAGGTCATCTCCTGCGATGAAGTCTACGGTGAAGTGCTGAACATCAAAGCCATTTCTCGTCCAAAGACGCCAACTGCTGATAGAAGTCTGCAGATGGTCAAGGTTCCGCTGATTGCGCTGGCCTGGGGTCGCAGTGGTGACAAAGGCGACAAAGCTAATATCGGCATCATAGCGCGCAAGCAAGAATACCTTCCTTACATCTGCGCTGCATTGACGGAGGCCATAGTGCGCAAACGCTTTGCACACTTTCTCAGCAACTCAAAAAAAGGGAACGTCGAGCGGTACTTGCTTCCGGCGTCCAACGCAATCAACTTCCTGCTACACGATGTGCTTGGAGGCGGGGGCGTGGCCAGTATCCGTAACGACGCACAAGGCAAGGGTTACGCACAGCTACTTCTGTCCTGCCCGATATCCGTGCCAACCGCCATTGCAGAGACACTGTCATGACTCTGTCTCTTATACACATCTCCGAGCCCACGAGACTAGGCATGATCTCGTA
>CAJXTK010000074.1 GCA_913061115.1 uncultured Haliea sp.
CATCGTGGCCATTCCCAGTCCAAGCGCATTGACCACACTGCCAGTGACCGCAAGCAGCGGGCATAATCCCAGCAACTGGACAATGGCCGGGTTGTTTTTCCATAAGCCATTAAGGGATAGATCCTTGTAACTGACATCCGCCATTATGTGTCATCTCCAGTGGGGGCAATGTTGGTGTCGCCAGTATCGAACAGGGTCTCTCTATTTTTTTCGGCAAATTGTAAGACTCTGAGGATGGCCGCAACGACAGCTCTGGGAGTAATCGTGGCGCCCGTAAACTGGTCAAAAATACCCTTGTCTTTTTTGACAGCCCAACCGGACAACGTCGGATTTTGCAGTGAGCGTCCATTGAAGCCCAGCATCCAGTCAGATTTTTTGAGATCCACTTTGTCGCCTAGCCCGGGTGTTTCCCTCTGTGCCAGTGCACGCACACCTGCGATCGTACCGTCTCTATTAACACCCACAATCAGTTCGATGTCTCCTGTGTAGCCATCGCGTGCGACGGCTGGAATGATCACCGCTACCACTTCTCCATTTTGTCGTGCGACATAAATCTGCTTGTCCACTCTCAATCCCAGTTCCACGTCCTGCGGGCCGACGGCTATGGTGTCATCCAGCATTGAATTGTCGTGTCGGCTTCTGGGAACAATTTGTAGCAAGGCTTTCTCTTCCGCCAAGCGTTTTTGCTCTGCGATATCGTCTTTTGTTAGCAGGTGTGTGCCAGCGATCAGCGCCGTCGTGCAGGCAGCAAAAATTGCGAGCAGAATGCTGTTGCGGGTAATAGATCGACCAAGCATCCTATTCTCCTGCGCGCTTATCGCGATGGCCATACGTGCGAGGCTGGGTATAGTAATCGATGAATGGCGCCGCAAAATTCATAATCAGTACGGCAAAAGCCACCGAGTCCGGATAATTGCCCTTGATCCTAATAGTATATATCAGCACACCGATCAGGGCGCCAAAGATTAAACGGCCGCGTAAGGACACCGCGGAACTCACCGGGTCAGTAACAATGAAGAAGGCTCCAAACATGGTGGCACCGCCTAGCAGGTGAAACAACGGCGAACCCCCACTTGCGGAACTGCCGCCGTCATAAAAGATGGCGGCGAGTAGCCCAAGAGTGACCAGCATTGCCACAGGCGCATGCCAGGTAAATATACGCTGATACAACAACCAGACGCCTCCGGCTAAAAAAGCAATATTAGCCCACTCCCAACCTAGGCCAGACCAGCGTCCAAACTGCGGATACTGGCTCCATAGATCTTTAATTAGCAGACTATTGTTCTGTTTTAACAGGTCCAACGGTGTTGCCATGGTAGTGCCGTCATAGGCCGCGGGGGTAAAACACGCCTGCAAGGCTTCAATAAATCCGGGCAACTCCCCGAGGCCACGCGGTGGCGCCCATGCGGTCATCTGTATCGGGAAAGAAATGAGCAGAATAACGTAGCCCACCATGGCAGGGTTGAATGGGTTATAGCCCAGCCCACCGTACAAGTGCTTCGCTAACAAGATAGAGCTCGCGATACCCACTGCAATGAGCCACCACGGTGCATAAGGTGGTAGGGCAATGCACAATAAAACGGCCGTTACCAGTGCACTATAGTCTTTCAGATAAAAACCCAGAGGGCGTCGTCTCAGCTTCAGTGCAAGCGCTTCACAGGCCAGCGCCACGATACTTCCCCAAAGGATATTGACCAGCGTGCCAAAGCCAAAAAAATGGGTTAGCACAATAACGCCTGGAATAGTGGCAAGCAGCACACTTTGCATCACCCTCTGAGTACTCATCGGGCCATGTGCGTGTGGTGATGTGAGGCGCATCAGAGCCATGTCATGCGTCCTCGGCGGCATTCAACTGCTGTTGCACAGCGTTGATTTTTTCGGTTAGACGCGCGACTGTTGATTCCAGTGCATCGATGACCTTGTCTTCCTCGGCATTTTCCCGACTCTGGATGAGCACGGCCTGTGATTTTTGCAGACGGTGTTGTAATTTTTCCAGATCGAGTCGTGCTTTCTCTTGTGGGCTTAAGGACGCTTCTGATGTGCGCGCTTGCATTGCTCGTGCAATAGCCGCCTGCGCAGCGTCAACAGGAGGCTGCTCTGCAGAGTGGGTGCCGAGACGCTGCTCACCGTCTTTTAGAGCCTGTTCCGCCGCTGTCAGTTTCTCTCGGGTTCTGTCGACACCGGTCTGCAGTGCCCCTACAAGGTCACTGCCCTCGGCTTTAGCCTGTTCCAGCTTAGTCGTTGCAGTAGCCAGCCGCTTAGACGTGGATACAACGGCTTTCTCCAACTTCTCCAGTTCACTCTCCTCACCAGCACCGGCCTGTTGTGCAATTTTTTTAGCCTTAGCGCGCTCAATGGCAGCCTGGATCGGGTCTTCTTCGCCACTTTCTTCCGCTGCCTGGGCACGCTGTTTTGCCGCAACTTTTCGTGCAGCGCGTTTCGCCTCTTTTTCTTCCTCGGCATGCTCTAGGCGTTGTTGGCGAGCCTCGAATCGAATGCGAGACTGCTCCGCGATTTCATGATCGCGACGCATTTGTAAAATTTCGGCCTTGGAGGCCCGGTAGTATTGGACCAATGGAATGTGACTAGGGCAGGCAAAGGAGCAAGCGCCGCATTCGATGCAATCGAACAGGTTGTGCTCTTCCAGCTTTTCGAATTCTTTGCCCTGTGCGAACCAGAACATCTGTTGTGGTAATAGGCTGGCCGGGCAGACCTCAGCACACATGCCGCAACGGATGCAGGCTTGGGCAGGTGGTGGTGTGGACAATTCTGTTTCACTGGGCGCGAGCAGGCAGTTGGTCGTTTTTACGACAGGCACATCTGTATCCGGTATGGTGAAACCCATCATCGGTCCGCCCATAATGAGGCGCTTATTTTTCTCACTCTGGTAACCGGCTTTTTCGATCAGATACTGCACCGGGGTGCCGATCAATACCTCAAAATTTTGCGGTTCATGTACGCTTTCTCCGGTGACAGTGGTAATTCTGGAAATAAGCGGCTGCCCGTGTACAACAGCGTTGAAAATAGCCACAGTGCTGCCAATGTTCTGGCAGACAACGCCAACCTGAGAAGGCAAACCGCCGCTGGGCACTTGTTTTCCTGTGAGGATCTCAACGAGTTGCTTTTCGCCGCCGGAGGGATACTTGGTGGGGAACGTGACGATCTCTATACCTGTACCTTGCGCTGCCGCACGCAGAGCGGCAATGCCTTCTGGTTTATTGTCCTCGACACCGATCAGAGTTTCTTTCGGAGCGATGATTTGCCGCAGAATTTTTGTGCCCTCAATGATCTCGTAAGCCTGTTCGCGCATCAGAATATCGTCAGCAGTGATGTAAGGCTCACACTCTGTGCCGTTGATGATCAGTGTTTTAATTTGGGTGTCCGACTTGACCGACAGTTTGACCGCGCTCGGAAAACCGGCGCCGCCCATGCCTGCAATTCCGGCATCGCGAATTATACCAATCAGGTCAGCTGTCTCCAGTTTCTGATAGTCCGAGACGCCGCTGTGTTCTGCCCACTCATCCTGGCCGTCTGAGGTGATCACGATACAGGGTGCAAGGTAGCCGGATGGGTGTGCAATGAGGCGGTCCTCAATGGCGTGAACTGTACCCGAAGTCGGTGCGTGCACCGGCACGCTGACAAAGCCTCGTGCTTCGGCGATCATCTGGCCCTTGAGCACACGCTCGCCAATAGATACTACTGGGCGGGCCGGTGCACCGATGTGCTGAGATAGTGGAATGATCAGCTCAGGTGGAATGCCGGCATCGGCAATCGGTGTGCGCACAGACTGATGTTTGTTTTCAGCCGGATGGATGCCGCCGTGGAAGTCAAAAACTTTTCTCATGCAGCGCGGTCCTTGGGTGCATCACTAAAAACAACATCGCTGGCAATAATGTCCACGCGTCGGCTAACGGGATCAGGCAGCTGCCAGTGCCAGGTTTTTAGCGATTCCTCCTGAGCAATCATGTCGATGCAGTCGACAGGGCAGGGCTCAACACACAGGTCACAGCCGGTGCATTCGCTGATGATAACCGTATGCATCTGCTTCGCCGCGCCTAGAATCGCGTCGACAGGACAGGCCTGTATGCATTTAGTGCAGCCAATACATTCATCTTCACGGATGAAGGCTACCGTTGTGACTTTTTTGGCCTCGCCGTGTTCCTCATCTAGGGGCAGCGGCTCCAGATCTAATAAGTCGGCCAGGGCCTGAACGCCCGCTTCCCCTCCAGGTGGACATTTGTTAATGGCTTCGCCGTTGGCGATGGCCTCCGCATAGGGTCGACAGCCAGGATACCCACACTGGCCACATTGGGTCTGGGGCAAGATGTTGTTGATCTCGTCCGCAATGGGATTGCCTTCGGTTTTGAATTTCTCCGCAGCAAATCCCAAAAGAGCGCCAAACGCAGCCGCGAGTCCTACCAAAGCGATGAGGGCAGCAAACAGCGGATATTGTGTTAGGAGGTCAATCACTTGTGTTTATACCAGTCCAGCAAATCCCATAAAGGCCAAAGACATCAGGCCGGCGGTTATCATACCCACGGCTGCGCCCTTGAAGGGCGCAGGCACATCCGCCACCGTCAAGCGTTCACGCATGGCAGCGAAAAGAACCAATACCAAAGAGAAGCCCGCGCCCGCGCCGAAACCGTAGAACAGCGACTCCAAAAAACTGTGGTCTTTCGAGATGTTGAGCAGTGCAACGCCCAGCACGGCGCAATTGGTTGTAATCAGCGGCAGATAAACACCCAGTACACGGTGCAGCAGTGGACTGGTCTTGCGCATGACCATTTCAGTAAACTGCACGACGACGGCGATCACCAGAATGAATGCGATCGTTTTTAGGTAACCCAGCCCTAGCGGGACCAGCAAGAACTGATAGGTCAGGTTGCTACAGGCCGCTGCGAGCGTCAGCACGAAGGTGGTCGCCATAGACATGCCCATAGCGGCTTCTAGCTTATTTGACACGCCCATGAACGGGCACAGTCCCAAGAACTGCACCAGTACGAAGTTGTTGACCAGAATGGCTCCGATCAACAATATGGAATAGTCTGCCAGCATGGTTAGGTTCTCGCTGCGCTTTGTGCGCTAAGCGCGCTCGCGCCTGCAATTCTAGGACCGTCATTTTAGCGTTTCTGACGGATTAATGGAGTCTAATTTTACAGACTAACGACCATTAGGTAAAAGTCGCTTTTTGGGACTATTTGACTTGCATCCCCGGCGTAGCTCCCGCGTGTGGCTCTAAAAGGAAGATATCCTTGCCTCCGGGTCCGGCGGCCAGCACCATACCCTCCGACAGGCCAAACCGCATTTTACGTGGCGCCAGGTTGGCCACCATCACCGTCAGTTTGCCCACCAGGTCTTCCGGTTGGTAGGCTGATTTGATGCCCGCTAATACTTGCCTGCGTCCCGCAGGGGTTCCTTCCGCATCGAGGCTGAGTGTCAGGCGCAGCAATTTGTCCGCACCCTCGACGTGTTCAGCTGCGATAATTTCAACGATTCTCAAGTCAATTTTGGCAAAGTCGTCAAACTCGATAGTGCTGTCTTGGGCGGGTGCGTTATCGGTTTCGTTCGATAGCGCGACCTCTGCCGCCTGCGAATCCTTGCTGGCCTCTATCAGGGCTTCCACCTTTTTGCTGTCGATGCGCGTGAGGAGTGGCACGAACGTTGCCAGCTGATGCCCTATCAGGGGTGATTCCAGTGCCGTCCAATCCAGTGAACAGTTCAGAAAGGTTTCAGCCTTTTCGGCCATGGCAGGCAACACGGGCTTCAGGTAGGTCATCAGTACTCGAAATAGATTGATGCCGACGCTGCATACATCGTGCACCTGCTGTTCAGTCCCATCCTGCTTGGCCAGTACCCACGGTTTTTTCTCATCGATGTACTGATTCGCTTTGTCCGCCAGCGCCAGAATTTCACGCATTGCCTTGTTGAATTCGCGCTGTTCATACAATTCGGCGATGGCACTGCCTTTGGCAATAAAGTCCTGCACTAGCGCGTGTTCTGCACAACTGGGAGCAAGTTGACTGTCAAAAGAGTTGCGCAAAAAGCCCGCGCAACGACTGGCGATATTCACCACCTTGCCGACAATGTCGGAGTTGACCCGTTGAATGAAGTCCTCCAAATTGAGATCGATGTCGTCCACAGAAGCCGATAGCTTGGCGGCAAAATAATAGCGCAGATACTCTGCGTCGAGGTACTCCAGATACGTGCTGGCCTTGATGAAGGTGCCGCGACTTTTGGACATTTTGTTGCCATTAACGGTTAGGAAGCCGTGTGCGTAGACGGCAGTGGGCGCGCGCAGCCCGGCTGATTGCAGCATGGCGGGCCAAAATAGGCCGTGGAAGTTGATGATGTCTTTGCCAATGAAGTGGTACAACTCGGTGTCAGTGCCGAGTGTCCAGTAGGGCTCAAAGTCGTGTCCGGTGCGATCGCAGTAATGTTGAAAGCTGGCAATGTAGCCGATGGGGGCATCCAGCCAAACATAGAAATACTTGCCCGGTTCACCGGGAATCTCAAAACCAAAGTAGGGGGCGTCGCGGCTAATGTCCCACTCTTGCAAGCCAGCCTCCGTCCACTCCCGAAGTTTGTTGGCGACCTGCGGTTGCAGTGTATTGGAGTTAAGCCATTCCTTAAGCATTGCCTCAAATTCAGGGAGTTTGAAGAACAAATGGGTAGACTCTTTTTCTATGGGTTTTGCGCCCGATATGGCTGACACCGGGTTGATCAGCTCCATCGGGCTGTAAGTGGCTCCGCAGGCCTCACAGTTATCGCCGTACTGATCCTCGGTTTTACAGCGTGGGCAGGTGCCCTTGATGAAGCGGTCGGCGAGGAATAGTTGTTTTTCCGGATCGAACGCCTGCGTAATCGTCCGAGTAGCGATATGGTTGTTTTCCTTCAGCCGCTGGTAAATCGCCTCGCACCAGAAACGATTTTCTTCGCTGTGGGTAGTATGAAAATTGTCAAAGCCGATGAGGAAGCCGGTGCTGTCACGCAAATGTTCTTGCTTGATGCTGTCGATCTGCTGCTGCGCGCTTATCCCCAGTTTCTCTGCTGTCAGCATGATAGCGGTGCCGTGGGCGTCGTCGGCACAGATGTAAATACAATGATGCCCGCGGGACTTCTGGAACCGCACCCAGATGTCGGTCTGCACCTGTTCCAGCAGGTGTCCCAAATGCAGAGAGCCATTGGCATAGGGCAATGCGCTGGTAACGAGGATTTTGCGTGGAGCGGGTGCTGCCATGAGGGTCATCTGCTTCATAAAACGGCGCTCATTGTAGCGTTTTTGCGCAGGAGTTTCATCCGTGGCAGTTGCTAGGGTGCCATTGTTGAACGCACAGCATGTCTCTATACTGGCGGGCCGGAAAATGCTGGCCCAATGCTCTCGGTCCAGTCTCACAGCGCTTACAGGTATTGATGAATCAGATTAAACACATTGTTGCAGTTGCTTCTGGTAAAGGGGGCGTGGGCAAGTCCACTACGGCGGTCAATCTGGCCTTGGCGCTCAGCGCCATGGGCTCGCGAGTGGGACTATTGGATGCCGATATTTATGGGCCCAGTCAACAGCTGATGCTCGGTATCCCCTCGGGCCATCGTCCCGAACAGCAGGGCGATCAGCACCTTCTGCCGGTGGAGGCTTACGGTTTGAAGACCATGTCTATGGGATACCTAGTGGATGACCGCACCCCGATGGTATGGCGTGGACCGATGGCGGGCGGCGCTCTGGCGCAAATGCTGGAGCAGACCCTGTGGGGTGAGCTTGATTATCTGGTGATTGATATGCCGCCTGGAACAGGCGATATTCAGCTTACCCTGTCGCAGAAGGCCAAGGTAGCCGGTGCGGTAATCGTGACTACGCCGCAGGATATTGCCCTACTCGACGCGCGCAAAGGTATCGAGATGTTCCGTAAGGTGGACGTCCCAGTATTGGGGATTATAGAGAATATGTCGGTGCATATTTGTAGTGAGTGCGGACATCATGAGCATATTTTTGGCCAGCAGGGCGGGGATCGTATTTCAAAAGATTACGGTGTGCCATTGCTGGCCAGTTTGCCGCTGACACTTTCGATACGAGAACAGACGGATGCTGGACGTCCCACCGTGGTTGCTGCCCCGCAATCGCCTGAGGCTAAACTGTATCTGGATGCTGCGGCTGCGGTGGGAGAGGCGTTAGCGGCCCAAGAGGATAACGGTGTGCGTCAGTTTCCTGAAATAAAAATCTCTGACGACTAATTGAGCGAGCAGGTGAATTACACATGAGTATTAAGGCAGACAGGTGGATTCGCGAAATGGCCACCGAGCATGGCATGATTGAGCCGTTCGAGGCCGGTCAGGTGCGCGCTGATGGCGACAGGCGACTGATCTCTTATGGCACATCTAGCTATGGTTACGATGTAAGGTGCTCCCGCGAGTTTAAAGTGTTTACGAATATTAATTCGGCGACAGTGGACCCGAAGAGTTTTGATGAGGGCAGTTTTGTGGATGTGGTCGGGGATGTTTGCGTCATTCCACCGAACTCTTTTGCGCTAGCGAGTACCGTGGAGTACTTCCGTATCCCGCGCAATGTGCTGACGATTTGTCTGGGTAAGTCGACCTATGCCCGCTGCGGTATCATCGTAAATGTAACGCCTCTGGAGCCAGAGTGGGAAGGCCATGTCACTTTGGAGTTCTCCAATACGACCACTTTGCCAGCGAAGATTTACGCCAACGAAGGGGTCGCACAAATGCTATTCTTTGAGTCGGATGAGGTCTGTGAGGTGAGTTATAAGGACCGCGGCGGCAAGTATCAGGGCCAGCGCGGCGTGACTCTGCCCAAGGCGTGAGCTGCACTCACTGAGACGCCCCCCGCTAGCGCAAGTCAGCCGTGTACTGAATGCCGTTCGCGGGAATCGCATGGCCATCCAGTGTTGCGCCCTCACCGGTTAGCTGCAGGCGTCCCTGCAAATACCAGCGCACCGCGATCGGATAAAGCGTGTGTTCCTTTAGCGACACTCGGGCGGCCAGACTCTCTGCAGTATCATCGGGCAAAATCGGCACTCGGCACTGAAGCACAGGCGGGCCACCATCTAGTTCCTGCGTCACAAAATGTACCGTCGCCCCGGCTTCGGCGTCGCCTGCATCTAGAGCGCGCTGATGCGTGTGCATCCCCGGGTAATTGGGCAGTAGGGAGGGGTGAATATTGAATAAACGTCCTACAAAGGGCTCAACCAACACAGGGGTCAGAATTCGCATAAAACCCGCCAGCACGACCAGATCAATTGAGAAGGCGTGAAGTTCATTGACCAATGCTTGGTCGAATTCCTCGCGTGTTGCGAAGTTGCGGTGATCGATAGCACGGGTGGCGAGCCCGGCACTCTCTGCGCGCTGCAGACCAGCGGCCTCAGGATTGTTGCTGATGACGATGCCTATCTGAGCGGCCAGTTCGCCGCGGGCGCAAGCGTCGATAAAAGCCTGCAAATTCGTTCCATGCCCTGAGATGAGAATGGCCAGGCGAGCCGGCTGTGAACTCACGGCAGCAGTTCTACCTGATTATCACCCCGGGCAATTCGGCCAATTTCCCAAGCATTGTGTCCCGCTGCGATCAGCATTGAAAGGGCCTTTTCCACATGCTGAGGTGCGATGCACAGCACCATGCCAACGCCGCAGTTAAAGGTGCGATACATTTCAGTTGTTTCGACATTGCCCTGAATCTGAAGCCATTGGAATATCTCAGGCCACTGCCAGCTGCCCGTTTCGATAAGCGCGTTACAGTTTTTTGGCAGGACACGGGGCAGATTTTCTAGCAGTCCACCACCGGTGATATGGGACAGGGTTTTCACCGGAACTTCCGCGAACAAAGCCAGCAGAGCCTTGACATAAATTGTGGTGGGCGTCAGTAGGGCCTGTCCCAGGGTGGTCTTTCCCAGCGTTTGTTGCAAATCTGCACCGCTCACTTCCAGTATTTTTCGAATCAGTGAGTAGCCGTTGGAGTGTGGCCCGCTGCTTTCAATGCCAAGTAAGATGTCGCCTGTGGCCACTGTACTGCCGTCGATAATCTCTGATTTTTCCACTACACCGACACAAAATCCGGCCAGGTCGTAGTCGTCACCCTCATACATGCCGGGCATTTCGGCCGTCTCGCCGCCGACCAGTGCGCAACCTGCCAGTTCACAGCCTTTACCTATGCCAGTGACCACATCAGCAGCGGTATCGATATTGAGTGCGCCGGTGGCGTAGTAATCAAGGAAGAACAGCGGTTCTGCGCCCGCCACCACGAGGTCGTTTACGCACATAGCGACCAGATCAATACCTATCGTATCGTGAATGCCCATTGCCATCGCCAGGCGAAGTTTGGTGCCTACGCCATCCGTACCCGACACAAGCACCGGCTGTTTGTAGCCGGCAGGAATTTCACACAGAGCGCCGAATCCCCCAAGGCCACCCATGACTTCCGGTCGCATAGTGCGGGCTGACACCCCTTTAATACGCTCGACCAGCGCGTTACCGGCGTCAATATTGACCCCCGCGTCCTTGTAACTCAGGGGGTTCTTTGTGTTCTCATCGCTCATTACGTGGAATCCAGTAAGATGTTGGCTGATGGGTAAGGCTGGGTATTTTATCGTGCATGATACGCGAGCGCACTCATGAATTGGTCTTCGGGGTCCAGTCGTGTCGACTTTCGTCGTGTTTATTTTTGCTAGGTAGCGGACAGCTCTGGTCGGCCGTACTCTTTGAAGGCAGAATATGCCCGGCGCACGCTAGTACTGCTACAATGCGCCTGTGGCTGGGAGCATTTGGAGAATAGGGTGAAAGCGACACGGATAGCATTGACGTATGGATTGCTGGCTCTGCTGTTGGCAGGGAATGCTTGGGCGGAGATGGTGCGGGATCTGCACTCGGCCACTGTATCTGTAGCAAATCAGGGGTCTAAAGCGCTGACGGCTGCGGCGAGTCAGGCCCTGACTGAAGTGCTGGTGAAAGTGTCTGGCTCGCGCCTATTGCTTGCTAACCCGGTGATCGTTAAGGCGTTATCAGATTCCCGCGCGCACGTGCAGCAATACGTTTATACGCGCAATGAGCTGCCCGAAGTGGGTTTTTCGGTGCGGTTTGAGTTTGACGGTGAGTATGTCACTGACCTAGTGAGGCAGTCGGGCGCGCCGCTATGGACGGCCAGCCGTCCGCTGGTGCTGGCATGGGTTGTCGTTGAGGACGAGCAGGGCAGACATTTCGTCGATAAGGATAATTGGCCCGACGAGGCGCAGGTGCTAATCGAAGCATTTTCCCGTCGCGGCGTGCCGGTGCAGCTCCCGGTATTTGACCTAGAAGATATGGCGGCGTTGAGCCCCAATGATGCCTGGCGCCTAAATGCAGCAGCTATCCAAGCGGCCTCCGCACGTTATAACGCGCAGGACATAGTGGCAGGCCGCCTGGCGAGTGTGGGCGAGGGGAAATCCGCGGGGGATTGGAGTTACTTTTATCAGGACGGTCGCGTCAATCGATCCGTCACCGTTGATAATTTAGCGTCATTCATGCGTGATGGCGTCAATATTGTCGCCAGCGAAATGGCCGCCAGATATGCCGTGGCGCCCACAACCGGTGAAGATGGGGATATGCACATGTCGGTCATCGGCGTTTTCACCTATGCAGAGTATGCGGCTATCGCGAGTTGGTTGGAAAACCTGGAGTTGGTTGAAGAAGTCATTATCAAACAGATACAGGGAGATAGGGTTCGGTTTCGCCTGCGAGCGCAGACAGACGCTGAACAACTGTCTTCGATTATAGAACTTAATGAAAATCTCCTGCTCGTTCCAACGACTGAATTGGATGCGGTGCTGAGCTACCGATGGCAGAGGTAGACCCCCCCTTAGACGTGGAGAGCCATTCACTAAAGCATCAATTATCGCTTGAGGTGCGTCTGCGCGACGACGCCACACTGGACAACTTTTTGGCTTTGCCGAAGGTTCAGCCGTTGGTGGGGGCCCTGCAGAACCAGTTGGACCCTTCTGGTGAGTCGGTCATTTACTTATACGGTCCAGCCGGTACGGGAAAGTCTCATCTGCTGCAGGCAAGCTGCCATGAACCGGAAGCCGAAACGATTTACCTGCCTCTCTCGGACTTGCGCCAGTATGCAGCTCGGGACGTGTTACAGGGGGTGGAAAACCTGGATCGGATCTGTATTGATGATATCCATGCGGTGCTAGGTGATGCGAACTGGGAGCAGGCTTTATTCAATCTGTATAACGACGCTCGTCAGCGGGGGTGTCGGCTGATCGTGGCGGCAGATGCTGCCCCTCGTGCGTTGACCGTCAATTTGGAAGATCTACGCTCGCGTTTGTCTTGGGGCATTGTCTACCAATTGGCGCAGCCGGAAGACCACGACAAAGAGGCTATCTTGCAATTTCGGGCCAGCCGCAGGGGTTTGTCTCTGACCCCGAGTGTCGCATCTTATATCGTCAGCCGCGCGCCGCGCGCCATGGATCAGCTGCTGCACGTGCTAGAGACCTTGGACAAGGCCTCTCTCGCCGAGAAGAGGTCGCTGTCTATCCCGTTTGTCAAAGAGGCATTGGGTTGGTAGGCCGCAACTGAATTGAAAAATACAGATTAACCGGTCACTGGAGTTGGAAGCTGTCTGCATCTAACTGGCAGGGAAATCTGTCACGATAAAGTTGCAGTGCAGCACCGTCGAGAACGACCTGAAAAGCACTGTTGTCGCTGTGGGCGTCCAGCAAAATTTCACCATCTGCGGCCACCGCTAGACTGCCCCCGCTGTAGCTAAGTCCTTGTGCGTCGGCCCCGATACGATTGACACCCACCACGCAAGCCAGATTCTCTATGGCTCTGGCGATGAGTAATTGGCGCCAGTGGAATTGTCGCTGTGTCGGCCAATTGGCGACATAGAGGGCTAAGTCGTAATCCTCGCAATTGCGACTGAACACAGGGAAGCGCAGGTCGTAACACACCTGCAAGTTAATACGCCAATCTCGCCACTGAACAATTACTCTACACTGGCCCGGCAGATAACGCTTATCTTCACCTGCCATGCGAAATAGATGACGCTTGTCGTAGTGCTCAACGCCGCCAGGTGTAGCAAATAGCATGCGGTTGTATACGCCCTTGCCCTCGCGTACCGCAATGCTGCCGGTGATTGCGCAATCGAGTCGCTGGGCCATTTCCAGCATCCATTGCTCGGTGGCCCCGCCAGGTTGTTCTGCATTGGCCAACGCGTTCATGGAGAAGCCGGTAGTGAACATCTCTGGCAGTACAATGAGATCGGTATGCCCTTTGATGTCATCAATTATCGTTCCGATCTGTCGCCGATTATCCTCAGGTTGTTCCCAGGTAAGTTCGCACTGAATGAGGGTGACCGTTAAATTTTGCATAACCGCGCCGTCAGTATGAAAAACACCGGTTCTTGACGTGCGGTCTGATCAACAGGTGAGATCATGGTTCAGTTTTCCTTTTGGCCAAAAGGAAAACTGAACCATGATCTC
>CAJXTK010000075.1 GCA_913061115.1 uncultured Haliea sp.
ACGAGATCATGCCTAGTCTCGTGGGCTCGGAGATGTGTATAAGAGACAGCCTCAGGACGGTCGATTCTTTACCAGGTTCTCCACTACAGATGGATCTGCTAGCGTACTGATATCGCCTAGGTTATCCAGCTCGTTTTCAGCGATTTTACGCAGGATTCTGCGCATAATTTTTCCTGAACGGGTTTTAGGTAGCCCGGGCGCCCACTGAATTATATCGGGTTTAGCGATGGTTCCAATTTCTGCCGCGCATGAGGCTATCAATTCTGCCCGTAATTTTTCGGATGGCTCGACACCCTGCATGGGTGTGACATAGGCGTAGATGCCCTGGCCTTTGATGTCGTGAGGATAGCCCACCACTGCAGCCTCAGAGATTAGCGCGTGCAGCACGAGGGCGCTTTCGATTTCGGCAGTACCCAGACGGTGACCAGAGACATTGAGTACGTCATCCACGCGACCGGTGATTCTATAATAGCCATCCTCATCACGACTGGCACCGTCTCCGGTGAAGTAGTAGCCGGGGTAGGGTTTAAAATAGGTATCAATCATGCGCTGATGGTCGCCATATACGCTGCGGATTTGGCCAGGCCAGGACGATTTAATAACAAGGTAGCCTGCGCCAGGCCCTTCGATTTCCACGCCTTGTTCAGTTAACAGTGCTAGGTCGACGCCGAAGAAGGGCAGACTGGCGGAGCCGGGCTTCAGGGCCATGGCTCCGGGTAGCGGAGTGATCATGTGTGCGCCTGTTTCCGTTTGCCACCAGGTGTCTACGATAGGGCAGCGAGAGTCGCCAATCACGTTGTAATACCACTCCCAGGCTTCCGGGTTGATGGGTTCCCCCACGGTACCCAATAGTCTCAGGCTTGCGCGTGAGCTGCGAGTGACTGGCTCATCGCCCATCGCGTGAAGGGCGCGGATTGCTGTAGGTGCAGTGTAAAACGTGTTGACCTGGTGTTTATCGATAACCTCCCAGCAGCGGCCTGCGTCGGGATAGGTAGGCACGCCCTCAAACATCAGAGAAATTGCGCCATTGGCGAGCGGGCCATAGATAATATAAGTGTGCCCAGTTATCCATCCCACATCAGCTGTACACCAGAAAACGTCACCTTCGCGATAGTCAAACACATACTTGAATGACATGGCGGATTGCAGGAGGTAGCCGCCAGTGGTGTGTAGAACCCCTTTGGGTTTGCCGGTGGAACCTGATGTATAGAGTATGAAGAGAGGGTCCTCTGCATCCATGGACTCGGGTGTGCAATCGCTGTCTGCGCTGTCAACTGTGTCGTGGTACCAGATGTCCCGGTCTTGGTGCCATTCGATATTCCCGCCGGTGTGTTTTACAACCAGGCAGGTATGAATATTGGGGCAGACGGCCAGCGCCTTGTCTGCATTGGCCTTGAGTGAGACCTTCTTACCTCCGCGAACACCTTCATCCGCGGTGATCAGAGTCTGACAGTTTGAGTCCAATATTCGATCTTTAAGGGCTTCTGGAGAAAATCCGCCAAACACCACCGAGTGCACAGCACCAATGCGGGTGCAGGCTAACATCGCAAAGGCCGCTTCAGGAATCATCGGCATATAGATACAGACCCGGTCGCCCTTGCTCACACCGCGAGCTTTTAGAGTGTTGGCCAATCTGCAGACGTGATCTTTCAATTCACCATAGGTAATGTGTTTGCAGTCGGCCGGATCATCGCCTTCCCAGATCAGTGCTGTCTGGTCAGCTCGTTGGGGTAGGTGCCGGTCAATGCAATTGTAGGATACATTGAGCTTGCCTCCGGCGAACCATTCGGCATCACCCTTGCTGAAATCATAGCGGACAACGGTGTCCCACGTGTGATCCCAATCCAAAAATTCATTAGCCATTTCTGCCCAGAAAGTTTCAGGATCATCCAATGACTGCTGATACATATCCCGATAGCGTTGAGCATCTATATGGGCGTCGCTGAAATTGGCAGGTACTGGACGGGTGAGAGAGATAGGCATATGGTTTTCCCCTAATACATTTGCGCAGCACAAAACAATACGTGCCCGGCTGTGTTGTGCAAGCCGGTCGCTGACAACGGGATAAAAAGAATGCGGGTTTAGTGGCCGCTGGCCAGCATGCCCCAATCGGATACTGGGTTGAGTGACAGCCTCACGTTGTCAATAAGACGCGTGGAGCCCAGACAAGCCGCCGCTAGGATGGCAATTTCTTCAGTGTCTTCCGTAACGGCAAGAAGAGTGTGGGCATCGCGAACGGCAAAGTAGTCTGCATCAAACCCCGCCTGCAGTAACTTGATACGTGCGTGTGATTCCAATTCAAAAAAGTTGTCAAAGCCACACGCAATAGCTTCGCGGCAACTATTAAGGGTTTGGTTTAATGTGGGCGCGATACGCCTCTGCTCAAAGGAGAGATAACCGTTACGAGAACTTTTGGCCAAGCCATCCTCGTCACGGGTGGTGGCGACACCGACGATGTTGATCGGTATACACAGGTCTTTAACCATTTTTCGGACAATAGACAGCTGCTGGAAGTCCTTCTCACCGAAAACCGCTATGTCGGGCTGTACGATATTGAATAATTTGCTAACGACGGTGGTAACGCCGTCAAAATGACCTGGCCGGCTACTACCACAGAGCGTTTCACCCAAGTCAGGAACGTGCACGAGAGTTTGAGACTGCATCCCTTCTGGGTAAATGTCTTTTACACCAGGCGTATACAAAACTTGAACGCCTTCGCTAAATAATTTTTCTTTGTCAGCGGCCAGTGTGCGAGGGTAGGCGTCAAGGTCGTCGCTAGGACCGAATTGCAAGGGATTGATGAAAATGCTGACGACAACGATGTCACATAGCTGACGAGCTTTGCGGACGAGGTCCAAATGGCCCTCGTGCAGATTTCCCATCGTCGGGACAAAACCAATGCTCTGACCATTGTGGCGAAAACCGCGAAGAGCGGATTGCAACTGAGCATTGCTGCTATAAGTTCGCATATCTACTGTATCCCTGAGGTCCGGAATGACGACGCTAAACCAGCAAAACAACACCGGTTTTAACGCTTACCCTAAACTCGATTCTACTCTTGGATTGCTCGGAAGTATGCCTCAACATATCTCACCCAGCAACGTGTTTTTAGGGACAATTCACATTATTTGTTACGAAAAGAAGCAGCAAAAGAGCCGTAACCGTATCCTTACACCACATTGAGTGTGTGAGTACTCACTTTTCGTGCGATAACACTGCAGCGGTGATCAGTTGTAAGTATGCTCTTCCTGCGGGTAACGGCCCGCTTTGACCGCGTCGACAAAGGCGCGGAGACCGCCGGCAATACTGGATTGGTCTTCCATGAAGTTTTGTACGAATCGTGCCGTGTGCTGCGAAAGTCCGAGCAAGTCGTGCATGACTAAAACCTGCCCATCGGTATCGCGTCCTGCGCCGATACCAATGACGGGAATATCCAGCTTCCGAGTGATATCGGCGGCCAGGTGTGAGGGCACGCACTCCAGTACCACTAGGCTCGCGCCGGCGTCCTGAATTTCCACAGCATCTGCCAAAATAGACTTGGCTTCCTTGGGTGTCCGCCCCTGTACTTTGAAGCCTCCAAACGTATTGACAGATTGGGGCGTGAGGCCGAGGTGGGCGCATACAGGAATTCCACGCTCGACCAAACTGCTGATGGTGTCGCTCAGCCAAGTGCCGCCTTCCATTTTCACCATATGAGCGCCTGCTTGCATAAGTTGAGTGGCACTCTCCATCGCCTGTTGTGTGGTTGTATAACTCATAAACGGGAGGTCTGCGATAACCAGTGATTTCGGCTCTGCTCGGCATACGCACTGTGTATGGTAGGCCATGTCGGAGATCGTCACTGGTATAGTACTGTCGTGGCCCTGTAGCACCATGCCCAGAGAATCGCCCACCAGAATTGCTTCTGCGCCTACCTCGCTTATAATTCGGGAGAAGGTGGCGTCATAGGCAGTGATACAGACAAACTTTTCACCGCTGGCTTTCATCTTGTCCAGGGTGCTAATCGTAATTTTACCCATGGCTAGAGTCCTGTCTGATTCTTTGTCACTACTTCAGGTTCTGCACGGTAGCAACACTATCTGAAAAATGTGGGATTGAAGTAGTGGCGCCCACTGCGAATATCGAGCAAATAATTTACCAGGTCTTTGTAATCTGCTGCGTTGTTTGCCAGGTCGATTTCGCTGGCGTTGACGATAAGCAATGGAGCATCATCGTAATATAGAAAGAACTCACTGTACACTTCGTTCAGTCGTTCAAGATAGCCCCTGTCTATGTTTCTCTCGATGGCTAAACCTCGGTTTTCGATGCGAGATAGCAAGACATCGGTGGATGCCTGCAGGTAAACGACAAGGTCAGGCTTAGGCGCATCTATGGTGAGCTGTTTATAGACCTTGTCATAGAGCTGATACTCATCTCTGTCTAGGTTAATCCTCGCAAACAGCGGGTCTTTCTCGATGAGAAAGTCGGTCACGCGCGCGGGCTCAAAAATGTCAGCCTGACGTATATCCTGGATCTTTTGGGCGCGTTGAAAGAGGAAAAACAATTGGGTCGCTAAGGCGGCCTGCTTGCGACGCTGGTAGAATTTTTCTAGAAATGGATTCTCTTCAGCTTCCTCAAGCAGCACCGCATAGTTGAAGCTGGCGGCCAGTTTTTTGGCGAGGGTTGTCTTGCCTACCCCTATGGAGCCTTCCACTGCAATGAAGGCAGGCGGGGTGCGCCCCTTCAAATCTATCTTGATAGCCCCTGTGTCCGGCATTAGGCGTGGCCTCTTTTGTGCTACCCGCTTGGCGAGTGTTAGTTGACTAGTAGCGGGTATTCAGTCCTGATCAGGTCTACATCTGTACACTGTTGCAATAACGTATCCAGATCACTTCCGTCTGGCAATACCAGATTAGTGTCGCTGATTTCACGCAGGGGATACAGCACGAAATTGCGTTGCTGCATGCGCGGGTGCGGCACAGTTAATCTCAGCGAATCTATCTTTAGGTCGCCGTATAACAGCAGGTCGATATCGAGGGTGCGAGCCCCCCACCGAATATCTCGTACACGACCTTGATCCAGTTCTATCTGTTGTACGGCGTCCAGTAGTGCTATCGGGGACAGATCCGTAGCAAGCAGCAGTACAGCATTGAGGTAATTGGGTTGGACGCCTGGTCCGACCGCCGCGCTGCGATAAAGGCTTGATATCCGTTCAATACGTGTGTCCCGCAGCTGTTCCAGTGCGGCCAAAGCTTTGCGCAATTGATTTTTGGGGTCGCACAGATTGCTGCCCAGACCAATGTAGGCGGGTGTCACGGTGCGGGGTTGGGGCGACGCTTCCGAATTCTTTTGGGTCGCTTGTGGTTGTCCTCCATAGATGCCGCTTTTTCCAAACGCTGCTCTGGCGGCAACTCCTGAATCTCCGTCCACCAGCTGCCCAGTTCACCGGTGTCTTCTCCGGCTTGCTCTCGCAGTAGTAGAAAATCATAAGCAGCCCTGAAACGACGGTGCTCGATCAGTTCCACGGCCTTACGTCCTGTCCGTCGCTGCAGACGCAGTTGAAACTCCCAAATTTCTCGCATTGGCTGACTGAAGCGACGGGGAATAGAAATGTGCTTAACGGCTTCTGTAATTGCGCTGTGTGCCGCACTGTGCATGGCCACCATCGGTGCTTCACCGCTGCTCTCAAGGACTTCGAATTGCTTGCTGACAATTGGCCACAAGAGGGCCGCGAGAATAAAAGCTGGTGTCACATGCTTGCCCTCGGCCAGACGCTCGTCGGTATTTCCCATGGCCGCCTGAACCAATGTCAGTGCTTTATCGTCCTGTTGGATGCATTTGCTGGTGCCCGGAAACAGGTATCGCAGTAGGTCGTATTCCAGAAGGTTGTCCAGTGTTTTTGCAGCGCTTCCGGCGAGGAAAAGTTTCAGGAATTCGTCAAACAATCGCGCAGCGGGGATCTCTGCGAGCAGGTGCGCACAGCGAGGAATAGCCCCGGCTGTCTGTTGATCAATGCTGAAATCAAGTTTGGCTGCGAAACGCACCACACGTAACATGCGCACGGGGTCTTCTGTGTAGCGCTGCTCTGGAATGCCGATAATACAAATAGTGCGGTTTTCGAGATCTTCAAGACCGTGTAGGTGATCGAACACTTCGAACTTGCCGGAATCGTAGTACAGGGCATTTACGCTGAGATCGCGTCGCGTAGCATCTTCTTCCAGTGTGCCGTAGACATTATCTCGAAGCAGAAGGCCACTGGCAGACTGTCGAGAGTGGTTGCCCCCCTTCTCGTCTTGTTGGCTCTCATTGAGTTTGGTGTCGTGATGGCCTCTGAAGGTGGTTACTTCTATGATTTCGCGACCAAAACGCACGTGTACAATTCGAAAGCGACGACCAATGATGCGGGAATTGCGAAACAGTGCCGTTACAGCTTCTGGTGTCGCATCCGTTGCGATATCAAAGTCCTTGGGACGCCCGCCGAGTAACAGGTCGCGAACTGCGCCCCCAACGAGATAGGCCTGGAATCCACCGCTGCGTAATCGCGACATGACCTTGAGCGCACCGTCGCTGATATTTTTGCGGGATATACAGTGTTGATCCCTAGGGATTATGTCCAAACGAATAAGAGCCTATTGAGGGTTTTCTACCGGCGTAGAGTCTACCACAGAAGTAATGACTGTGCCGCTGGGTGGGCGAGCAAAGTGAGGGCAAAAGAAAGGGGAAACAGCGTTTCCCCCGTCCAGATCTTCCTTTAGGAATTATTTTTATTTTTGTGTGTTGTTATTTTTATTGAGATGATCAAAACAACGTCAGTTTTGAATCCGTTACTGCCTCGAGGGGCCTAAAAAGTCGCTTGGCCAGTCGCCAAATTGACCTTCGGCCATCGCCTTTGGGCTTCGCATAATACGCAAGAAAGGAAAAATGAAGGGAAGATATCTTCCCCCATCCAGATCCATATCAGACTTTGTTATTTTTATTGCAGCAGCTGTTATTTTTATTGGTCTACTACATATCAAATTGCAAATTTCATGCCAAATTAAATTAATTGATATTAATCAGTAGGTTATGATCTTTAGCGCATGCTGGGGACAGGAGAAAAGACCTTTTTTGTTACTAAAATACTCCCGTTTGAGGTGTACGGTCGCGCTTGGGTAACGGTTATTTGTCCTCAGTAGCGGTGATTTTGGTTCGGTTATTCACATTGCCCTTATTTCTGGGCATACCAAATCGTTGGCGGCGCTCCCACAGGCATTTGCGGCTGACACCTAACTTTTGCGCCAGCTCCGTTTCGCTCATGGAATCCTGGTGTTCCAGCACGAAGCGTTGAAAATAATCCTCCAGTGACAGGTTTTCTCCGGGGTCATGATTGGCCGTTACGGTACTTGGGCTGATCGAGGCATTGGGGCTTTCCTGACCGCGAATACGGTTGATGTTGACCAGTTCGAGATCAATGCCGAGTGCTTGATTGTCGATTTCTTCACCATTGGACAAGACTACTGCCCGTTCAATGGCGTGCTCCAGCTCTCTGACATTTCCCGGCCATTGGTAGGTTGTGATAGCTTGGATGGCTCGCGGAGACAAGCGCATAAGGCTTTTCCCGGAACGTCCTGTCTGAGTTTCCAGCATACGTTCGGCCAGATACAGGATGTCTTTGCCCCGGTCTCTCAGGGGTGGTAGCGCCAAGCAAAGGACATTTATCCGATAGAATAAGTCTTTGCGGAACAAGCCGTCCGCTGCCAGACTTTGCAAATTGCGGTGGGTAGCGCAGATCAGTCGAACATTGACCTTACGCGAATGCACCGACCCTATGCGACGAATTTCTCCCTCCTGAATAAAGCGCAGCAGTCGTGCCTGAGCCTCTATGGGCAGTTCGCCAATCTCATCGAGAAACAGCGTGCCCCCATCAGCGGCTTCAATCAGGCCCATACGACTTGCATTGGCACCCGTGAAGGCGCCTTTTTCGTAGCCAAACAGCTCAGACTCGATAAGCGTATCGGGGATTGCTGCACAGTTGACCGAAATCATGATCTTATCGGCTCGCAGACTACTCTCATGTACGCTGCGCGCCACCAACTCCTTACCCGTCCCTGTTTCACCTAGCACCAGCACTGTAGAGTCAGTCGGCGCCATTTTTTTGATATGCTCAAAGAGCAACCGCATCGCGGGACAATTGCCTATTATGCCGTCCATAGCAGAAAACGTTTCGCTGATCGTTGCGGGCTTTTGCGCAGGACGAGCGGTGGGATGATCGGCAATGATGCGTTGAACGGCGATGACCATATCGCCGTGATCGAAGGGTTTGGCGATATAGTCCACTGCGCCCATACGCATAGAATCTACGGCTGATCGCAGGCTGGCATAGCTGGTCATAATTAATACCGGTACATCCCCCGCTTTTTTAATCAGGTCGGTACCTGGTGCGCCAGGAAGGCGTAAGTCACTGATGACCAGGTCAAAATTGGTAAAAGTGTGATCTTTTTCCGCTTCCTTTACTGAGCCGGCCTCGCTGACCTGAAAGTTGTGTCGTTCCAGTAGGCGACGCAAAGCCGTCCTGATAACGGACTCATCTTCGACAATGAGAATCTTTTGCATTCGGTGTTACCTATGAGTCATTCCTACTCAACATACTACTCCCCAGTGGAATATTCCAGCCTAGGTGAGCAGATGCCTCTTACTTAAGGTTACATTTCATAGCCCGGTCCGTAACAGGCGGACGATAAAGACAGGGTAACCCGGGTGCCGCATTGAACATCCGGGCTTACCGGACTCGTGAGATGAACTTTGCCATTCATGTCATCCATGATGCTAAATACCAGTGCCAGCCCCAGTCCGGTGCCGACACCGGGATCCTTGGTGGTAAAAAAAGGCTCGAAGACCTGGGCATGTAGTGCCTGAGGAATGCCGCTGCCGTTGTCTTCCACATCAATTTGTACTTGATCACCACCTGTACTGGCCCGTATATGCACCGCCCCGCTGTTGTCACAAGCGTCTCTGGCGTTACCCAGCAGATTGATAAACACCTGCAACAGGCGCTGGCTATCTGCCAGTACCAGTAATTCCCGGTCGCACTGATTGTCAAACTGCACCGGCTTGGCTTCTCTGTCTAAGGCCAACAAATGAATGGCTTCGTCCACACAATCTGCTAGGTTGGCGGGCGCTAGTTTAGTCTTTTCCAAAGATGAGCCCGCGTGTGAAAAGTTCATCAGTGATTCTACTATCCGCGTGACCCGACTGGTTTGCTTAAGAATATCCTGCGCCATGGTGCGAATTTCCTTCGGGTCTGATTCGTACTCGAGGTTTTGTGCAAGACACGCGATGCCAGTGACTGGGTTACCGATTTCATGAGCGACACCGGCGGCGAGACGACCAATTGACGCCAAGCGTTCATTTTGTAGCAGCTCTTCTTCCAGTAATTCGATGTCGGTAATATCCTCCACCATGATGACTGTATTGCTATAATGGTTGTCCTTGATCAGTGTTTTGTGCAGATCAACCCAGCGTGAAGGACTGTTCTCCATTGCGACTTCTTTTTTTATCACCGTTTCAGTGTCCCCTCGCAGAAACCCCTCAAGAATAGAGCCCCATGGATGGGGGATGTTGCCCAATAAAGATCCCAGAACATCAGTTGGCGCGATTCCGGTGATCCGCTGCATACTTTGATTCCACATGAGTAGCTCGCCGTCGACACTAATCGAACAAGCGCCTATAGGCAGTTTGTCCAGTGTTTCTCTGTGGTGCCTACGCAGATTATCTAGATCCGCCGCCAATCCTGTAAAATGGGGTTTGGTCTGATCGAGGGTTCGCTCCATCAGGTGGATGTCTTCGGTGTCGGTGTGGGCGCCAGGCAGGAAGGGAATGCGGCCTTCGATGATACGGTGGGCGACTGCGGGACCCAGTAGCCCCGACAGATTTGCTTCTAGCCGCGCGCGCAGGCGCCTCAGAGCATAGGGCCTGGTCTCAGAGGACGAAAATTGTAGTTCACTTAGCGCTCTCTCGACTTCGGATTTTGCAGTGTTTTCTCCCAGAGACAACGCCAGCCGCTGGCTGAATTCTGCAGGGCTATAGACGGACAATATCCGACGTGTGGGGCGGGCGACGTCGTCCATAGAGCAAATCTCAGCGGCAATTTTTTCTTCGTCTGAGCTCCTTCTGGTCACAAACGAAATGACAATGAACAAGGCGGTATTGATTCCCAATGAAACCAGAGCAGTGGCTGTCGACAACTTATTGCTGTGCCCTAGCGCCATGGAGTAGAGCGAGGTGAGCAGTTCCGGGTTTTGTCCGCCGAACAGCGGTAACAGCATTGAGAAGAACCAGATGCCCAGTCCGCCGCTGAGTCCAACGAGGAGGCCTGTGCGGTTGGCTCGGGGCCAATAGGGAGTAGCAATGATGCCTGGCAGAAACTGTAGTGTGCCAATGAACGCCACCAGCGCTAGCTGCGAGAGGCTTTGCCGACCGTTTAGTGTCGTAAAAAAGATATACCCGGCCAGTATAAGAATCGTAATTAGACCCCGGCGCAGCCATTTGAGCTGAACATAGATATCTTGTCTTCGATTGATTTGCAGCGGACTAAAAGGCAGCACCAGGTGATTGAGGCACATATTGGACAGTGCCAGTGTCGTGATGATGATAGTGGCACTGGAGGCTGATAGGCCCGCTACAAAGGCGGCGGTACTGATCGCACCGGACTGTAGGGCCATGCCAATAGCCAGCCCAGTGTAGTCCATCGGTAACTCGTGGCCCAGCTTGACCCCCGCCCAGGTCACCGGAAGGATGGGCAGACTCAGTAACAGCAAATACAGCGGAAGCCCCCAAGTGGCAATGCGCAAGCCGCGGCTGTCGTTGTTTTCGGCAAAAGCCATATGAAAGATGTGGGGCATACACACTGCGCCCGCGAAAAATATCAGCAGCAGGGCGCGCGCATCGTCGCCCTGAATAGGCTCGGCCAGCTGATTGCTCATCTGCGGGTTTTCAAGTAGCCACTGTTCCAACCCCGCAATGCCCCCGAATACGGTGTAAACCGCTGCGAGGAAAAGAATCAACATAGCACCTAACTTGACTAGCGATTCAAACGCGATGGCAGTCACTAAACCGGTGTTACGGTGCTGAGATGATACATGGCGAGTACCGAACAGGATGGAGAATACCGTGATGATGACGCAAAAAAGAAATGCCAGCAGGTTATTTCCATTTCCACCGAACGACTCGGTCGCACTGTTGCCAGCAAGGATATGGATGCTCTCGGCTACTGCCTGGATTTGGAGCGCGAGCAGCGGAAGCAGCGTTATGCACATAGCAACGGTCACCGCAGACCCGACCCAAGGGCTGCGAAAACGGAACGTCAGAACGTCTGCCAGAGAAGCGAGTTGATAGACCCTGCACAGTCGCAAGAGAGGCATCAACAGTACAAGGGGCAATACAAACATTAAGACCACACCGAGGTAGTACAATAAAAAGTTGTAGCCGAACTGGTGGGCCATGGCGATCACGCCATTGCTGGCCATTGCTCCAGCGAATACACCCAGAGAAAGGACATAGACGGCGGGGTGATGGGTAATGCGTTTCGGGATGATGCCGCGGTCGGCCAGATGAGCCACTGCAAACAAGCCGGTAAGATAAGCAATAATAACCAGCAATATTTGACTAAGGCTAAAGATCATCTGGATATCTCTTGCGCTGGTTCCAGTAGGCAGCTGCCACGATCAAAAGCCATAACTGGTAGGGCCGGTACCATGCGACTTCTGAACTCACCATCCAACTCTCGATCGCGGGGAAAAAAATCAGCACAACGCCGACAATTAATAACAGGAAGCGGTTGATATACATGACCCAAGTTCCCCCATTAATAGCAATTACTGTATTGATGACAATATTGCTGAAACGCTGTCTGGCATTGGATACTACGGAAGCGACTGCTGTGCGTAAAGTTCATGCACTCAGGCCAATACTGGCGGCAGGGATGGACGACACGGCTGGGATCTGCTCTAGTGACCAGTGTTCGATAGCATAGGCTAGCAATTGTTCTACACTCGCCAGCGCCGCCGGAGGTTCGCTTTGGTGCAGGAAACGCAAGGCACAGACCAGGTTGCTGTGAGCCATGCTGTTGTCTAGTGCCGGCGCGTGGTTCTGTTTGCTAAATTTTTGTCCCTGCGGGGTTGTTATGACAGGAAGGTGGCAATAGCGAGGAGTAGGGTAATCCAAGCGCTGCTGCAGAAAGATTTGGCGTGGTGTTGAGTCCAGCAGGTCCGATCCGCGCACGACGTGAGTGATACCCTGCTCGGCATCGTCGACGACCACTGCTAGCTGATAGGCATACAGTTTGTCCTTTCGTTTTACCACGAAATCTTTCAGAGATTGCCCCAGCAATGTGTGCTCTGGTCCTTGCAACCTATCTGTGAACAGAATGTCCTGTTCACAAGGAACACTGATTCTGACAGCAGCAGGCCCAGATATTTTTGTCTGAGATGTTCGGCAATTACCCTGACAGGCGCCGCTTGTGGTCAGTATTGCGCGGGTGCAGTCACAGGGAAAAAGGCTGCCGCGATCCGCTAGATTAGTGAGCGCAGCGGCGTATGCTGAGGTCCGTGTACTCTGGTACAGGATATTTTCGTCCCAATGCAAGCCGTGACATTGTAGGCTGTGGAGGATGCTGTCGGCGGCGCCAGGTTCCTCGCGGGGAGGGTCAAGGTCTTCCATGCGGACTAGCCAACTGCCAGTGCAGTGACGAGCGTCTAGATAGCTTGCTAGGGCAGCAATCAGAGAGCCTAGGTGCAGCGGCCCAGTGGGTGAGGGCGCAAAACGCCCTCGGTACTGTATGTTGGAGCGGGGCACCGTTAGCGCCCGCAGGGCTTAGCCCATTTCCTGTTTTTCTTTGATCTCGGCCAGCGTCTTGCAATCGATACATTGGGTCGCAGTCGGCCTGGCTTCGAGACGCTTGATGCCTATATCCACGCCACAGGCCTCACAGTATCCGTAGTCGTGAATATCAATGAGCTCCGTAGTGGAGTCGATCTTCTTGATTAGCTTGCGCTCTCTGTCTCGTGTACGCAATTCCAGACTGAATTCTTCTTCCTGAGTGGCTCGATCGGCTGGATCAGGGAAGTTGGCAGCTTCATCTTTCATATGGTTTACAGTGCGATCCACTTCTTGCATCAAATCGCTCTTCCAATTCAGCAAGATCGTCTTAAAATGCGCGCGCTGTTGCTCATTCATGTACTTTTCGCCCCGTTTCGGTTTGTAGGGCTCGAAGTTGTTGAACTCAATGCCGACTGAGCTCTTGGGCGCTTTGGGTCTTTTCACTGTTTTAGCCGCAGCGGCGGCTTTAGCAGCCTTAGCGGGTTTGATTGTTTTAGCC
>CAJXTK010000076.1 GCA_913061115.1 uncultured Haliea sp.
ATTCGTCGGCAGCGTCAGATGTGTATAAGAGACAGCAAAGCGTCCTGAGCCGAGGCTAACCAATGAACTATTTTACTTATCGTGAGGGCAGCCTGTACGCGGAAAATGTTGCCGTCAGAGCGATCGCTGCCGCCCACGGTACGCCTTGCTATATTTATTCCCGATCGGCGCTAGAAGATGCCTTCATGGAATACCGACAAGCGCTTGAAGGTGCCAAGCACCTGATTTGCTACGCGGTAAAAGCCAACTCCAATTTAGCGGTACTTAGTATACTGGCTAAACTAGGCGCAGGGTTCGATATTGTCTCCGGTGGTGAGCTGGAACGGGTAGTCGCCGCTGGCGGCGATCCATCCAAGGTCGTATTTTCTGGTGTCAGCAAAAAGCCTGAAGAAATGGCGAGGGCGCTGGAACTTGGCATTCACTGCTTCAACCTTGAATCAGCAGCAGAACTGGAAGTGCTTAACAACGTCGCCGGTCAGCGCAGTCAGATCGCGCCCATATCCATCAGAGTGAACCCTGATGTGGATGCAAAAACGCATCCCTATATCTCTACCGGCCTGCGTGAAAATAAGTTCGGGCTGACGATCGATGAGGCGCTGCGGATATACCAGCACGCCGCACAATTGGATAACGTGCAGATCGTTGGGCTGGATTGCCACATAGGCTCGCAATTGACTGAAGTCAGTCCGTTTATCGACGCGCTGCACCGCCTACTGGAACTAGTCGATACGCTGGCGGGGCTGGGCATCATCATTCGCCATCTGGATCTGGGCGGCGGACTGGGCGTACATTACCGCGACGAGGAGCCGCCCTCCATCGCCGAGTACATCACTGCGATTAGGGAGGTGCTGGGTGACCGCAATGTACAGCTCATGTTTGAGCCTGGACGCTCTATTGCCGCCAACGCAGGCGTGTTGGTCATGCAGGTGGAGTATCTTAAATCTACGCCTGACCATCACTTTGCGCTGGTTGATACCGCGATGAACGATATGCTTCGCCCGGCACTTTATGAGGCATGGATGGATATCCAGCGCGTCGAGAAAAATGCAGAGGGACAATGTGCGCAATGGGATGTGGTGGGCCCCGTGTGTGAAACCGGTGATTTCCTTGGAAAAGGAAGAGAGCTGACACTGGCTCAGGGTGATCTTCTGGCGATGTTTGGCGCGGGAGCCTATGGTTTTACCATGAGTTCCAATTATAACAGCCGCGGTCGCGCCCCGGAAATTATGGTGGACGTCGATCGCGCACATCTGGTGCGACCTCGGGAAACGCTGGCGGATCTTATTCGTGGCGAAACCGTGTTACCCGACCAAAACGCTTCTGACTAATCAGACGACGAGCTTAGTATGCAATTACACTTCACCAAAATGCACGGCGCGGGCAACGACTTTATCGTTATTGACTTGATCAGCCAGGATTACAAGCTCTGCCCGCAAGACGTGCGCAGGCTAGCGGACCGACATTTTGGCGTGGGGTGCGATCAGGTGCTGACCGTGGAGGCGCCGCACAATCCACAGTTGGATTTTCATTACCGCATCTACAATGCCGACGGCAACGAGGTGCAGCAGTGCGGTAATGGCGCTCGTTGTTTCGCCATCTTCGTCCGCGAAAAGAACCTAACCCGCAAACGGACTATCAGCGTGGAAACGGCGGCCGGTATTATTCAACTGCGCGTACTCCGCAACCATGAAGTTGAAGTCGATATGGGTGCGCCGGAGTTCGAACCCGAAAAGATTCCCCTCGCCGCTGCTGCCAGACAGCAGAGTTACCCCCTTCTGATAGACAATAAAGAGTTGGAAATTGGCTCAGTGTCGATGGGGAATCCGCATGCTGTATTGCGGGTTAAGAGCACCAGCGAGAGCGAGATCGAGCGTCTCGGGCCGCTTATCGAGTCACATTCTGACTTTCCACAACACGTTAACGTCGGTTTCATGCAAATCGTTTCGGAAAAGGAAATTAAGCTGCGCGTCTATGAGCGGAGCGTTGGCGAAACTCTGGCCTGTGGGACGGGCGCCTGTGCCGCTGTTGTTTACGGCATTTCACGCGGCTGGCTGAGTGATTCCGTGACAGTAGCATTGCCGGGGGGTAAGCTTTCGGTATCGTGGGCGGGAGAAGGCCAGCCGGTGATAATGACAGGGCCCACTGCGGTGGTGTTCGACGGAACCATAAAAATTTGAGTCCTCGTCAGCGGGGCCATTCAGGGTAGGAGAGGTAATAATCATGGCAGTCAGCAAAGAACAGAATACAGACGTGCAAAGCGCAGACAGCGAAATCAATGACGAGATTGTCCGTGAATACCTTAAAAGCCATGATGATTTTCTGCAGCGCTATCCCGATATGCTGGACTTTCTGCATGTTTCACATGCATCAGGTAGCGCTGTATCGCTAGTGGAGAAGCAGGTCAGTGTTATGCGCGAACGCAGCACGGAACTACGCCAACGACTTAAAGCTCTTTCCGCGAATGCAAAGGACAACGATGCTCTATTTGAGAAAACGTGCACACTGGTGCTGAAGCTACTGGATGCCAATTCTGTCGAGGCACTTTACAGCACCTTCATCACATCAATGGCGGCTGACTTTAATGTAGAACACGCGAGTATGATCCTGTACGCCAAAAACGACAACACTGAAGGGTGTCGAACCGCATCCCATGAGAGGGTGAAAAAAGAGATCGGCTCCCTCTTCCGAGGCCACAAGGCCATCTGCAGCACGCTGAGGAAGGAGGAACTCATATTTCTTTTCTCGGAAGGAAAGGGGGTCGGTTCGGCCGCCATCATGCCATTGGGATCTACCGAACAGTTAGGACTGATCGCGGTTGGTAGCTCAGACGCTAACCGCTACAGCAGCAAGACGGGCACACTCTTTCTCGCTCATATCGCGGACGTTATCGTGAAGCTGCTTCCCAACCTACCCAATACGAACCACTAAGCGCATCGTGATCGAAGACACCGCGCTGGACGCTACACTAAACGAATCCGCTGCGCGATTTATCACTTATCTGCAAGACGTACGCAGACTTTCGCCTCATACCACCAGCAACTACAAGCGCGATTTGCTATCCCTGCAGCGTTACTGCGAAACACACAATAAGGACGCAATGGAGGAACTGGTAGAGGCCGATATTCGCGCATGGGCAAGCCAGCTGCACCGTCGAGGTCTGGCCGGTGGCAGCATTCAGCGCAGCCTCTCCGCCACCCGCTCGTATTTTAACTTTCTCGGGCGTGAAAACGGCGCACTGCGCAATCCCGCGACCAGCGTGCAGGCTCCTCGCAAGCCCCGCAAGCTACCCAAAACTCTGGATGCAGATCAGGTAGACAAGTACCTGGTCTTCGAGTCAGAAACAGCGGTCGCATGTCGCGACAGCGCGATGGCTGAATTGTTTTACTCCTCGGGGCTGCGTCTGGCGGAGTTAGCCGCGGTGAATGTTAACGACATAGACCCACAATCCAAACTGTTGACCGTAACCGGCAAGGGTAGAAAAACGCGAACCGTCCCGGTAGGCTCCACAGCACTGCAGACCATTGCGCGCTGGTTGGAACTGCGCCCGTTAGACCCTGCAGAGACGGCCGACCCTGGTGCTCTTTTTACCAGTAATCGCGGCCGCCGCATCAGTGTGCGCAATATTCAGGCTCGACTGAAGCTTCAGGGTCGCAAATCTGGCATGCATCAGGACATACATCCTCACATGTTGCGCCACTCGTTTGCCAGTCACATGCTGGAATCCAGCGGCGACCTGCGAGCCGTCCAAGAGCTACTGGGCCATGCAAACATCTCGACCACACAGATTTACACTCATCTCGACTTTCAGCACCTCGCCAAGGTGTACGATGCTTCGCACCCGCGGGCCAAACGCCGCAAAGATAGCTAAGATGACAATTTCCGTCATCACTTTTGATCTAGATAATACCTTATGGGATGTAGAACCTGCTCTCATCAAGGCGGAGCAAGTGCAACAACAGTGGCTACTGCAACACCGCCCCGGCGCTGTGGACGCTTTCGACCAGGAGGCCTTGTTCGAGTTTAAAAAATCCGTCTGGAAACGCCACCCTGAGCTATTGCACCACGTCAGCCAAATGCGCACCCAAATGCTTTACGAGCTCCAGATTGCCGGGGGTTACTCCGAAGAAGATGCACACATCGGCGCGCAACAAGCATTTGACGTGTTTTTAGTGGCGCGGCATAAGGTGGTATTTTACGAGGAAGCCTTGAGTGTTCTGGAACGACTAGCGCAACGCTACACCCTAGGAGCCTTAACTAATGGTAATGCTGACATCTACAAGACCGATGCCGCCGACTATTTTGATTTCGCATTTTCGGCCGAATACATAGGCGCTAGCAAGCCTCATCCGGCCATGTTCCAAGCCGCACTAAAACAAACGGGCGTTGCTGCTGAGCAGATTATTCACGTGGGTGATGATCCTGAACATGATATTCGGGGTGCCCGTGACATGGGCATGCACACGATATGGGTGAATACCCGACAGAAAACCTGGCCAGATGGGGACAGGGCAGACAGGGAAGTCGAGAACCTCCGACAATTACCGAAGGCCATCCTCGACATCAATGACCATCGATAAAACGTGCGAATTCAGGACTTCAGTATTTTTTTCTTTGTTTGATCGTACTCTTTCTGATTTATCACGCCCTTATCAAGAGCTTCCTTAAGATCCATCAACTGCTGTCCCTGAGTTCCCCTGGCATCAACCTGGGTGGTGGCTCCGCCGCCGCCACAGGCGGCTAAACTCATGGTGAGCACTGCAATACTGGAGGCGATAATGAGTTGTTTATACATTGCTTAGTCATCCTCAAAGTTCATTTTCGTTAGATACATGCTCTAGTGACACAACAATAGCACGTGAAACGTCATTAACCGATGCCATTATAATGCAGACCTCTGAAGTATAACAAAAAAAGGGGCCCGAAGGCCCCCAAAAAAACGCATGGTTAAATGCGCCCGCAAAGTCTGTCCTTGCTAGCGACCGCTGCCGCTGGCGCCAACAAATTCAGGGTAGGCTTCCATGCCGCACTCTGACATATCCACACCCTCGTATTCTTCCTGCTCGCTGACACGGATACCCATGACCGCTTTCAAAATGCCCCAAACTATCAGGCTCGTCCCAAAGACCCAGACAAATATAGTGGCAGCGCCGATAAGCTGGCCGCTAAATGATGAGCCGTCGTTGGTAAACGGCACTAGTAGCAGCCCCAACAGACCGACCACGCCGTGTACTGAGATGGCACCAACAGGATCATCAATCTTCAGCTTATCCAATGTGATAATGGCAAACACCACCAACACACCACCAAGACCGCCGAATAATGTAGCCTGCAAAGCGGTGGGGGTAGATGGCTCGGCAGTAATGGCGACCAGCCCGGCTAATGCACCGTTAAGCGCCATAGTCAGATCCGCCTTGCCAAACATAACTTTGGCTAAGACCATGGCCGCGATCAGACCACCCGCCGCCGCCGCATTGGTGTTCATGAAAACCACTGCAACAGCGTTGGCACTGTCAACACTCGCTGTTGCCAGCACAGAGCCGCCATTAAAGCCGAACCAGCCCATCCATAGGACGAAGGTTCCTAACGTTGCCATAGGCATATTGGCGCCGGGGATCGGCTTAATCGAGCCGTCTGCGCCGTACTTGCCTTTTCGTGCTCCCAGCAGAAGCACACCAGCGAGGGCTGCGGACGCGCCGGCCATGTGCACGATGCCAGACCCAGCAAAGTCAGAGAAGCCAAGATCGCCCAGTGTGTACATGCCAAAAACCGACTGTCCACCCCAGGTCCAGGAGCCTTCCATCGGGTAGATGAAGGCCGTCATGACAACCGCGAAGGCAAGGAATGCCCACAATTTCATACGCTCGGCTACAGCACCGGACACGATAGACATTGCCGTAGCGACAAACACTACCTGAAAGAAGAAATCAGCAGAGGGCGCATAAGTGGCTGGCTCTTCTGCACCCGTCACGCCGTTAGACTCGATGTCATTCAAAAACAGAGAGAAGTCACCACCTCCGTACATAATCGCGTAACCGCAGATCATGTACATGGTACATGCCACTGCATACAGTGAGATGTTCTTCAGTAGTATCTCTGTCGTGTTCTTGGAGCGGACCAGGCCTGCCTCCAGCATAGCGAACCCTGCTGCCATCCACATTACGAGTGCACCGCAGATCAGGAAGTAAAATGTATCTAGGGCGTACTGTAGTTCGAAAATATTTTGTTCCATGAGTATAGTTCTCCGCTAACGGTCGTTTAGGGATATGGTTAAATTGCGTCTTCGCCGGTCTCGCCGGTACGAATACGAATCACTTGCTCCAGGTCGGAGACGAATACCTTGCCGTCACCAATTTTGCCGGTATTGGCTGCATTAGTAATGGCTTCTATGGTTTGATCTACAGCACCGCTGGCAACGGCCACCTCAATCTTTATTTTTGGCAGAAAATCGACAACGTATTCCGCCCCACGATAGAGCTCCGTGTGGCCCTTCTGTCGACCAAAACCTTTGACTTCGGTCACAGTAATTCCCTGTACACCAATTTCTGATAGTGCCTCGCGCACATCGTCCAGTTTGAATGGCTTAACAATAGCCGTAATTAGTTTCATAAAAAAATCTCCAGAGTGAGAGCCGACCAGTTTTCTGGTCGGCTCGATGCTGTTATAGGCTTTTGCTGATGCTAAAAACGGCAGTATCGTCGCAGATGCTGGAGTCGAAGCAATCCACATCGTCCAGGTCTGTGCCTACCCAAGCAACCGATAGGTCAACCCCTTTGAACGTATAGCCGAGAGTAACCGAGTAGTCGGCATACGTATCCGTATCGGTTGCGAAGAAACCGGCCTCATCAAAATCGTTGTAGCCCGCGTGTAACCCGATAGAAAAGTCTTCCGCGAAAGTCATGCTGTAGTCGCCGGAATAGTACATGTACTTACCCGTCTCAGCATAAAAGTCGTCAGAGTAAATCACACCCACAGACAAATCCTCCCAGGAACCGGTGACGTGAAACTCCGCATAGTCGCCGCTAGGGTTAACGGTGTCACCCGGATACTGGTAATACATATAACCGACATCAACACTGAAATCGGTATCGCCGATAGGACCACCCCATCCGGCATAATAGTCGATCTCCATCGTTCCAAAGCTGCCGCTACCATCATCAACATCGCCAAAGTCAACCGACGATGCCCACGTTCCTACATAGAAACCAGACTCGAAAGACGCATCCAATCCACCCTGCACAGCGGCGTCTTCACCCGTCTGAGAGATGCCACGGAAACGGTAGTCGGATACCAGTGCCATATTGCCACTGATATCAAAGGCCTGTGCGGACGTTGCGGCTATACCAGCCAAAAGGGTTGAAGTGGCTACTGCGGTTAATAGTTTTTTGTTTTTCATGCTGTCTACTCCTAAAATTTAATGTCAAATTACGCAGTACTAGTCAGGCAGTATCTGGATGCTGCGGGGGGCTTTGCGTCCACCTGACTAGACTGTCAACCGATGTAATGCAGAGTCTGTGCCAAAAAATATATTATTGTTATTTTTCAATAGTATATGAAATATATTCTCTTAATATATGCTCATTAGAACCCGTGACAAGGCCACATTATCGTGCGGCGCACCAATACGGTGCGTGTTTATGCGCTGTGCCCGGTCGGAAAAATGGTCTAGACTTTGGTCGACTCACAATTACGCGCAAAGGTAAGCCCATGGCACTAAAAGCACCCCCACCTCCTTGGGAGCTTCTACAGCAGGTCAGCGAACTGGTCGGCGCTAGCGGCGTTAAGAGTGACGTGGATAAAAGCCTGCGCGCATTGGCGCAATCTACATTGTCTCGACTTGATATGGTGAGCCGCGAGGAGTTTGACGCCCAAACTGAAATACTCCAGCGTACCCGTGCCCGCGTGATTTTACTGGAAGCGACATTGGAGGAAATGACCCAAGAACTGGAACACCTGACCCAGAAGTGAATAGCGGGGTTCAGCCAGCGCGCAGGATCCCGTCACAGAAGCAACAATAGCACGCTCAAGGAAGAGCCATGGAACTGTCTGTAATTTATAGCCGTGCGCTGTCGGGCATTGACGCCCCTTTGGTAGAAGTAGAAACGCATTTATCCAACGGCCTGCCGGCCTTTAATATCGTTGGCTTGCCAGAGACAGCCGTGCGAGAGAGCAAAGACCGCGTGCGCAGCGCCATCCTCAACTCCCACTTCACCTTCCCTGATCGCCGTATCACGGTAAACCTGGCTCCGGCCGACCTGCCCAAGGAAGGCGGGCGTTTTGATCTGCCGATCGCACTGGGTATTCTCAGTGCCTCTGGGCAAATGCCACAGCACTCTCTTGCACAACATGAATTTCTCGCAGAGTTGGCTCTCGATGGCAGCCTGCGGCCCGTCCCGGGTGTCGTTGCCGCCGCCGTCGCGGCGAGCGGCAAGGGTCGCCAACTGGTCGTTGCTTCCGTATGCGCCTCAGCTGCCGCCATCGTCCCTGGTAGTAGGGTGATTGCCGCGCCAGACATTCTCACACTCTGCGCACACCTCAACGGCAGTGAGAAAATCGCAGCCACGCAGGCCGGCGTCGCCGCTACGATGCAGGGTCACCCGGATTTGTGCGACGTTGTAGGACAGGAAGGTGCCCGGCGCGCACTGGAAATAGCCGCTGGGGGTGGCCACAACATTTTACTTTGGGGCCCTCCGGGCACGGGAAAAACGCTTCTTGCCAGTCGCTTGCCCGGCATACTGCCGCCACCTGCCCCGCACGAGGTCCTGCTTGGTCTGGCCTTACGCGATATTGACAGCCCTTCTGCCGAGGGCGACTTTGTCTTTCAGCGGCCATTTCGCAATCCACACCACAGCGCCAGCGCTGCGGCTCTAGTTGGTGGCGGTAGCAAGCCGCGTCCGGGAGAAATTTCCTTGGCTCATGGGGGTGTGCTGTTTTTGGACGAATTGCCAGAATTTAGCCGCCACTGCCTCGAAGTACTCAGGGAACCGATGGAGTCCGGTGAGATCACTCTCGCGCGCGCTAGCCACAGGATCACCTACCCCGCGCGATTTCAGTTAGTCGCCGCAATGAACCCCTGCCCCTGCGGCTACCTCGGCGACCCCGATCGGCCCTGCCGCTGCACACCGGAACAAATCCAGCGTTATCGATCACGGGTGTCAGGGCCGCTGTTGGACCGCATCGACCTTCACGTTCAGGTCAGCCGGTTAACGCCCAGGGAATTATTGGCCCCAGCCACTGTCGGCGAAGCATCTGCGGTGGTCCAAGAGCGGGTCTATCGCTGCCGCGCGCTGCAAGAAGAGCGCCAAGGTAGCTCTAATTCACAGCTGTCTCCCGACAAGTTAGGACGCATTTGCGCACTGGGAGAGGCAGAGAGTAAAAGTCTTATATCGGCCGCAACGCAAATGCATCTATCGGGAAGAGGGTTGCATCGGACACTGCGAGTAGCGCGCACACTCGCGGATCTCGAACAGTCCAAGTCCATTGGTATAGCCCATATCACCGAGGCACTTGCCTACCGCTACTGACACAAGAACGACAGCTGGAACGGGACTGCACCCCGTTGCCTGATGAGCTTTACCCGAAGATTCCATTATGCGAAAATCAGCTATGAACTAATAGTTGTTAGTTTAAGCGACTGCCTAGACAGACTCACTTTGATCGTCGGAGAAACCTGTGGACCAATGCCCTTTCGCCAACCTACTCGACCCGAGCACTTACGCTGAGGGCATGCCCTACGGCAAACTTGCAGAAATCCGCGAATCTGGCCCGGTCGTTAAGCTGGAGGATCCCATCACCGGGGTATCCTATTGGGTGGTCACACGGATCGCAGAAATGGATACTGTGTCCAAGAATCCAACACTCTTCTCCTCCGCAGCCCGCTCCGCCTTCCCCATGGAATACGACCAGGACATGGTCGATAACATCCACTGTCACACCATTATTAATATGGACCCGCCTCAACACCAGAAGGTGCGTCGCATTGTGCGCAATGCGTTTACGCCAAAGCGCGTTGAATCCTATGCACCCAAATTCCGCGAGCATGCAAAACGTATCGTCGATGCGGTGGTGAGCAAAGGAGCGTGCGAATTCGTAGAGGAGGTCGCCGCGGAACTGCCATTAATCGGCATTCTGGAACTACTGGGCGTACCGCTTGAAGATCGAAAGCAGTTTTTTGACTGGACCAACACCATGATCTTCGCCGATGACCCGGATATGTCAATTTCCGAGTTAGAGGGACAGCTGGCGTCACTGGAGGTCATCCAGTACGCAATGAATCTAGCGGAGAAGCACTGTGAGTCCCCCATGGATAACATCACCGGCGCCTTGCTGGATGCAGAACTAGAGGGCGGACCCATCTCTCAGGATATCTTTGGTTGGATGTTCATCCTTATCTTGGTGGGCGGCAACGAGTCCACCCGCACAGTTATCGCACAAGGCATGCGTCTATTAATGGAACACCCGGATCAGCTGCAGTATTTGGTGGACAATCCGGACAAGATCAGCAACGCCTGTGAGGAAATCCTGCGCTACAACACGGCGTTTATTTCCATGCGTCGCACCGCCACAGAGGACACTGAGCTAGCGGGCCAACAGATCAAAAAAGGCGACAAGATCATCCTGCATTACCACACCGCCAACCACGACGAAGCGGTATTCGGCGACACTGCAACGTCATTTGACGTTACCCGCGCCGAACGTATGCCGGATCTTTACAACCAGCTGCGCTCATTCGGTATCGGCCAGCACTTTTGTATCGGCACCCACCTGGCACGATTGGAACTGAACATCATGTTCGAGGAAATCATCCCTCGCCTGCGCAACCCAGAGTTTGTGGGCGATCCAAAGTTCGTCCGGTCATTTTTCGTTAACGCCATGAAGGAGCTGCACATCACCTTTGACCCCGTACGGGCAAAGGCTATTTGACAGCTTCTCTGTAGGGACGAAAGCCTCTCCATACGACCGCTGTCTGCAGTTCAAGCGAATACGTTACTCTGTGTCGCCATGCTAAATAGCAATTGCAGCGCGAAACCAATACCCATAATGGGGCTCAGCACGGGCAAAAATCACGGCTGCAAGCCTACCTAATAGTGTCTCATCTACAACACAAATATGAGAATTTTGAGCAGGCGTACGGCCAGTTAAACTAAAAAACCCGGTGCATGTGCTAATCGGATACGCAACAATGGCCTGTTTGCTTTTTTAATTCACGCTCAAGGTAATTTTCTTTTTACTTTGCCCTTAAAAAAAAGCGAAAATCATCTCCCGTATTTTTTTATGCAAACTGTTCTGAGGAATTCAATGTTTCATATTAACCAATACTTTGATGGCAAGGTCGTTTCCATCGCTTTTCAGACCGCAACACTTCCCGCCTCTGTTGGCGTGATGGCCGTTGGAGAGTTCGAGTTTGGCACCACTCAAAAAGAAACCATGAGCGTCATCAGCGGGGCTCTCACCGTGAGGCTACCCGGCGCAGGAGACTGGGTAACCTACAATGCAGGAGACCACTTTATCGTAGCTGCTAACGAAACGTTCGACGTTCAAGTATCGACAGAGACAGCCTACTTGTGCACGTATGAATAAAATCACTTCTGTAGCGCCAGCGTATTCCGCGGAGACACCCTGACATGAGCGAGTCTTCAGTCATTGAACGGCTCAATGCACACCGGCCCGGCTTTATAGAGATGCTAGGCGGTAAAATTGTGGCTATCGATCAGGAGGAACAATCCTGCAGCTTTGAATTCATGATCAGTACGGACTTTTGTCATTCTATCGACGTAGTGCAAGGCGGATTTATCACGGTAATGCTGGACGCGGCCATGAGCCACGCTGTCTTTGCCTCAGGCGAAAATATAAGCGGGCTCTCATCCCTCGACATCAATACCACTTATCTGGAACCTACCCGAGCAGGATGCCTGCGGGCGGTAGGCAAGATCATCAAATGCAGCTATAAGACCGCCTTTTTAGAGGCTCGACTCTACAACAGCGACGGACTTCTCACTGCCACAGCCAGCTCCGTCGCAAAAGTGGTCAGGAATCGTTAACCGCGTGCCACAACTGAACCTCCGACAACGCGAGGCCGTGCGCTATATCGACGGCCCCCTGCTGGTTCTCGCTGGTGCTGGCAGCGGTAAAACCAGTGTTATCACCCAAAAAATTGCCTATCTAGTGGATACCTGTGGCATCAATGCCAGTCACGTTGCAGCGGTAACCTTCACCAATAAAGCCGCACGCGAGATGAAGGAACGGATAGGCAAACTGTTGCGTGGCAATGCGGCGGAAGGGCTCACGGTCAGCACGTTTCACCAATTAGGTCTGAAGATCATCCGCACCGAGCGCAAGGCGCTAGGGCTTAAATCGGGTTTTTCCATCTTCGATGGGGAGGACACTCGCACCCTGATACGTGATCTACTGATCCAGGAGCACGGTGCCGAGGGCGACCAGGCGAACACCATCGCGCAACGTATCTCCAGTTGGAAAAATGATCGCGTGCTGCCAGAACAGGCGCTGGCGAATGCCACCAGTCCAGCGGACATGCTGTGTGCACAAGCCTACCTGCGCTACAAACGTGCGCTGAAAGCCTACAATGCGCTTGATTTCGATGACTTGATCCTGCTCCCTACAATACTCTTTGAGCACTCTCCTGCCATTCTGGAAAAGTGGCAGAACCAGATCCACTATCTGTTGGTCGATGAATATCAGGACACCAACTCTAGCCAGTATCTACTGGTAAAACAGCTGATAGGCCTCGGCAGCGGGCTTACGGTAGTAGGAGACGATGACCAATCTATTTATGCCTGGCGGGGTGCCCGGCCCGAGAATCTGGTACGACTGCAAGAGGACTTTCCCGGCCTAGAAGTTGTCAAACTGGAGCAAAACTATCGCTCAACGGCACGCATACTCAAGGCTGCCAATACCCTAATCGCCAATAATCCGCACGTGTTCGACAAACAGCTTTGGAGTGAACTGGGCTACGGTGAACCTATCCGCATTATTCGCTGCAGTGACGAGCAACATGAAGCAGATCAGGTTGTTGCAGAAATTCTTGATCATAAGTTGCGCCGACGCACACGCTTTGGCGACTATGCCATCCTATATCGAGGTAACCACCAGTCACGCTTGATTGAGTTGGCGCTGCAACAGCTGTCTCTTATACACATCTCCGAGCCCACGAGACTAGGCATGATCTCG
>CAJXTK010000077.1 GCA_913061115.1 uncultured Haliea sp.
GGGCTCGGAGATGTGTATAAGAGACAGATGTAGCACCCTCTGAAGCTTCGAAGTTGTATAATAACGCTCCTGCTTCGGACGGATCCATTACGTATAATTGGGGCACCAACTCAGATCCGACGGTTCCCGCGCAATCGTCCGTGGCATTCTTTGACGGCAAGATTAATGGACTGCAGCCAGAGAATGCTGTTCGACTATACAAAGCTGATGACTCTGGTTGGTACGCGGCCTGCGGCGAAGTAGTTGGGGGGTCTTGCTATGACAGCGAGGGGATCTATCCGGCGACGAACAAAACGTGGAGCGTGAATACATCGGATCACAACCAGCCCCCCGTTACTAACTTCAACTATCTCTTTCCTTATAAGAAGCCGTAGCGTTTAAATCCGCCCTCCCGACATGGCGGCGGGTCACGAAGAACTCAGCCCATTAGTGGCGCTCTTTCCGAGCGCCCTGATGCTGGCGCCGCAGACCTCGCGGGTTGAATCGGCTCAAACTCACACATGAATTGGGTTCACAAGGGCAGTCTTGCCTTGCGAGCCGTGGTTTCCCCCAAAGATAACGTCCCTGCTTATTCCATTTGCGATAATGCTGACGCGAGCGGTTGCTGAAACACTACTGGTAGTGGGAAGGGCACCCTAACGAATCTTCCCAACGTCACTATAGTTCGGTCTACAATCATCCCTTAGTGCACCCGTTCCCATCATAGAGACGATTAAGGTTGCGTAACTGCGCTCGCACTGCCAACGCGCGGGATAGAGGAGTTTGTTTTCGACCAATGGGCTGCTATCCTGCGCCTCAAATGACAGTAATTGAGTATTAAGAGGTGGACGCTTGAGACAGGCACTGATCAACATGTTGACCCTGCAGGACAAGATGAACACGCGTGTCCATGAGCAGTGGGCGCTGCAGAATTTTGAGTGGTACAGGGCCATATGGATTGAGTGCGGCGAGCTTGTTGAGCACTTTGGTTATAAGTGGTGGAAAAAGCAGGAAACAGACATCGAACAGGTCCGCTTGGAGGTCATCGATATCTGGCATTTCGGGCTCTCTGCATTGTTTGTCGGTGATAAGAGTATCGTTACGATCGCCGATGACATTGAAGCCGAGTTAGCGAGATTCACGTCCGCGGGTTTGGGTGTGCAACAGGCAACAGAAGAACTGGCGCTGCACTCCCTTCAGACAAAAGGCTTTTCACCCTCTCGGTTTTGGGAGCTTATGCTGGCGACAGGTCTGGATTTTAACAGTCTGTACAGTGCCTATGTCGGCAAGAATGTGCTCAACTTTTTTCGACAGGACAACGGGTATAAAGACGGCAGTTATGTCAAAAACTGGGCCGGCAAGGAAGACAATGAGCACCTGGTTGAATTGGTGGCAGCGTTGGACAAAGACGCCGCCGATTTCTCGGATCAGGTGTATCGCGCGTTGTCATCTCGCTATGGGGAACTGGTGCTACAGGACTAGTCATGACAAGAGAGGACGATAAGCTTTCGACCACGGCGCTGGCTAGGAAGCTGGATATTCCGGTGCAGCAGCTGTTTGCCGTATTGAAGGACTATGGTTGGATACAGCGACCTAGCGACAGCTGGGTATTGACGTCAAAGGGTGAGTTTGAGGGTGGCACTTACCACTCGAGCCATCGCTACGGATCGTATATCGTATGGCCCGATACGCTAGCGACGCACCCACTATTGCAAGCGATAGAATCCAATCAGCGTATCACTGCGGCGTCTATGTGCAGCTACTATAAACCGCTTCACGCAAGGCATATCAACCGCGCGCTTGCTGAATTGGGGATGCAGCAGCACAGTGCCCTAGGTTGGGAGTTAACGCGTCTCGGAAAGTCTTTGGGGGGTGTGCAGGAAGAGAGCGGCAGCAGCGGCGCATTCTACGTCACATGGCCGCATGAAATTGTTGATAATCCTGTCGTTCACCGTGAACTGACTCTGCAGTCAGGACAAGTGCCCAGCCGGCGACTGCAGGCCGATGCGGAGCCCGATCTGTTTGGCGATTCAACTGCGGCGCCACAGGCTTGTCGGGGTGTTGATGGACACTGCCTGCAATCAACGCTGCAGACTAGCGTCTGTAACTGGCTGTATCTGGCTCAGCTAGCCCACGCATATCGGCGCGCTTTGCCAACCGAGGAGCTGGTCTATGCAGATTTTTATGTGCCGATAGGGGGCGTCTACATCGACTGCTGGGAAGAGGAACTAAAGGCCGGGGCGATGTCCGCACAATTTCGCAAGCGAGAGATCTATCGAGAGCTGAATGTGCTCTACCTAGAAATCAACGCCGCTGACGAAGATAGATTGGATGAGGTGCTGGGTCGTGGGCTGCTTGGTCTAGGCGTTCGCTTTTAGACGCTTGCCCGCGCCGTTAGTTCTTCTGCAGTAAGACGCCACACTCCATGTGATCGGTATAAGGGAACTGGTCAAACAGCGCGAACTGTTTGATGTGGTGGCTGCTGCACAAAGATTGTAAATTCTGCACCAGGGTGTGAGGGTTGCAAGAGATGTAGAAAATGCGATCAAAACGGCTGGCCATACTCACTGTGTGTTCGTCGAGACCCGCGCGCGGAGGGTCGACGAAGAGTGTGCCTAGATCGAAGTCGCTCAGCGGCTTTGGCATGTCAGCCAGTCTGCGAAAAGGGCGTTCATTGTTTATCGCCTGAGTGGCCTCTTCGGCGGAGAGCCTAACGACCTGCACGTTGTTGATGCGGTTTTCCTCTAGATTAGCCCGCGCAGCTCGGATGGAGACTTTGGATAATTCTGTGGCAATAATGTGGTCAAAATAGCGCGCTAGCGGCAGGGTAAAATTGCCATTACCACAATAGAGCTCTAGTAAATCTCCCTGCATAGCCGCGGCCTGTTGGCAGGCCCATTCGATCATCCGAATATTGACGTGACCATTGGGCTGGCTGAATGACTGTTCATACTGCCGATAATAGTAGTCGGTGCCTAGGATGGGCAAAACCTCTCGAACGAAGTCTTCGCCAATCACCAGCTTTTGTTTGCGACTGCGTCCGATAACAGAGACAGGATCATTGTCAGATCGCAAGTCACGTGCCAATTGTCGTGCCGCGCTTTCCCACACCTGGTCCAACTTTCGATGGTAGATCAGGGTTAACAGTACCTCTCCAGATAGCGATACTAGAAACTCAACTTGAAAGAGTTTGTGGCGCAGGGTGTTGTTGGCGATCAGCTTTTCTCGAAGGCGGGGCATTAAATGTTGGATGCGAGCGTCGGCGATGACAAAGTCCGTGACGACCACCGGTGTTCTGGGGTCTTCTCGTCTGAACATAACGTAATTGATGTCGTCATCATCGTGCCACATCCTGAATTCAGCACGAAGCCGAAAGCCTACAGGGGGTGAAGCATACACCTGGGGCTCAGGCGGTGAAAAAGGCGCCATGAGTTCACACACAGTCTCCACTTTCTTCTGTAGCAGAGCACAATAGTCTTGCGGCTGGACCCGCGACAACGGCATCAGAGCAGCCCCGCAGTATCACGATTTTGCCACAGTTCGGTTGCCTGTAATTGAGCCGCCTCTAGGTTAATGTCAGGGCAGAGCACGAGTAGAGCCGCAGCCGTGGTGGCAAGGGTTGCGTCTAACCCGTATTGGTTATGCACACTGTCGCGCCATAGTGCCTTGATAGACTCCACATCTGGCGTCACGACAGACTCGATGCGTTTCGCAATAGAGCGGGGCAATAACATCTCTTGTGCTTGCTGGTTATCTAACAGGTATAACCGTGTGTCGGCCTGTGGTTTGACCTCTATCTCCCCACTGTCACCCTTAAAGACTATGGAGCGTGGCTGTTCGAGAATGCGGTCTGCTTCCTGGTGCAATCGAGCATAAGCCGGGTGGAAAATACTCTGCACGCTGGCGCGGGCGTTCAGTGGATTAATCATGCGGCTCAGGGTGTTGACCGGAGAACGCAGTCCCAGCAGCGGTCGTAATTGCATGAGCTCCTCTAGTGGGCAACAGAAATGCGCCAAAGATAAATAGGACAGATTGCTGGCGTCGAGTTGTTGTCCGACTTCTGTCCAGTTTGATGCAATAGGCAGTCCCAGTTGTCGCATAGCGTCTTCGGTATAGAGTCTACCGGGAGTGTGCCCCGCCGACCCGTGAATGAACACGCGATGTCCGGCTTGCGCCAGCAATAACAGCGACAGGATATACCAGGGATGCTGGTGTTTTTTCCCCGCGTAGCTGGACCAGTCTAAGTCAGCTTTTAACGCCTGGGGTGGTATTTCCATGTGCGCGCGGCAGGCTTGAACGAAACCGGCGAGCTCGTCGGGGCTTTCCTCTTTGACTCGCAGCAGCATTAAAAACGCACCAATTTGTAATGGCTCAACTTCGCCGCGCAGGATCATGCCAAATGCCTGTTGTGCTTCACCCTGATTTAGGGAGCGGGTGCCGGTCTTGCCTTTACCCAGAATTCGAATGAAAGGGGCGAAAGCATGTTCTGCGGCAGACGAAGCACCGGTGCGGTTACTCACAGGGTTCATTCACAGACAGTTGTCGGGTTTGGGTAAGCCCGATATTTTACTGCCAAGCTTGGCCGGCGATCCGGGGAACAAGGACATCAGGTATACACTTTTCCCCTTGTCCGCCCCAAGATTTAACGCGCAGTATTTTACCAGTGCCCGCATGGCAGGGGAGCTGTCGTACTCACGATAATAATCCCTAAGCAGGCTAATGACCTCCCAGTGAGCAGAGCTAAGTTGAAGATTTTCAGACGCAGCAATCTGCGCCGCCACATCAGGATTCCAGTCGTTTAGATCACAAAGAAAGCCTTCTTTATCGAAAGCATTGGCGCAGAGCATAAGCGTTAATACCAGGCCTGTTGTCGTGGAAATGTTTCCGTGAGCGCCACCAGTCCATCCATATCGATGCAGCTAACGGCTACTGCAAGATTTTTCACTCCCGCAGCGAGGGCATCGGCAGCCATGACATATAGCTTTGCATCCGTGTCCTGAAGTGCTTTGCTCGCATCAGTATCCGCGAGGGCGGCATAGACGCCATCACCCATTAAAACCAGAGCATCGTCTTTTGCAATAATGTTCACACAGTCCATAAATGCGATGCTCGAAGGTGACGCATTCAACGTATGTAGAATCATGGTCAAAATCCGAGGAGATGGTCGTAGCAGACCATGAGTTGGTGTATTTCATGATCGTCCAATTGGCGAGTGTGCAGGGGAGCCTTTGAAAGATCCATGTTGTAGCGTGCGGCGGCTTGCGCATCGACATACACATGGTCGATGTCATAAAGGGGCAGGGAAGCGAGCCGGCGGCCCATATTCTTTATCCCTAATGAGGTGCTGTCTTGATCGGGCTGTAATTGCAGAACACCATCTCCGATAAAAAGCAGATCAACCGCTTGATCAAACGCAGCACTCGCAAGTGCGGCATCCAGTGCGGCTTTAGCCAGGCCGGAGCCATAGGGGCTGTGCCGTAGCACTATCAATACTGTTTTTTTAGGGGCCGCGGTCACGTTCAGCCTCCAAAGGTGATCAAGCGATCAGAGCTTGCACAGGCATCGACAAGCTGGCCCAAGCCCGATACGGTGAATAGTGGATTGATGGTGGCGCAGGGGCGCTCATGGCGATCTGCCTCCACCTGGTCCAGCATGCCGTGCTTCAGCGCAGAGGTAATACAGATCGCCAGATCTACCCCATGTTGGCCAGCTAGCTCGCTCCAGCTTCTCAGCGAAGTATCCTCATCCTGTGCGGACACACTACTCGCAGCGCTCGCGAGGGTACCTGCGTCGAGGAAAAAGATGCGATGAATAGTGTGCCCCCGCGCTATGACACAGTGTGCGAACTGCGCCGCACTGCGCGAACAATGACCGGAAAAGGGCGATGACAATACCAATAACGAATAAATCACGTTCTGCACCCTCTACAAACAAAAAACCCCGGCATGTACCGGGGTTTGTTTATAGGACGTTTGCGACTAGTCGTCACCGCCGAACGCTGTCAGCAGGTGCAGTAGATGGATAAACAGGTTGTAAATATCCAGATACAAAGACACAGTCGCCCGGATATAGTTCGTTTCGCCGCCGTTGATGATACGGCTGGTATCAAACAGTATGAGCCCGGACATAATCAGGACTACTGCTGCAGAGATAGTCAAAGACAGTGCCGGAATGTTCAGGAAAATATTGGCAATCATCGCCACTACAGCAACAAGTAGGCCAACCATCAGAAATCCACCCATATAAGAGAAATCTTTGCGGGTGGTGAGAGCGTAAGCCGATAAACCAAAAAACACCACGGCGGTGCTACCCAGCGCCTGCATCACGAGTGCAGGGCCGCCCGGCATAGCGAGGTAGTAGTTGAGCATTGGCCCAATAGACGCACCCATCACGCCAGTAAAGGCAAAGATGGCTATGATGCCTTTGCTGCTATCAGCGGTTCGATTGACGACGAAAAGCAATCCGAAACCGACCAGCATAAGGATGAGCGCGGCGCCCTGAGGAAGCCCCATGGCCATTGAAATGCCAGCTGTAGCAGCACTGAATAGTAGAGTCATACCCAACAGCATGTAGGTATTTTTGAGGACCTTGTTTGTACTCAGGGCCGATTCGATTCCCAGTGAACCTGCGTTGTATAAACCCTTGTCTTGCATAACGTACTCCCACAATGTTGCGCACGGACCGTGCGATCTTCCCTGATATAGATAATAAGGGCGATAGCCGCAAAATCCAAGTCAAATAGGTCGAAATATGCAACGATTCGCATCTGGCCTTGATGTTGCAGTTGTGCGTATTTTAGTGCTGAAATCTGATCTTTAGTCGATGTTGTCTAGGTTATACGGATATTGGGGGCGGCAGCGTTGGAGCTTTTGGGTCGCGCAAAAAGCAGAAGCCCCAGCGCCCCGGACCCGACGATCCCGGACAGCATGAGGAAAGCGATATCGAATGACGCGGTAGCATCCGTGAGCCATCCGATTAGGAATGGCGTCAGAACCCCAGAGGCCGAGAAGAAAGTCACAATAATTCCAGTTGCCGCACCTGCGGATTTCGGAAACAAGTCGGTGCAAATTGAGTAATAGAGGCCGTTTGCTGACATTGAGAAGCCGATTCCCCAGAGTTAGCCAAACGATGGCCCAATCGCTGGAGGTGACCGATGCCAATGGAATAAAGGCCGCTGCAGCGAGAAGTTGTAGAATCCATGTTGGGTGAATGCGGGCCCGGCGGATATCGCCGCTGGCACTGAACAAACGGTCGGAGAGGGTGCCCATGAGCGCCATTCCGACGATAGAAAATGCCCAGGGCATGGTGGTAAACCAACCGATGGCTGTCAGCTTCAAATCAAACTCGTGTTCGAAATAACCCGGAATCCATGTGACGCCAAAGAACAGGATCGCTCCGAAGCCAAAGAAGGACCAGGCAGTGGCAAGAAGGGTTGGGTTTCGCAGGACGGCGGCATATTCTGCCAGCGTGGGCGTGGCGGGGGTCTGAGTTTTTGGAGGTTCTCGGTAGAGAAGAAGCCACGTAACCATTAGCGCGAAACCCGCTAGACCGAGTGCCATAAAAGTTTCTCGCCAGCCGAAGCGTTCAATAAGCAAACTGAAGAGCGGGCCACCGATGAGGAGAGCGACGGGAACACCTAGTAAGGCGAAAGAAGTGGCCCGGGTCGTTTCCCCTCGCGGCACCCAATCGGCAATCGCCCGGTTCATTGCGGGAAAGTTGACACCCTCGCCGATACCTAAAACCACACGAAAGGCCAGAAATAGCCACCAGTAGTGAACCCATCCCATCAGGAACATCGTCATGGACCACACGATAAGGCCTAAGGTCCAGATGCGTCGCGCACCGTAGCGATCTAGCAACACCCCTGAGATGCCGTTGACTGCCAGCGCTCCGGCGGCAAAAAAGCTCATAGCGAGACCGAAGCCCGCATTGTCGATCCCGAAGTCTCTTTGGATCGGACCGATCGCATAGGAAATCACCACCCTATCGAGATAGTTGACCAGTCCCAGCGCAAAGGCCAGACCAATCACTAGCCTTACTGTCCCAGCCGACTTTTCGTGTCCGTTTGTCATAACTTAGTACTCACAGGTTTCTTCGTAACGTCTGGCACAGCGAAGGCATTTTGCAGCTAGCCAAACCGGTGATCGAGCAAACCCGAAACACCTGGTTTGATTGCGAACAGACCGCCTTCTTGGGGGTTAGCCTTCAGGTGTTTTTGGTCAATCGTGAAGCGCGCTGAAGTAATATAAAGCGTGCTCAGGTCTTCTCCGCCAAATGCACAACTTGTCGGACAACTGCAGGGGAGTTCAATAACCCGGTCTACTTTGCCATCAGGATCAATACGCATGATGCATCCGCCACCCGCAACTCGGCAATTCCAAATGTATCCGTCTGCGTCCATGGCAGAACCATCGGGTAATCCGCGTTCAAACCCTGAGACGATTATGCGCCGGCCGGTAAGTTGCGCGGTTGCCGGATCGATATCATAACGATAGAGCTCGTTCTTCAGCGTGTCGGCGGTAATCAAGTGCCCAGTATTTGTCCAGATTAGAGTATTCGTGATTCCAAAGAGGTCTTCGCTGATCGAGTTTACGCTGCCATCGGCTTTGCAGCGGTATAACCGGCCTGTGTCTTTGGTGATCTCCACCGGGTTACCGTCGGCGGCGAAGTTGTTTTGCATCGTGCCAACCCAAAACGCACCATCTGGACCGATAACACCCTCATTCAAGCGATTTTCCGATAGTTCTGGTTCGACAGTAGCAAGTGGATGAAATTGGTTATCATAGTTCCACAGACATATCTTTTTCGTGAAGGCCACAACCGCGCCGCCATCCTTCCTGAGACCCAATGATGTAGCAAAATCGTTGGTCTCCCAGCGCTGATGATCAAAGGTTTTTGGGTCAAGGGCGTGAATGAATTTCCCGATAATATCAACCCACAGCAAGCGTTGTCTATTAACATCCCAAACTAGACTTTCACCTACTATATTTGCAGCCGCAAAAATTAAGTCGGCGGTCATATTGGCCTCCATCCCCTTTTTTGTTGTGAACTTCTCATCGTTGATGTCATATTAAAGAAGAGAAAGTGAAAAGGATATGCAGGTGCAGCATGGAAATTGAAAATCATTTGGGCGAGCAACCGCTGTAAAAATCGCGTAAGCTCTCCGACCATTGGCTTTAAACTCAGCTGAATACGGTGTTCGGATAACGTCGGATGCAGTAGGGTATTAATGTGTATTCACCGTAAGTAAGGAGATAGTTGTGCGCGCAATTAAATTGAAAAAACCAGGTGGTCTCGACAAGCTGGAAATAGCGAATGTAGACGTTATTGAGCCAAAAGCGGGCGAGATCCGTATCCGCAATCATGCGAGCTCATTGAATTTTCATGACTATGTCGTTGCCATTGGCCTGCTGCCAGTTGATGACGGACGCATTCCCATGTCGGACGGTGCCGGAATCGTAGAAGCGGTGGGTGCTGGGGTGACGGAGTTCCAGCCTGGTGATCGAGTGATGAGCTGCTTCTTTCCGCATTGGGCTGATGGTCGGGCCGATAATCTCGTTAAAATGAGTGATGTTCCCGGCGACATGATCGATGGATTCGCGTCTGAGGTCGTTACGATGTCCTCTTCGGCGTTCACTCGGATGCCGGACGGCTATAGCTTCGAGCAGGCAGCCACTTTACCGTGTGCTGCGGCGACTGCGTGGCGTGCACTGATGGTCGAGGCAAGGGTAAAGCCTGGCGATACCGTGCTGGTGCAGGGCAGTGGTGGCGTATCTGTGTTCGCTTTGCAGTTTGCCAAGGCAGCAGGTTGTCACGTTATTGCGACGTCTTCATCGCAGGCTAAATTAGAGAGACTAAGCGACCTTGGGGCAGACCAATTGATCAACTATCGTGAGGTTGAGAAGTGGGGTGATAAGGTGTTGGAGATCACCGGCGGTAAGGGTGCAGACGTTATTGTCGAGGTTGGCGGCTCGGGTACGCTGCCGCAGTCTGTGCGCGCGGTGGCAATGGGCGGGCACATTTCCATGATCGGCGTGCTAACGGGTGTTCAGGGCGACGTGCCTACGGCCGAGTTGTTTCAGAAAAATGCCGTGATTAGCGGCATCACTGTCGGCTCACGTGCCAACCAGGAAGATATGGTGAGAGCGATCAATGCCACGGGAATTCTGCCTGTCATCGACCGCAGTTTTGCTCTTGAGGATCTGGCTGAGGCGTTCCGGCTACAAGAATCACAACAGCACTTTGGGAAGATTTGCCTTACCGTCTGATGCGGCGTATATCAATAATCGGTTAGGGTCTAGAGTATTGGCCCTGAAACCGAGTCTGACAACAGAGACCCTGCCACGCGAGTGGGGGTACTCTGAAAATCATAGACAGAAGAAAATATAAGACGCTTTAATCGTTGGTGGCCTTTAATTCGCCGTACAGAAATAGACGTGACGCTTAATTGGCTCGGCTAAAGGTCGGGTTATACGTTTATAAAAAATGAGGATAGATGAATGACTGCATTAAACGACCAGCTTATCGCCAGTGTCATGCAGGCCTATGTTGATGCCATGAGCAGCGATGATGTTGAGAAGGTCCTCGTTCTTTTTTCTGATGATGCAGTGGTTGAAGACCCGGTTGGCAGTGACGCCCATCGCGGTAAAGATGCGCTTCGGGTCTTTTATCAAGCCTCCATCGATAGCGTTGACCACATGGTTCTCGAAGGCAGTGTCCGCGCCCGCGAGAAGTGGGGCGCTGCGGCGATGATAGCAAGCCCCAAAGGGATAGATATGAAAGTAGAAACTCTCGATGTGATGGAGTTCAACGATGAGGGCTTGATTACCCATATGACCGCGTATTGGGGAGACACTAATTTACGGGTCAAATGAGCTGCCTATTGTGATAAACCGCTATCAGCGCATGGTCGGCTGCTTTTGCTGTGCTGAAGACGACTTACGCCTGACATGTCACCGCGGAAGCAGCAGCTCCTACAGCAACACCCGTCCCCACCAGCCCTATCTGGCTACTGGGGATGATGGCTGGACTGCTGTCTCTAGTGGCCGTCAGAAAGCTACGTAAAGCCTGAGCCTTCTCAAGCCCGCCTAGTGCGGGTTTTTTGTTGGTTTGGATACTAAAGGTAAGCATCTGCGCTAGGGGGCATACTGCGCCCCTAGCGGCTGGCGCAGAGTCTTTTTAGTGACTAACAGCGGCATTACTTTCCTAAGGCTACTCAACCTTTGCTAAAAGCGCTTCTCGCTTTGAATCATCTAACCAGAGCCGGCCAACTGGCACGCGCGCTTTCAGTTTTTCGCCAGCAACGATGTCAAACACATCACCATTGATCCCGGTCAACTGTATTGGTACGCCGCATGACTTTGCTATGTCCGCATTGCATTGCATATGCATAGCCTCGCCATGAACAGGTATCGCAATCCTAGGCTTTACCCAATGATACATCTGCTGTAATTCTTCCTGGCAAGGGTGCCCCGATGCATGAATAGGCCGCGAACTGGTCTCTGAAAGCGTCACCTCAACACCTTTGCTCTCAAGGGCAGCCACCAATCGGCCCACAGCGATCTCGTTGCCAGGAATAGTTTTAGCACTGAAGATCACGTGATCCCCTGCTGCTAAGGTAATGTCCGGATGAGTATCCATTGCCAGTCGCTGCAAAGCAGCTCGCGATTCTCCTTGGCTCCCCGTCGCCACAGCCAATACTTCATTAGGCAGCAGGTAGCCTAGGTTGAAAGAATCGACTACGTTGAAATGGTCTTTTAAGTAACCCGCCATTCTGGCATTTATCACCATGGCCTCTATTGATCGGCCAATCACCCCTATATAGCGCCCTGACACTTCCGCCACATGACCAAGGGTTTGCAGGCGCGCAACATTGCTAGAAAAACAACCAACCACTACCCGCCCCGTGGAGCCTTTAACGGCTGCTAACAGTCCTGGAAACAATTCTGACTCAGAAGTGGAATGGCCTGCTTGATTGGCGTTGGTCGAGTCACACACTATAGCGTCGATACGATCATGGCCTAGATGTCGATAAATATCCGTTTCAAACGCTCGGCCGACAATAGGCGCGGAATCAATTTTCCAATCTGCTGTGTGCAGCACCCGCCCAGCGGAGGTCTCTATAAGCAGCGCATTAGTTTCTACCGTCGAATGGGTAATGGGAAGCCAAGTAACCTTAAAACCCCCAAGATTAATTGTCTCGCCCTCCTGAACAGTCACAATAGGTGCATCAATGCCCTTTTGCCGAAGCTTTCGAAGCAATACATTCCGCGTAAACGGCGTTGTGTAAATAGGACATTTTAATTGTGGCCATAGATGAGCGATTGCCCCTATGTGATCTTCGTGAGCATGCGTCGCGATCATTCCAACAAGGGCGTCACTGCGGTTGCTAATAAATATTGGGTCGGGCATTTCGACTCGATTGCCACCACCTGAGTTTGCATCATCCTTTTCGAAAGTTATTCCGCAGTCCACCATCAACCACTGACCGGCATGGCCGAACAAGTTTAAGTTCATCCCGATTTCGCCGCATCCGCCAAGAGGCAAAAATAAAAAGTCTTTCTGGCCTGGGGTCATCGTTCCTCACTCGTCTCGTATTGGCATGCACAGCACTGTGTGGCGTCAGGCACACACTTCGTTGAAATCTGATGGAGTATCAATTTTGATTCGGGGGTAGGTTCGGGGGTAGATTATTAAATCAGTCGTAACTCATTGATTTATATAGGCATGTGGCGGTGGGCTAAGGATTCGAACCTTAGGAGGGGATAAACCCTCAACGGTTTTCAAGACCGCCGCTTTCGACCACTCAGCCAGCCCACCGGAAATGTTCTTCTCTACGCTTCAATGCCTTCGTAAGAAGCGAACGGGATTATACATTGATGAAAATGGGACACAAGGGGCGCAAGCCACCTGTGTCCTTGTTGCGCTGAAATCGTTCAGGACTTAGCTGCCGTGTGCGTCATAGGATCCTCGGAGCGTGGGCCACGCGGATCATTGCTGGAGCGCAGAACGATCCGGTCACTGTCTCTTATACACATCTGACGCTGCCGACGAATAGA